>SHVV01000001.1 GCA_009694095.1 Alphaproteobacteria bacterium | reverse complement strand
GAGTGGAAAATAAGGCTTGATCCGGCGCATCTGCCCCTCGGAAAGCAAAAACAGTTCATCCATGGCGACACCTCCGTGTGCCGCCATTGAATCAACAGATCCTTCATGGCACAAGAAAGTTAATGGGTCCTGAGCCTGGGTGAGCGCATCAAATGCGTCAAAGGTGGTCTGCGCCGATAGAGACGATGATTGAGCCATCGCTAGCGCCAAGTCCTGCCACGAACGGCGTCAATAAACATAGCGCCCCTCGCGGTTGTAACCAATGGAGCGTCCGACAATTGTTTTAGATCGCGCATGTGTTCTAATCTAGCAAAGGTCTCCGAAACGGGGTACGAGACGCTCGGCGCTCGACCGGTTCGTCTATGTTGAAAAGTGTGTCCGCATTTGTCGACTTTGCCCCATATTGTCGGAACGTTTTCGTGGTGGGAGCCGGCGTAACGGTGTTCGGACTATTCAGGAGCGAGCCCCGGCCCGTCGATTGCAATGCAACTCCCCAAAAAAGATCCAACGTTCGGCGAAGTGCCGATTATTCGGCCAGTTTGTATGACGGTATAAAATGACGTTCCAGCCCATCGTTCCCATCATCCTGGGGGGCGGAGCAGGCACACGATTGTGGCCTCTGTCTCGAGCGGATTTTCCAAAGCAATTTTATGCGATCCAGTCCGAGAACACGTTGCTGCAAGAAACCGCCTGCCGGTTTCGAAACAATGATGCCTTCGCCGCTCCTTGGGTTGCCTGCAATGCGGAACACCGCTTCATTGTCGTCAATCAGCTTCAAGCCGTAGGCGTGCAGCCGACGTGCCTCCTGCTCGAACCCTTCGGGCGGAATACCGCCGCCGCGGTGGCCTATAGCTCGCTCGCCCTTGAGCGGGTAAACCCGGGTGCCATTGCGCTTTTCATGCCGGCCGACCACATTATTCACGACCTTGAGACGCTGCTTGAGGCGGTGTTGTCTTCAGTCAGACTCGCGATAGAGGGCGGTATCGTCACGTTCGGAGTCCGACCCGAAGATCCCAACTCGAACTTCGGCTACATCGTGACCGGAGAACAGCTTGGCGCGCACGCGCACCGCATCGCGCGATTCCACGAGAAACCCGATATCGACGACGCCAAAGGTTACATCGATGAGGGGAATGCGTTCTGGAATGCCGGACTTATTTTGTGTCGCGTCGATCGAATGATCGACGAATTCGCGCAGTTCGCACCGACCATCCTCGCGGCCTGCGAACGCTCGCTTGGTGGCGGTCGACGGCTCGGCGACGCAATATTTTTGGACGACGCTGCTTTCGAAATGTGTCCGGCTCAGCCCATCGATCGCGCGATCATGGAAAAAACCAAGCGCGGGGTCGTGGTTCCCATTGACATGGGTTGGAGCGACGTCGGCTCGTGGCGGACGGTAAAGGAGGCAACGGCTAGCGACGCGAACGGAAACGTCGTTGTCGGCGATGCCTATCTCACGAATACGCAAGGGTGCTACGTGCGCGCCGACGAACGCCTGGTCGTGACCGTCGGTGTCCAGGATCTTTACGTTGTCGATACCAGCGATGCGTTGTTGATCGCGTCGCGGACGGGTATCGAGGACCTCGGGGCCGTTGTCGAAGCACTCGGTCGGAAGAATCGCCCTGAGTTGGATATGCACCGTCGGGTGCACCGACCGTGGGGTTTCTTCGAAACACTCCAAGAGTTCGATGGTTATAAAGTAAAAAGTTTGACGATATTGCCAAATAAAAGTATTTCTCTTCAAAAGCATAATCGTCGGTCAGAACACTGGGTTGTCGTTTCCGGTGTGGTCACAGTAACGCTCGACAGCAAAACGATCGTCGTCTACAAGAACCAGTCGATTTTTGTGCCGGTCGGAGCTGTACATCGCCTCGAAAACACATCGACTGACCCAACCGTCGTCATCGAAGTCCAAACAGGCGAATATCTCGGAGAAGACGATATCGTCCGACTGGAGGATCAATTTGGCCGACTTTGATTCACTATGCCGCCACGATCATTGGCGACACAGATGACGATATCTGCATCCAGCCAGGGAGCGGCGCCATGCCGTCGATGAATTCGCGGACCATTGCGGCATGCCAAGCTTGCGGTCGCATGGGGTTGGAGCACGTCATATTCCTTGGCTACGTACCAACCGGGAACGACATGGTGGCGGTGGGAAGCCCGCTCGGCGAGCGACCCTCCTTTCCACTTGAGCTCGTGCGTTGTCCAACCTGCGCGCTGGCGCAGGTCACCTGTGTCGTCTCGGCTAAAATCCTCTATCCCGCGAGCTACACCTACCGCAGCAATTCGACACGTATCCTGCGCGACAACTTCGCAGAGCTCCAGCGCCAGTGTTCACGCCACCTCGGCCTGAAAGCGGGTGATTTCGTGATTGATATTGGTGCCAACGATGGCACGCTCCTCAGTCCCTTCAGGGACGCCGGCAGCCGGGTGCTCGGCATCGAACCATCCGATGCAGCGAAGGATGCGGTGGCGTGCGGCATCGCGTCGATTCAGGACTATTTTACTCCGCAACTGGCGCGAGCCGTTCGCACGGAATACGGGCCCGCAAAGGTGGTCACGGCAACCAATGTGTTCGCTCACATCGACGATATCCACCCGGCTATCGAGGGCATCAAGGAGCTGCTCGACGACAATGGTGTCTTCATCTCCGAATCGCACTATCTGCTTGGTCTCCTCGAGACCCTGCAATACGACTCGATCTACCACGATCATCTCCGATATTACCATTTGGGCAGTTTGACCGCGCTCCTTGGCTCGCACGATCTCGACGTGTTTCGGGTCGAACGCATCCCCACTCACGGCGGCTCCATCCGCGTTTATGCGGGCCGGCGCGGAGCGCGCGCCATCGATCCGTCGGTGGCGGCATTGCGCGCCGATGAGACCCGGGCAGGGCTCGACGATGGCCGCGCTCTCGGCGATTTTCGCACTCGCGTTGCGAGTTCGAAACGGGCGCTCAACACGCTGTTGCACGAAATCAAGAGCCAAGGCGGGCGCATCTACGGCATCGGCGCGCCGTCGCGCGCGAGTACGCTTATCTCCTATACCGGGATCGACGCCGACACGCTTGACGCGGTGATGGAGATTCCCACGTCCCCCAAGGTAAACCACTATATGCCGGGCACGCGTATTCCCGTGCAGGAGGAAGCACGCCTTTTCAACGACCAGCCTGAATACGCACTTCTTCTCTCGTGGCACATCGGCGCAGAGCTTGCGCGCAATCTGCGCCAAAAGGGATACCGCGGAAAATTCATCGTTCCCCTGCCCGCGCCCAAATTACTGGAAGTTCCAAACGCGTGAGTGGCTCGTCAATGAGTGATCGCTCTATCGTTCGCGTGGGTGTGTTAGGCGCCGGGTTTGGCGCCGCGGTGCACGTGCCCGGACTTCAAGCGCTCCAGGGAGTACGCGTCCAAGCAATCGCGGCAGCGAACCTGGCGCGGGCGCAAGAAGTGTCGGTGCGTCTCGATGTGCCTCGGGCCTATGGCGGATGGGAAAACCTTCCGTCTATGGAATCTAATCTCGACGCTGTCACCGTAGCGCCGCCCCCTTTCGAAGCCGACCCCGCCATTACGGCGGCGCTTGAACGGGGCCTGCACGTTCTCGCCGAAAAGCCACTCGCTTCATCGGCCGAGATAGCGCGGGACCATGCCACTCGCGCACGGGGGCTTGCGGCAATGGTGGACTATGAATTCGTCGCATTGCCTAGTTTCCAGATCTTCAAAGGCCTTTTGCTCGATCGGCGTTACGGACGTGTCCGCCATGCCAGCCTTACATGGCACGTCTCTTCGCCCTCCGCTTTCGGGCCCGCAAGCGGTTGGAAGTCCCGCACGGCAGCGTGCGGAGGCGTGATGACGGCGCTCGGCGAGCATGCGCTCTACCTCATGGAGTGGCTTGTTGGCCGGATTTATTCGATAGCCGGAGCCACCTCCTGCAGGGTCTGGCCGGACGATCCAGCACGGGCGCCCGATACGGCACACATCGAAAGGACCACGGAGACCGGCTGCGCTCTGGCGGCCGACATTTCGAATGCCTCTGGAAATGGATGGGTGCATCATTGGAAACTGGAGTGTGAACACGCGACGTTTCATCTCGTGAACCGGCGGCGGGACTATCTGTCGGGATTCGTTCTCTCAGTAGGCACTGACCTCAATTCAAGCACGATATTGCACGCCGACGATGTGATGTCGGGTGATGGCCGCGTAGCGGCATTTACCCACCTTGCTGAGAAGTTCATCGGAGCGGTGCGTCACGGCATCCCGGTGGAACCCTCTTTCGATGACGGAGCACGTGTCCGGTCGCTCGTCGAGGCGATGAGAGGAACGGCGCAAGATCTGGCGCCCGTCCAGATCCCGCACGAATGTCGGCAGGGGGACTAAAATCATGCATATAGTGGTGGCAAGCTCGATGTGGGCGCACGACACCCATGGCGTCAACGCCGCTCCCATCGTGCTTCATGAGCTAACCGCAGCCTTGGCCAGACAGCCCGGCTTCGAGGTGAGCTTTCTCAAAGTGAATCGCTTCGACGACCCACCGATCAACGACGCCGCGCGTGCCGGAATAACATCGCTTCAGGCGCAGGGAGTTAGAGTGCTTGAGTCTCTCGATCTCCCATGGGTAGCACGGCCCCGCTTACGCAAGTATGGGCCATGGCCCCGCATCGACTTCTTCCATCCCGAAGTGAAGTTCTACGAACTTCTGGATGCTCGCCTACAGGCAGCGTCCTGCGACGTGGTGCTCGTCCCAATGAGCGAGTGGCTAACACCACTTGCCGGCCGCGCAAACGTACCCCTTCGCTACGCCTACTACGGCAATCCGGATGGCCCCAGCCGTTTTGCCCAGGCTGAACTAGCACGCCGTAATGGAGCGAGCGTACAGTCATATCTACTCGCGCGCTTCCTAGCCGCCCGCGCCGCCAGCACGCATATTAGTGAGGTCAAGCGCTACCATCTCCTCGGTAACCATTCCGCCAATTTCGCGGCCTATTACCGCTTGAAGGGCCACGCCGGAGCCCACTACGCCCGCAATACCTTTATCGACCGAACAGCCGCTCGATGTAACGAAATTGGGCCCTCCTTTCGAGAGAAGCGCCGAGACGAAGCAATTGCCATCACTTGCAGCATTGGCAAGATGTTTGCTACCGCCAATTCATATGGTTTTGAGATCCTGGTTCGCGACCTTCTGCCCAAACTACGAAAGCGATTCGCAGGGCAGCCGTTCGAGCTTAGGCTCTATGGCGCAGGCGAGCCCATGCAGTACGTTCGACAGCTTCTTGATCAGCCCGAGTTAAGGCAAATGGGATTCGTGTCTGATATCGACGCGGCGTTAGTTTCGGATGATGTGTTTTTGTGCCTCAACAATCTCGGGCCGTTGAATTGCGCGCATACGCGGTACCTGCATGCGTGGAGCCTGGGGGCTAGCGTCGTCGCACCGGCATGCGCTGCAGAAGCCATACCGGAAATGGTAGACGGCGAGAACGCGCTGCTAGGACGTGACCTTGACGACATAGCGGATATGGTCGTCGAGGCTGCGCGCAAAGGACCTCTTCGGCAAAAGCTTAGCGCGCAGGGCTACGAAACTTTCCGCGCTTTCTTCGCACCGGAACAGGTGGCCCGCGGGATCACCTCGGCCATTCAATCCTATCGCGGTGTGAACGGAGCGGAGGCGAGATAGCGCCGCTAATCCTCAAGATAGGATTCTCGACGGAGAGACAAGTGTCGCGCGACTGCCGCTTCACGACGCATACCGTGAAAATAACGTACCTCTAGGCCGCGTGATCGCACACCCGAACCGATGCAGATAAGGCGATACCGTGTTGTTTTCGAGAACCTTCTCCCTCTTCTTCCTTCCCGCCGCAGCGCGTGGCATCGTGAGCTTCGCGATGGTGCCGTTCACTACCTATATGTTGAATCCGGCGGACTTCGGAATCGTCGCATTGGTAACTGCGGTGACCTCTCTCGCCGCCTCGATGGCAACACTTGGGCTGACTTTTATCATTTCTGGCAACTTTCAAACCTTGGAGCACGCGGAGCGGTGCTCGATGATCTCCACAGTGCTTTATGCGACCGTCACGGTTTCGCTGGGACTCGGCGCGCTGATCGTGGCGTTCTGGCCCATGCTCCCCAGCATCGATCCGATTTACGCCGAGACAGGGACCTCCGCAGTATGGCTGGCTGTGGCCGCGATGGTACTCGGAACGCCCTGGGTTCTCGCAAACGATGTCATCGTCATGCAGCGCAAGCCTGGCGTGTTTGCGCTGGTGCAGCTAGCTCAAGTCGTCGTGAACGCCAGCCTCGTGCTGGTAGGGCTCTATGTCTTCGACTGGGGCGTTATCGCGATCTTCGCCGCCCTCGTCGGTTCGGCAGCGGTTACCTTGTTGGGTGCGCTGATGGTGCTGCGTTCCTACCTTGTGCCAAGGATACATACCCGCTGGCTATTGGAGCTCCGGAAAATCGGCCCCCTGGCGATGGCCTCTTCTTTAGGCGAGGGTCTTCAGACGACCGTCGAGCGCGGATTGCTCGCGAGCGGGCTCGGCCTTAGCGGCCTCGGCCTTTACGCACACATCAACCAGTACCGCAGTTTGGTCCACATGGGGGTCAAAGCCGGAGCATTGTCACTATGGCCGACGACGATCGAAGAGGCACGGGAAGCCCAGAGGCCCCGTTTCACACAGACCATAGTGATGTGGCAGTTTTTCCATGTCGGTCTTACCGCTCTGGGGCTCGCCTTTGCTTGTTTCGGCGCCGATATGGTCGCCCTCCTAACACACAACAAATTTACCGAGGGGGCCGTTCTTCTGCCCTATTGGATTGTTTATATGCTCGTTCAGTCATCGGGTAAGCCGCAGACTGGCCTTCTCTATGCCCATCAACGCGGCCGTTCGCTGAGCGCACTCATGCTGGTATCGCTTGCGCTGTGGCTGCCCACGCTCTACGTCCTGGTGCCGCTGTTGGGGTTGAAAGGTGGCGTGATCGCCATGATCGTCATGATCACGGTCTATCGCGTGGGCGCGCAATTGCTGGCACACCAAATCGCACCCGCAACCTCTGGCGACCGCTACGTCGCGCTGGGCATCATGCTTGTTGTTGCCGCAGCGGAGTTCGTCGCCCAGACAGCACCAAGTCTCGCGCTGCGGGCCGCGGTGCTGGCGGCCGGCCTTGTCCTGCTCGCAGTAGTGGGACGGCGGCCGGTCAGGCTTTTCCTGTCCCGATCCCTCGGCATTAGCCGATCTGTTGAAGTTCCCGTTCTTGGCCGATGACCTCGTGCAGCCTTGATCGAAAACCGCGCCTCATGCTGACAATCGTCCGTCTATCTGGCCCTAACCTTGCGCAAAGAGGCAATGCGGCAGGCTCGCCCGATACGTTCTGTGCCGCACCGGCTTCACTGCTTTCGAACGCCGGATGAAGCGGCGTGAATTTGCCGACTTCTTCGGCGCGCGACGATCCCTCGGCAGAGCCTAGCCGCCGAGCAGCGGGTTGAGCACCGCGACGTGACACATGTGGTAGTCGAGTTGCGGTCGGCGGTCCTCCATTAACCCTAGTCCATAGTCTAGTCCCTGCTATCTTGTCGCGCCCAAACGTATAGGAATAGGTTTCGCCCGTGGGAATAGCCTCTGCTCTGAAGTCGAAGTACCGTGCCATTCCGGAACCTATCCGGAAGTCAGCACAACCCGTCGTACGTTTCGTCAAGTGGTTGCTCGATCGCTCCTATCGCGACGGTCAGGCGTGGCGACGCGAGCACTATTCGAAATTTGCTATGGAGCAGCGTGAATCGATCTTCCTTGGTATCGCACGTTTCTGCAACATCAACCGACCGCTCGAAGGTTATTATTTGGAGTTCGGCTGCCACAGCGCGACCACAATGCGCATGGCTTGGAAGCATTCGAGACACCTGTTTAATTGGACTTACGTTGCGTTCGATTCTTTCGAGGGCCTACCAGAGATCAGCGAGATCGATCGTCAGGAAATATGGTCCAAGGGTGGCTTGGCTACTTCGGAGGAGAAGTTTATTGAATTAGTGACCTGCGCCGGGATGCCGCGCGAGCGTCTCCTCACTGTACGCGGGTTCTATGACCGTTCTCTGACACCGGAACTCTCGACCCGACTTAAACACAAAAAGGCCGTGGTCATCTACATCGACTGTGACCTTTATGAATCAACGGTACCAGTGCTGAGGTTCATCCCCGATTTCCTTCAACCGGGCACGATCATTGTATTCGATGACTGGAACTGTTTTCGCGCCAACCCGGAGCAAGGAGAACGACGTGCTTGGGCAGAGTTCACCGCTCGGAACCCCGAGCTGCGCTTCGAGCCCTTCATGGCCACTGCCGAAGCACAGAGCTTTGTTTTTGTTGGATAGCTCGATCCGACCCCCAATTGGCGGCTACCGCCCGACCTCTAATTCCCACGTTCACGCGTGGTTATGACCTCGTCACGCTCAACAAAGTGCCTGAGCACTTTGAGTCGTTACCCTGCTCCAGGAACTCATATGGATGCGCGGTACGGACTTCTCTACGTGGAAGCTAGAAGTGCCCAAAAAATGCATAAATAATTCTCGTCCAACCGAGAACAACTTCCTGGTTGCCCTACATCGACATCGATGCAGTCCGACCAGCTTGGCATTCCCCTGGGTTCTCGCAAACTATGTCATCGTCACGCGGCGCAAACCCATCACCTTCCACTGCATCGTGCACGCCACGACATTGCCCAAAGCCGGCGCCGCCGCCCGCCGTTTCGCCGACCGCTAGCAGAAAACCTATCCCAAGGCCGTCGCTTGCCTGCGCGGCGATCTCGACGAACTGCTCACCTGCTGGCGCTATCCGACCCTCGATCAGCGCAAACGGATGCGCACCACCAATGCCATCGAACGCCGTTTCCGCGAAGTTCGACGCCGCACCAGACCCATGGGCGTCTTCCAAGACCGTACCTCCTGGATCGCATCCCCTTCGCCGTCTTCGCACACGAAAACAAAATGCAGGGAATCAGTACCCTTTCCTCCTGACAAATAAATCTTGACGTTACCCTCTACCTCTCGGTGCCGCTGCTCGGGTTGAAGGTGGTATGACCGCCATGATCGTCACAGTCGCGGTCTATCGCGCGGGCGTGCAGTTGCTGGCACACCGTATCGCGCCCGCACCCTGTGGCGACGGATACAACGCGCTGGGCATTGTGCTCGTCGTTGTCGCAGCGCAGGCCGTCGCGCAGCCCCGAGTTTTACAGTGCGCAATGGGCAATGGTGCTAGCAGCCAGCCTTCCCGTCCTCGCAGTTATGGGGCAGCGGTTGGTAAGGCTTTTCCTGGCGCAGTCCTTGGGGTTCGGCCGCACCGAGGCTCCCGCTCTTGGTAATTGACCGGGCGTCGCCAACCGCGCCTCATGCTGACAATGGTGCCGTCGCGTGTTGTGTTGGAATTCGGCGTAACGCGGCCTCCGGCGGGTTGAAGTTATCGGTTCAGGCGGCCAGGTCAATCGGGCCGTCGCCGACCTTCATGGCGAGCGTCTGCCAGTCATCGACCTTGCGCATGACGATCTGGCCGGAGGCGAGCAGCGCCCAGAACAACATGGACGCCGTATCGGCCGACGGCAGCACGGTCTGGGTCTTGATCCGCCGCTTGAACTCCTCGTGGAGGCGTTCGATGGCATTCGAGGTCCCGGCGCTGCGCCATTGCGATGGCGGCAAGCGGGTGAAGGCGAACAGGGCGTCGCCGGCCTCTTCGAGGCTATCGGCGACGGCCCGGTGGCGGAGCCGCCACTTGCGGACAAAGGCCTTGCGCCGCTGTTCGATCTCCGCGGCCGTCGCGGCGTAGGTCGGCGGTGATCTCCTCGTGCAGGCGTTCGGGCGCGTGGCTGAGCAGGTTGCGATGTTTATGAACCGTGCACCGTTGCGGGGGCACGCCATTCCAGACGGCGGCGATAGCCTTCTCCAGCCCCGGCGCGCCATCGCCCCGACGTCGTCATTTTCTACGATGGCGTCAACGACACGCTGCATCGCGTCGTATACGGGGAGCCGCATATGGCGTTCGTGGCCTTTCAGCGGGGAATCTTAGCCGGCGGTGCTCCTGACCTCACTACTCTAATCCTAAACAAGGCTCGGTCCCGGTCCGCTTTTCTTCAACTTCTGATTCCCGGTCCCCTCCCTATCGACCTCAACAATCCGAGCAATGTCATGGCGAGCGAAACCGAAGAGATCGAACGGCGCGCGAGCTCAGTGGCCAATCACGTGTGTGGTTCGATGGCGATTGTCGCGGCGGCCGGACAGCAGCTGCACTTTAAGACCATCTTCGCCCTGCAACCGACATTGTTTTCCAAAGAGACGCCGTCACGCGAGGAGCAGACTATTCTTGGCAAGACAGAGATCTATATCCCGGCTCTCGTCCCTGCTTTTAGCCGGACTTATTTCGCGATCAACAACGTCTTCGAGCACCAGAACGCTTGCGGCACGACCTATCTTGACCTTCGCCGAGCAGTCCAAACTGAGAAGCCGGTGTATCTGGACCTCGCGCACATGTCGCCACGCGGCAACGATATTGTGGCAGCGAAACTAGCGCTGGTGATTGGCGCGCTCCCTTGAATTCCACGATTGCTAGCCCCATTGACAGAATGCAGCGCTGATCGAATTATCCGCGTCTCATGCTGACAATCGTCGTCTATCATTATGTTCGCCCGCTCGCGGAGACGCGCTATCCGGCACTTGCGGGCCTCGACCTCGCGCGATTCGAGGGTCAGCTCGACTATATCGCGCGGCACTACGAGGTGGTGTCGCTGGCTGATCTAGTGCGCGTGAGCTTTGACACTACGCAGTTACCGCACAATGCGTGCGTTCTCACCTTCGATGATGGGCTCGCCGATCACTATACGTACTGCCTGCCCGCGCTAATCCAGCGGAAGATGAGCGGCGCCTTCTTCGTGTCCTCCGACGCCGCGCTCGGACGCGGGCCGCTCGATGTCCAACTAGTACAGCACATCCTGGCGGCCTGTCCCGACGTTCAAGTGCTCACCGCGGAGATCGCGGCGCTTTACGAGTCGCTACCAGAGCGTGCCTCCTTGCCTAACTTCGGTGCCTTGCACGCGCAGTGGGCAAAACCTGGCCGCTACGATCCGGCCGAGGTCATCTTCCTCAAGCGGCTGTTTCAGGTAGCGCTGCCCGCTGCTAGCGTTAGGTGGTTGCTTGATCGGCTCATCGGCCCCAAGCTCGGCACCGACCGCGCCACCTTCGCGCGCGAAGTCTATGTCAGTTTGGCACAGCTCCGCGTGATGGCACGCATGGGTATGGAGATCGGCGGCCATGGTGCAAGCCATCGACGGGTAACCGGCATCAGCTCGGATGAGTTGAGGCTAGAGGTAAAGGGTCCTTGGAGCCTGCTTGACGAGATCGGCATCCGGCCGGACGAGCCGCGCTTCTTTACCTACCCGCACGGAGCCGTAGATGAAACAGCCATCCTGGCGGTGAAGAAGGCAGGCTATGCCGGCGCGCTCACCGGCGAACGCGCGCTGGTGAAGGGTATCGTTGCGCGTTACCTTTTGCCTCGACTCGACACCAATGATCTACCCCAAACGGCAGAAGCTTCGCCTAACGAGTTTACGATCGCGCTGCGCGCCGAGGCGTCATGACTGGTGCGATCCCCTCTGCCCCCACAACGGAAACGCGCATTGAACTCGTGCCGCGCGAACGGGCGGCAGAGGCCCTCACATTTTTGAATACGTACTGGGCTAAAGACCACATCTACTATCGTTCACCTGAGCTTTTTCGCTGGAGCTTTGGTGACAGCCCGGCTTGGCATCGGCCGGAACACAGTTTTGTCCTCGCCCGCGCCGGCAATCGTGTCGTGGGCTGTATTGGTGGCATTCCATTCATCCTGTGGCACCGCGGGGTAGAGGAGGCGGCGATCTGGCCCACCAACTGGTTGGTGCTGCCCGAGACGCGCGGTAGTGGAATCGGTCGACGGCTAATCCATTGGTTTGAGACGGATCTGGGTTGCCGCCTCGTCGGACTGGGCATCAACAGATTGGTCGAACCACTCTATAAGGCATGGGGCTGGACAATTGTCCCGAACATGATGCGCTACGTCATGCCAGGCCCAGGTGCGCTGCCTCAACTAAAGGAACTCATCGCGCTGGCCCACCCAGATCTGCCGGGAAACGCGCGAACCGGGCTTCTCGCATTGCTGGGAGCAAAGGGAGGCTCGGCTGACCCTAACCTGGGACGTGCGCAACCGCTCGACGAAAGCTGGAATGCGAAAGGTTGGCCTGGCTTCGCGGATGAGATAGTTGGCGCCAAGAGAGACCTTGCTTATCTCGAGTGGCGCTATCGAAAGCATCCACTCTTTGCTTATACGGTCCATGTCGTTGAAGAAGCCGGCCGCTTCGGGCTGCTGGTGTTCCGCACGGAGACGATCACCGTGCTCACGGCTTTAGGGCGCGAACCATTCGGGCGCGCGCTGCGCGTCGTCGAGTTCTTGCCGGTGTCTGAGACGAATGCGGTAGCGCTAGGGGCACTTGTCGCCCACGAGTTGCGCGCGGGCGATATCACCTTCGCGGACTACTACTGTACGCACGGCCGTTTTTCGAGTTGGCTTGATGCAACACCGTTCGTGCGTGTGGACTGTTCACCACATGGCGAGGCCTTCCCATCAAGATTTCAGCCGCTCAACGGTGGTAAAAGCGCCATTCCGTCCGCCGTACGACCACCTCTGGTCGCTCCCCAGTACCCTCCGAGCCCGGGAGAGCGATGGTATTGGACGCGTTCCGACTCCGATCTCGACCGGCCCAATTGATTCAATCAGCATGCATCTGAAGCCTTAGCGGTGCCGATGACCGCATATCTAGGCAAGCTCGCGGTTGCCTGCGATCTCCTTGCGTGGCGATGGCAAACGTCGAGATTGCGCCGCATGGCCGAGCCCCCTCCCATCCGTCGCGCACTTTTCGTTGATCTCCATGCCACCTACTCGGGGATCAAAGTGGAAGCGGTGCTCGGCAAGATGCTTCGCCTCCATAGCTGGCGAACGGACGCGCTGATGACAGCGCCTTCCCGCTTGTTCAGCGCCACGCACGGCGCGTTCGGTCCCACGCGATGCCATCATCTACGCGACTACACTACGGACACGATGCGCATCGAGGCGAAGGTCGAGGCCGAGCATTTAATGGAAAGTATCCACGATTTTGCAAGCTTACTCGACCTTACCAAGGACGGCTTGCATATAGGACGCTATATTGCTTCCACGGTCGTGCGCACGCTGCGCGTCGGCACGCTCGACCCGAATTCGACGCACCGCCCCTTTGTCCGTGACGCGCTGGTCCAGTCTCTGACGGCGCTTCGCGCCGGTCGCGCGGCCCTCGATGCGCTATCGCCAGATTGCGCCCTCTTCAACGAGAAGGGCTACACACCCGCCGGCGAACTCTACGACCTCTGCCTAGAGCGCGGTATCGACGCTGTGCACTGGGCCGGCTCGCATGATGCAGGGTCCCTTGTCTTCAAGCGTTACACAAAGCAAACTCACGACAATCACACTTACGCTCTCGACCCCGCCACCTGGGCGTGGGTGAAGGCGAGGCCGTGGAGCGCGGCGCACGATGCCGAGGCGCTAGCAGAGATTGAAGGGCATTACCATAGTGGAGCCTTCTTCAGCCGGGTGGAGCTTCAGAAAGGCAAGCTGCTGGTGGGGGTTGACGAAGTGCGACGGGCGCTGGCGCTCGACCCCACCAAGAAGACAGCCGTGATTTTTTCGCACATTTTCTACGACGCGACGTTCTTCTATGGCCGCAGCCTCTACGCCGACTATGAGCAATGGCTGGTCGAGACCGTGCGCGCTGCAATCGAAAATCCGCAGATAAACTGGATCGTCAAGCTGCACCCAGTCAACGTTTGGCGCGCGAAGATGGATGGCATGCCGATGCGGCTCCTGGAAATGGAGGCGCTGGAACGTGCGCTCGGCAAATTACCCGCGCATATCAAGCTGATGTTGCCCGACACACCCATCAACACGTTCGCGCTATTCCCGGTGATTGACTACGGTATTACTGTTCGGGGTACGGTGGGAATCGAGCTCGCAGCCTGCGGAATACCAGTGATCACCGCCGGCACAGGGCGGTACGAGGGTCTGGGTTTCACGATCGATCCGGCAACGCGGAGTGCTTATCAGGCGATACTGAGCGGGCTGCACGAGCTGCCCCGGCTCGATGCACGAGCTGTCGAATTGGCGCGACGTTACGCTCTCGCAGTTTTTCGCGAGAGGCCGTTTAAGCTGCAATCCTTTCGCGTAACTTACAATCTTCCCCGAGTCGCGAGCCCACATCTTTCAAGCAATACACAGCTTTTGCTGAACTCACCGCAAGCGTTCGGTACTGCTCCTGATCTCATTGCCTTCGCCCGCTGGATGGAGCGGCGTGAACTTGTCGACTTCTTCGGTGCGCGCGACGATGCTTCAGCGACGTCAAGCCGCGGAGCGGCGGCGTGATCGCTTTTTTCTACCGCGCCCTCGATATAACCTTGCCCGCAACGATATCAAAGGTCAGCCTTATTCTCGTTGAGCACGGGGCTCCCTTGATCGGGGATGCCACATAATTGCCGAAGGACGAGCGGTGACAGTCCAAAAACTCAGCGCGACACCATGCGCCCAGCAACTGATGAGTGAAGGCTTCCTAATTCGAGAGGAAACGAGCACCGCGTGCTGCGTTTTGTTGGAGGCGGAACATTCGCGCGACATCGACCTCGGGGCAACCTGCGCACCCTGTGGTTCAGCGACTGAAAGCACGCCCTCCCCCTCTTCGGCCGACATAAAGTGCGCATTTGCACCGCACGCTAAGCTGGTGATCGATATCAATTTCGTCGATTTACGCATACACGGTGGCCGATGGAAGGGTGGCTTTACTCGTGAAGAACGATGGGCCGACCCGTGCGCATAGCCGCACTCGTGCCCCGTATCGCTGGCCGCGTTAACCGCTTGGTTTCGGATACGCGCTACCACGTGAACCGCGCGTATTTCACTGCCCGGCGCGCGGCGGCCACGGGTGAGGCCGCGCGAATCCTTACGACGCTGGAAACGGATGGCGCCTGTGCAAGTACGTTGGAGCGCCTGGGCGTTGGCCTATGGCGGGAACTTCTAGCCGAGTCACGTACCCTTTTCGCCGAACTCCCGCCACATCACCCCACCCCAGCCGATGCAAAGTCTTACGTCATTCACGAGTCCCCGGCCGATCTCTTGCGCCACCCCACCATCGTGCGATGGGGGTTAGAGGAGCCGCTATTGAACATCGTTGAGGCATATCTGGGGCTTCCTTGCGCCTATCGTGGCGCCACCGCGCGGCGCGATCTCGCGGACGGCCGCATCGTCGAGACGAGGCTGTGGCACCGAGATGACGAGGATCGGCGTATCTGCAAAATCATCCTCTATGTCGAGGACGTTGACGAAAATGGCGGCGGCTTTGAATACATCCCCCGTTCAGCGATGCCGGAGCGCTTCAGACCTTTTCGGCGCGTCGAGGAGAACGAGATGGAAGCGAACGTACCCCGTGAACGTTGGGCCCGAGTCGCCGGCCCGGCCGGTACAGTCATATTTGGCGATACATGTGCCATCTGGCACCGCGGTAGCCTTCCCGTCAGCAGTGATCGTTTTACCGTGTTTTTCGCTTATAACAGCCGCCAACCCCGTCACCCACAATACTGTACCAGCGTGGTGCCGACTGCGCTCAAGCAGAGGCTCCTAACCGAAATCAACGATCGCCAGCGGATCACGCTGCTAGCCGCTCCCTGAAAGGTCCGCCGTGACGCTCACCGTTCGTATTCACGAGGCTCATCCGGGGCCCGGCACTGAAGTGCAGTACCTGGTTGAGGGAAATTTCGTGAACCTCGCTTGCCCGGTGTGTGGCGGAAAGGCGACGTCCACACTACTCGCCGAGGTTCGAGCAGGTGATCGCACTTCGATCGAATCTGCCTTCTGCTCAGCCTGCGAGCATCGCTATCACCGCAAGATGCCAAGCGCTGCATGGATCGCAAGCTATTACGCGCGCGGGTGGGACGAAGGAAATTCGACGACCTGGGGACTGAAGCGCCGCCTGCGCGAGCGGCTTAAGAACAGCGCTAGCATCGGTCCGATCTACAACCGAGTGCGCGACTTTGTGAAGGGCGAGGACAGCCACTTCCGCTACCTGCGCGCGGCCCTAGAGGGCATCACGGAGCAGCGCGGGAGCTATCTGTTCCCAGCACGGGGGCACAATCGTGTGCTGGAAGTCGGCTGTGGCTACGGCGACAAGCTACTGCTATTTCGCCGCCTCGGCTTTGCCGTAATGGGCCAGGAAGCAAGCGCCCGCCGCGCAGAAACTTGCCGAAAGCTAGGCTTGGCGGTCGTGGAGCGTGACGTAACCGATCCCAGTTCTGAGTTGGCGAATGAGCGGCCTTTCGACCTCGCCTTCTCTACTCACGTATTGGAACATGTCCCCGACGCGCTCGCGCAATTGCGAGCCATGGCGCTGCGTGTGCGCGAGGGTGGCCACGTGATGATCGAGGTGCCTAATCTCTGGCAAGGGGAAGGGCTCATCCGCCAGAGCCACGGCATCATGCATTGCCACACGTTCTCGCTACGCTCGCTGACCACGCTGATGCGCAAGGCAGGGCTGACGCCGATACGCGCCCACGTCGACATCAATCTCGTCGTGATCGCAGAAAAGAACGCCAAGGATGCTGTACACGAGAAGGATACCAATCCTCTCTTTGCTTCGTCGGCTGCACCTGAAGGACTTCTCGCGCCCTTCCGCGGCCTGTCCCTTGGCACGAGCACCAAGATCGAGATCACCTACGATCCCGCCTGCACCCGGGTTCGCCGCGTGGACGATGGCCTTCTGCTGCGAGAGCTTCGCGCGCCCTTCGCTACCCGCGACTTCTCAATACAAGACAGGCTGATCGCTTCACTCGAAGCGGACGGGACCGAACCTACCTTCCCGGTGCATTTCCTATACGCAGGCAACGCGCCGCCCATATGGGTGAAACGGCAGTGAACGGAAGTGCTTCCACTATCGATCCAGAGGCGTGTTGCTCCTTGTGTGGGGGGACCCTGGGCCCCGTACTTCTTTTGGTAACAAAGCCTGACCGCTTCGAACGCCAGGCGAAAACGCCTGAAGTTGGCTATCGGCGTGAGTGGGTCGAATGCCCTGACTGCGGCGCCGCAACAAACGTCCTACGCCCCGCCGACCGGCAGCGGTTAGCACCTCTCGCGAAGGCCTACTACCAAATAGACTACGGCAGCCGTTCATTGGCCGAGCGCTATGCCGAGGTCATGGCCATGGCGCCCACCCATTCGGATAACGCGGGCCGCGTTCGACGCGTGCGCAGGTTCGCTCAGCGCTTCTGGGGGGCTAACGTTTTGAACCCTCGCGCCCTCGACGTCGGTGCAGGACTTGGCGTTTTCTTGGCACGGTTGGCACAGGAAACGCTGGAGGCGAAGGAGCACTGGCGGCTAGCCGCAGTCGAAAGCGACCCGCTAGCGGTATCCCACCTGAGATCCCTTCGGCTCTTTGACGTCGTCGCTCAGACGTTCCCATGCGTTTTGCCAGAGGAGAGTTATGACCTCGTCACGCTCAACAAAGTGCTTGAGCACTTTGAAGAGCCGTTAACCCTGCTTCAGGAACTCAGGCAATACCTGAATGCGCGGTACGGGCTCCTCTACGTCGAAGTGCCCGACAAACGCACAATTAATTCTCGTCCACCCGAGGACAACATCCTAGGTGCCCTGCATCGACATCTATACAGTCCGACCAGCCTCGCGAGACTTTTCGAACGGGCAGGACTTGAGGTGCTCACCGTCGAGCGAATAGTTGAGCCTTCCGGCAAGATCTCTGTATTCGGGTTCGCGTGCATGTTCGAAGCTACTATCCCAGTTGCAGCGGAACGGTAGCAGCGATAGCTAAGCAATCAGTCGAGACTAAGTGGGACCAGATGAGTAGCAGCGCACAGCCGAAGGGCGCCACATCAACAAGTGCTGAATACTGATGTCGACCAAAGCTTCGGCGTTGGTCCGCGGAGCGCGCCGCGAACCTCTGCTTCGCGCCATCCTCAGGGTTCATGTTAGTGTCACAGATACTCAAATTTAACCAAGGTTTCTCTGCAGTCCCACATGAACGAAGGTAGCCAGCTCCGCGTGGATCCGAGAGATGCTCGCTCCGGCTCTGCCGCAACCGTCGAACCGCCACCATCCATCGACCTCGGCTCGCTCGTGCGGGCGTTGTGGCGCGGCAAGTGGGTCATCTTGTTGTGCATCGCACTAGCGTTTGGGGCTGTCGCCTATTTCGTCTCGGTTTTTTCACCGCGCTATGTTGCCCAGATGGTGGTCATACCGACAGCGGGCTCACCGATACAATTCGCCGAACAATCGTCGCAAGTGAACTCGCTGTTCGGCTTGCGCTCGACCCGTCAGGCCAGCCTCTTCGATCGTCTCACGGCCACCATCGGTTCTGTCGCCCTCGCTAGGCAGCTCGACGAGCACCATGGTTACCTAAAAAAGGTGTTTTCCGGCAGCTGGGACGAAACCAACCGGCGTTGGGTGGCGCCGCAAGACTGGCGTTCAAAACTAACGGCGTTCACAGCGCGTCAGGTCAACGCACCGCCATGGCAACCGCCGACGGTAGTCGAGCTTGCGGCTTTCGCCCGAAGCACGGTTCAGATTAAGGTCTTCGAGAAGATAGACGGCGTATCTCGAATCTCGTTCGAGTATCCGAACCGCGCTTTCGCCGTTGAATTCCTAACCAACGTGTTTTACGAGGCTGAGGCTTTGATTCGTGCCGAGGATCAGAGAAGTACTGCCGCCAACATGGCCTTTCTACAGCGCCGATTGCGCGAGGTAACGATGACCGACATGCGTATGGCGCTGATCGACGTCCTGGCGAACGAGGAGCGCAAGATTATGGCGCTAAGTTCCGATCTGCCCTATGCAGCGCGTGTCGTCGATCCGCCACAGGCGAGCGACACGCCGACGCTGCCGAATTTGCTACTGTTCGGCATCGCCGCATTAGTCGGTGGTGCGATGTTCGGCGCAGGCTTGGTGGTTGCCGCCTTTCTTGTTCGCTCGGCACTGCGCCGCTCGCCCGTGGCGCAAGGTTAAGCGCTCGTTTCCATCGCCCAGCCACACCATTCGAGTAACAGGTCCGAAGTACGATGCGGATCATGACCCTTCTCGGCACCCGGCCAGAGATCATTCGGCTATCGCGCATCATCCCACGGCTCGACCATTCAGCGGATCACTTCCTGCTCCATACCGGGCAAAATTTCGCCGCTAACCTCTCTGACGTTTTCTTCCGCGAGCTAACGCTGCGCGAGCCCAATGCCGTGCTCGACTCTCGCTCCGACTCCGTTGCCGGCCAGATTGGCAAAATTCTACAGGGCGTCGAGCGCGAGCTCGGTCGTTTCAGGCCGGACCGGGTTCTTCTGCTTGGTGACACCAATAGTGCTCTCGCGACGCTCGTAATCGAACGCATGGGTGTCCCGGTCTTTCATATGGAAGCGGGCAATCGCTGCCGCGACTGGAAAGTACCTGAAGAGGTCAATCGCCGCGTTATCGATGCGATCGCCTCGTTCGCGTTGCCCTATACGCCAGGTAGCCGCGACAATCTAGTTAGCGAAGGCATCCGCCCTGAACGGATCTTCGTATGTGGTAACCCGATCAAGGAAGTGCTCGACCACTATGCTAGACGCATCGCCGCGAGCGATGTCCACTCTCGGCTCGGGCTGGCGCCGCGCGAGTACCTCCTGGCGACCGCGCATCGAAGCGAGAACGTCGACGATCCAACCCGTCTGCGCTTGACCGTAGCTGCGCTTGAGGCCGCGAGTCGAGATCTGTCGTTACCGCTCGTGCTAAGCGTCCATCCCCGTACGCGGCAGAAGCTCGATGCACTCGAGCTCATCCCCGACCCCGGGCGGATACGCTGCGTCGACGCGATGGGGTTTTTTGATTTCGTCAAGCTCGAACAGAACGCTCGCCTCGTCCTCACCGACAGCGGCACCGTCCAAGAAGAATGCTGCATTTTCCGCGTGCCAGCCGTGACGATCCGCGACAGCACCGAACGGCCCGAAACCCTCGCCTGCGGCAGCAACATCGTGAGCGGCCTCGAAACGGACCGAGTCGTCGCCGCCGTTCGCGCGATGGCCGAGGCCTCGACAGCTTGGCGTATGCCCGAAGGGTATGACGACGATCTCGTCTCCGAGAAAGTCGTCCGTTTCATGCTGGGCGAACCGCTGCCAAGATCAGCGGCCCGTTAGGCGACGCATGACGGTCATCGTGCTCGGCGCACGCGGGATGGCGGGTCACGTCATCGCGACGACTCTCGCCGAAGCGGGGATCAAGGTCCTTGGTACTGCTCGCGCTGCAGCGCCTGGTCTGGTGGCGCTCGATGCCCAAAACATCGATGCCGTCCGCTCACTCCTTGTGAGCACGCGGCCGCACTGGGTGGTCAACGCGGTCGGTGTGCTTAACACTGCCGCCGATCTCAATCGAGCGGAAGCGATCCTTGTCAACGCTTACCTCCCCCATGCCCTGGCAGCCTGGGGCCAGGAACTCGAATTCCGCACTATTCACCTAAGTACCGATTGCGTGTTCTCCGGCACCCGCGGCGGCTACACCGTTACTGACGTACCGGACGCGCATGATATCTACGGTGCATCCAAGGCTCTTGGTGAGCTATGCAATGCTCGCGACGTTACGATTCGAACCTCGATCGTCGGGCCAGAGCTGAGCAATTTGGGCGTCGGCCTCATGCTCTGGTTTCTCCAACAACGCGACCGTTGTCAGGGGTGGACTGCCGCGCGATGGACCGGGCTGACGACGGTAGAACTGGCGCGCGTTATTGCTGCGATCGTTGCCGAACGCGTCAAGGTCACCGGGATCTACCAGTGCGTTCCGGCGCGCGCGATCACCAAGTATGACCTTTTGACCTTGATGTCACAGGTGTTTCGCTCGGGACGCATTGCCGTGGAACCGGTAGCCGGCAAGGCCACCGATAAAAGCCTCATCAACGATCGGCCGCAGGCTTACGCCGTGCCCGACTATCCCAAAATGCTCACCGAGTGTCGCGCTTGGGTCGCGTGCCACCGCAACCTCTACGCCAACACCGTTTTCAGCGGTAGCTGAGCGCCATGCGCGTTCTTCTGCTGGTCGACAGTTACTACCCCGAGATCCGATCTGCGCCTAAGCTTATTCGTGAACTCGCTGAAGCGATCCACGCGAGCGGTCATCAAGTAACAATTCTCGCGCCAAGCGCACAGCTTGATCGGGAGTTCTCTATCGAGGACACTCCAACGATCTCGATCGCGCGTGTGCTTGTTCCTCGAACAAAGGGACGCACTAAGCCGCTTCGCGCCCTAATTGAAGTACTGCTATCAACAATCATTTGGCGACACGCAAAACTCTTTCTTCAATCAACGCGGCACGATCTGATTGTTTTCTACTCGCCGACCATTTTTTTCTCACCGCTTGTCGCTCGCTTGAAGCAGTTGTGGAGCTGCCCCGCGTACCTTGTCTTGCGTGATATCTTTCCGCAGTGGGCGGCCGAGATAGGGGTCTTGTCGCGCCGGAGTCCGATCTACGCTTTTTTTACCTACGCCGCCAAGAAGCAATACCTTATTGCTGACCGTATCGGAGTTCAGTCGCCCGGCGACATTCCGTCTCTCTCCGCTTGGCGCGGAAAAGTTGAAGTATTGTATAATTGGTCCGCGAGTCGACCTGCTACACATCAGTCGCTAGTAGGTTGGCGCGAACGGCTGCAGCTCGGCGATCGCTTCGTATTTTTCTTTGGTGGCAACATCGGTTCTGCGCAAGAACCCGTGTCGATCCTCCGGTTGGCGCAGCGTCTCCAGGACAGGCGGGATATCGCCTTTCTGCTTGTCGGAGACGGTGACCATGTTCCGTTGCTGCGCCGCCAGATTGCAACGTTACGCCTCGACAACGTTCGTCTGCTGCCGACGATGCCTGAACCCGACTACTTTGCCCTTCTCAGCGAAATCAACGTCGGCGTTGTCAGTCTCCATCCCAATCTTCGCACACACAACATCCCGGCGAAATTTCTCGGTTACCTCGCCGCCGGCAAGGCTGTTTTGGCGCGTTTGAATCGCGGCCACGATTTGGTCGACATCTTCGCGACCTACGGTGTTGGCTTGTGTTGTGTTTCAGGTGACGACGACGCTTTTTGCGATGCTGCGCTGAGACTCGCTAATCATCGTCAGGCTACGCAGCAAATGGGCAGCAACGGTCTTAGTTTGCTGCGAACGCTTTTCTCTCCAGAACAAGCAGCGCGACAAATCCTCGCGTGCCCACGAAGCTAATCCAGTTGAATAAATCGGAACACGGGTTAGTGCGTTACCGCAAACCGGCGTTTACCAATTCTTGAGCCATTTCTGGGAGAGACTCCAGCAATACACGAATTTTCTCACGGTTTAGCTGTTCAGTCGAATGAGACGTGTAGTCTTCACCAAGACTTGAGGCCGCGGCACCGATCGAGAAATACAGATCGTAGTTGAGATCGCGTGTGTCGTTGCGCAGTCTGTAATAGCTGCCGAAATCGTCAGCTAGAGCGAGCTCCGGCCCTGTGAGCAACGTTTCGTAGATTTTCTCTCCATGCCTAACTCCTATCGTCTCAATCGGAACATTTGAGCGGAACATGTCGCGAAGAACGTGCGCGAGATCGCCAATGCTGCAAGCGGGTGATTTGCGGACGAAAACAACGCCTTGGGTCGAATGCTCCAAAGCAAACTCAACCAATTCGATGGCCTGGCTTATTGGCAATAAAAATCGTGTCATCTCGCGAAATGTCAGGGTAATGGGACGACCCTCTCGGATTTGTTGAATAAATAGCGGTATTACCGAGCCTCGGGAAAAAAGGACGTTACCGAATCGGACGCAACTCACAACCGTGTCGCTGTCACCGAGTTGACGTGCTGTCGACATAACGACTTTTTCCATCAACGCCTTCGTCATCCCCATGGCATTTACCGGCTGCACTGCCTTATCGGTGCTCAAACAAACAACTTTACGTACTCCGTATTTGATTGCCGCTTGAATAACGTTGCTGCTGCCAAGAACGTTGGTTTTGACGGCCTCCAACGGGAAAAACTCGCAAGACGGGACTTGCTTCAATGCCGCGGCGTGGAAAATATAATCCACGCCTTTTGCGGCTTCTTCCACCGTCGAAATATCGCGAATATCGCCGATATAGAACCGAACGATTTTCGAATTAATAGCGTGCCGCATTTCATGCTGTTTCGTCTCGTCCCGGCTAAGAATACGGATCTCCCGACACTTCGAAGTTTTCAAAAAATGCGTCACCGCCGCTCGACCAAACGATCCAGTTCCGCCGGTAATAAGTAGCGTGCTGCCGTCAAATTTGGACGCCATAACTAACCCCTCAGATAACGAATTCTGGTCTCAGACCCACATTAGTCGAGCAAACGATCCCAGTCCTTGGCAAGACGACCCAACGATCCATCAGCGGTGTCACCATAGAGGCGTTTCGTAGCGCCAAGCATTTGTCCCCCGTCCCTTGTCAGCGGTCGAAATGCAAAAGTGTTCACGGCGCGCGTCGATTCCAACGTAAGAAGTTGGAATGGAATGGAAATGAAGAAGCCTTTGTCGAAGCTACCTTCGCCAAACTCAGCGGCGGACACGTTGGTTTGTGTTGCCCAGACTCCTACACGCGCCCCGCTTTCAAACTCGCGACTAACGAACAGCGTCCCCCCCACGTCCCCCGCGAGATATCTACCAACGTGAAGCGACGTTTGAATGTCATAAATTGGCCATTGATAATAAAAATTGACGTGGCCTGTGGTGATTTCATATTCCTGGAATGAAAAACGTTGTTCGAACGTTCGTTGTTTCGCTCGATTGATATCCAACCCCACCGCAAATCGCGAATCGAAAGGCCGATGAAGAATTTCGGCGCCGATGCCGCCGAACATCGCTTCAAAAATCCCACCATAGACGGCGCCGTACCATTCGAGCGCCAAGGACCTGGCGTAGTCGAGCCGTAAATTGACAAGATTATTCTGGCCTTCTTTTAGGTATCTCTGGACATCACATCGCACGTGCTGAAGCACGCTAGAACACGGTGTCCGGAGACGATCGAAGTTATTGTAAATGTCGACCC
The DNA here is from genome assembly GCA_009694095.1 of Alphaproteobacteria bacterium. Taxonomy (GTDB): domain Bacteria; phylum Pseudomonadota; class Alphaproteobacteria; order SHVV01; family SHVV01; genus SHVV01. Next base: position 44,281 of record SHVV01000001.1, on the reverse strand, counting down.
CGACCGTACCCGCTAAGGACAACCCGCGTGCGACCTCAAGCCGTGCGCCAAGCGCAACCCAAAGCTGATAGAGGATAAAGCCCTCTGGCCCACCGACGTGCTCACGGAGGCGCGGTGCAACTGACCACTTGAAATCGGGATATCTATTCGGATTCTCGACTGCTTGATCTAGATTCGGGGCCGGGGTGGGGCCTGCGACCGTAGTGGCCCAGACTTCTTCGGGTGATCCATTTCCCTCCACCGCTCCTTCCAAATCCTTCCGCAGTATCGTTACCTGACCAACGGGAATCCCGGCAATAATCTGAACGATGCTGATTTCCTCTATTTTTTCAGGGGCGTGGCTCGCAACGATCCGCGCCGTACGACCCAAATTTCGGCCTACCTCGCGAAAACGACGAGGCGTGACATAGACGGTTGCTCGAGGGCCAGACAACTGGACCGCGTCAACCGTAATTTCGCCGCCTGAAAAGGCCTCAATGATCGTCATCGCCGCGTCGCGATCGGAGACGCTTACAACCGAGGTGCCAATTGATTCAGTCGCATTAGCTGCAATCTGATTGTTCGGTCGAAAAACGATCGTCTTCGCCTCACTTCCCTCCCGAGTAACGAGTAGTTCGATCGATTGCGCTATTGGTACTACCTGGTTGATGAATTTCGCTAAAGTGAGTTCATCGGCAGTCGAAGTCGAACCTAGTGCGCGAGCCCAAACGCGCAGATTTTCTCCGAGCACTTCGACTTGCTCAACGGCGTACCCAAGTTGCTCGAGCCCGCCGTATAGATTTTCAACACGTTTAGCCTGAACAAGATCCGGTCGATCAAAAAACCAGCTTCGACCTCCGCTAGCTTCGGAGTCGCCGACAACAACTCCCCTCACGGGAAGATCTAGCGTTGAAAAAACTGCCAACGCTACTTCTGTCGGCGTTACCGAGCCGGTACCGTCTATACGGATAACGGATTGGCCTGCATCAAATTCGATAGCAGCTACTTCGTACCCTAATGCTTCGAGGCGTTCGAACATCAGATCGCCATTGGGCTCGTCCCTCACGGGCGCAGGTGGGCTCGTCAAACCTGACACGGCTGCGGACTCGGGTTTCTCGCCCTCTCGCAGAGTTCTTCGAACGATCGGCGTCGGTGGCCCATCGAGTTTCGGCAGCCCGGGGTCGTTGAAGTTGGTGCGAAGCACTAGACGCGCCATCGCGGTATTGCCTCGCTCAAAGCCAAACCCAGTATCTAACCATGAGTAAGGTCGATAGTTGATGCCGACATTAATCGGAGATCGCGGCTCGAAACGATTCCCGAGCGGTTCACGAAAATAGTCGTTTCCTTCGAGCTCAAGTTTTAAAGACAGGCCGTTTACCGGCGTAAAGTACTCAATGCCGCCGAATGACGACACTTTTTCCCCAGAAAAATAGTTCGAGAGCGTGAAGGTGCCGCCAAATTGGGACCGATCGTCACGCAGCCGAAAACTATCCGACAGATAACTCAATGGGTTTCGGAACGATCGTCGGCCAGCGAAATAGCCCCATCCGAGACCTAAATGGAAATCAATATCAAAGTAGCGTTTGCTGGCGACAAGATACTCGCCAGAAAATACGCCTGTCCCCAGTCCATCTTGAACGCCGAGCGCAATGGCCGGGACGTATCGCCCTTCGGTAACCAAACTGAACTTTAGATCCGCGCCTCGGTCTTTGAATGACTGATTGCCGCTGAAGGCAAACGTTTCTGAGTAGAGCCTGTTCGTGATCTCCGAATATCGAAACGTACCTTCGAGCCAAGGTAACGCGGTCGTCGTAATGAAGAGCCGACGGTAGGGCTCCCCCGAAGACACGCCGACTTCGAACTGACCGGAGGGCGCAAACCGCGCTGTCCGCGTTTGCAAAAGACCCACTCCGCCAAAATCATTGACCGAGTACCCAAGCTGTCCCTGCGCATTTGCAACTGCCGCTGCTGAAACTGCGAAACCTGTTCCAATCGCCACGATGCGTAGACACCGACCGACGTTCATCGCTACGATCTGCTGGAACGCGTGGCAGCTTCTTCGAGAGCGCGTTAATTTCGGGTTATGACAGCGAGCGACGCAGCGGCAATCGCCAGCTGACTAATAAGGCCGCCAACGTCTTTGGCGAGAGTAAGCAAGTCAAGTGGGGCAGGCTCTTTCGGCACGACTACCGCCGAGCCGGGCGGAATTTGGACCGGCGTAAAGTTAAATGCACTCACCGATAGCGGTTGCGCCTCGCCATTCGGCAGTACAACAAAAACTCGATCCTGGTCAGCCGACCGCTGAAAACCCCCGGCTTTCTTAATGTACTTCTCGGCCGCGGTCCCGGGAATAAACTGTTGCGCCCCCGGATTTAGCACATCACCGATAATCAGAACCGAATTCGGTCGTTTCGGAATGAATAGCCTGTCTCCAGGTTCAAGAACCGTATCGAGTTCAGGGCGGACTTGAAGTACGGTCGGATCGATCTCGGCAACCACTCTGCCCACAGCCCGAACTTCGCGCAGTTGCTGTGAGAGCGAGGACAAGCCCGTTAGTGCGCCGCTTCCGAGGCCTTTCTGGGCCGCAGCAATCGTCAGTGCAACGTTCAGTTCATGTGCGGCCCGCTGAAGGCCGGCCTCCTCTGCCAAACGAACGCTTTCTCGAGTGAAAATCGCTCCGTAGGGGAATGATTCTCTTGTCAAACCTCCTGCACGGGCGATGATTTGAGATATTCTTTCACCGCGTCGAATTTCGTAAAATCCCGGCCACTGAACTTCGCCGCTGATTTGAACCGGCCCTGAATCGCGATTTGCGAATACGGGATTAAATCGAACGACATCGCCTGGCTCTAACCCTACTGTTGCTGCGTCGATGCTGGTTAGATTGAGTAGCTGGCGATCCGCCACCGCTTTGCCGGTTTGCTGGTCAGCAGAAAAATGAAGGAGTTCAACTTGCGTTAGATCGGCCTCCCGAGTGAGGCTTCCAGCAACGGCAACAAGAGCGGACAACGTCGTACCTTTAACCACAGGGTACGCTCCTGGGCGTCGAAGCTCGCCGTTAACCGCGACAACCTGCTCAAGTAGAAACGGCAAGAGATCAGGGAATTTCTCAAAAATCTCAGGACAAGTCTCGGCTCGTTGCTGGCCTTCGGCCCTCTCCCTATCATCATTGCGCCGCGCTGAGATCGCCTGAATGGCATTCGCGAATCGACCAGCCCGCACAACCCCAACGATCGACCGAAGGCGCTCAACTCCCCGGCATTCTTTCTCTCTTCCTCGTCCATCCTTATATTCGCTACCTTCATTCGATGGGAACCCGAGAGCTTTTCGGACGATGACCTCAGCAACTGTATCGCGAGCAAGTTGATCCTCCCTCAGTGCCGGGTTGGCTGCATAAGTTTGGGTTCCAGCGTTTTTATCACCACGAGAACTTCGGGTATCGAAGTCGCTGCTCTCAAGCCGGGGTAACCCGGCAATAATCTCCTGAACCGTTCGTGAAACAAGGAATCGAATGTCTTGACCGCTCAAAATGATGAGGCGATCGACATCGCGAAGTGAGAAATCCTGGCTTCGTTCTATAATGTTCTGAAGATTGACCGGATAGAATTGACGCGCTCCGGTCGTTAAATCCGTCGTCTGAAGGGCAGCGAGAAGCAAATACGGATCATCCCTTAGGACGTTGCGATCTCTAACCAGCGCTCCGATCGTCGGGTATACCGAGAGTGACCTTCGTCCCGGAGTTCTGACGTGCCCTACCAATTCGACCGTACCGAGCTGGATATTCTCCGCTGGCAGGATAACGACAACGTCGCCGTTACGGACCTCAAATTCTTCCTTTTGTCGATCCAATGCCTGCGTTTTTCCAGCAGAGTCGTGTGTCAAATGAAAAAACCGATTCGCCCTCGGTTGAAGAAACCCGCCCGCGAGGTTTACCAACTCGGTGAAGGTCGCAGATTTCGCACCCTCCGCGAGTTCATAAATACCTTTGCGCTTAACATCGCCCGCTAGCGCCACTGTCGCCCCGATCGTCGGTACGACGATGCGATCACCGTCGGATAGCCCTAGGTTTAGACTAGCGCCGCCAGAAAAAAACATGTCGTAAAGATCGATCCACGCGACCGATCTTCCTCGCTGCAACTGAATGCCGCGCAAGCTGCCTGTCTTGGCAACGCCACCGGCACTTACCAGTGCCTCAATGACATTGGAGAGGCCGCTAAGGACATAAACGCCAGGGCGGCGGACTTCGCCGACAACCAAAACAGAGAGTTGTCGCACTTCGCCCAACGATAGGTAGACGTCGGTACTGATGAACTGCGTCGCCACCAACAGCTCGATCCGGCCCCGCAGCTCGCCAAATGTCGCGCCGCTTGTAGACACTGGCGGAAGGTCCGGCAGAACCAAACGCCCGCTTCGGTCAATCCTCGTCCGCACCGAACCGCGCCGCTGGCCGGAAAAGGTAACGATGAACTCGTCGCCAATGCCGACGACGTAGTCGTCGCGAATAGCCCCCTTTAGGCCAATATCACTTAGAGATGGTCGATCGAGTATGTCGTACCCAAACTGGGTAGTTGTTTCGTTAGCCCGCCGACAATAATCGCGCTCAAGTGACGAGAACTCGCGGTTAGCCGCCAGCAGCCGCTCTGCCCTGGCATCAATTGACCCCTGGCAATATTGGTCTATCAACGTCAGCTCAATCGGAGAAAACCCCGCCGGTGTCGGGCGAAAGTCGGGGATCGTCGCAGTATGAAATGGTGACGCAGTGAGCGGTGTTCCTTCTTTGGAAGTTGTATCAGATCGGCGCGAAGTAGATGCTTCGGGAATTGCCGTCAGTACTTGTCGCCCCGGTATCGATGATTGGTTAAGTTGTTCGATCAAAGAGCGAAGTGGATCGCTTGACTGGGCAAAGCAGGTTGGAACGGCAACGACTAATATTGCAAGGCTCGCTGCGAAGGTGAGCGGCGTAACCGCGGTACCGATCGCCTTAACCACTTGCGCAAACGATATCGTCATAGGATTTAACCTCGCGATGAAACGAGCTTCTTCACCAATGTCGTCTCGACGGTCTTTCCTGGGGCTAGCTACTGCGTTAACCGCTTCCGGATGCGCCACTTCACCTGCACTCGAAAACGCATATCGAGCATTTCGCTTACAACTTTACGGGCATCCTGATCAACCCATTAGTCGCGAGCAAGTCGCGAAGATACCTTACGCGACGATTGCGGGAAAGATTGGAAAAGGCCCGCGCGTCATCTTAGTTCTCAGTCACTCCGACCACGGCGATCTTGTTTGGGCGTCGAGTGATCGCGCTGTCGTGGTAACGCGTCATGGCCGGGTCGTAAAGACAGCCGGCTTCCCCGAGAATATTCGGAATACGCAGCCTCTAACTCCGGATCCACTGGCCCAAGGTCTTCACACACTCAACGGTGTCATGACATGGCATCGATCGATTGACTTAGACAAAGGCTCAACCTTTGGACTCGACATTGACGCCACTTTCGAAAACCTGGGCGAACAACGCGTGACGATTGCCGATGTTGATCTCGAAACCGTCCTTATCCGCGAAACATGTCGTTCGCGGTTGGTTGCATGGGATCACACGAACTTCTACTGGGTCGACCGCTACGACGGCTTTGTTTGGAAAAGCCGCCAACATATCGCGCGGACGTTCCCACCGATTGAGATCGAGGTCTTGAAGCCGTTTGCGGCTTAAGGATCACCGCGTCGACGTCGCGGTGATGCTCACATTTACTTGGGGGTTATCGCTCTCACCTCCCGCGCCACCTAGCAGCACCACCGCACCGCCGATCGCGGCCGCGACGGCACCGGCTGCAACAACTGCGCCTAGCGTAACACCCGGGGGTGCTTGCGCCGGTCGGTTGCCGCTTTGGCCGGCGGCCGATCCGGTGCCTGTTTTCGTCGCCTGAATTTGCGCGTTCGCGGACGCCCAAACAATAAGGGCGGCAACGAACAAACCGCAGCCAAGTCCAAGTCTTTGGGTTGGTACCACCAGGTAATCTCCAGAAAAAGATCGGGCGGCCATATAAGGCCGCCCGATCCGTCTCGGAGCTATCGCATCGCTCTTATCGGCTAGTGGTCGTGGTCGTGGTCGTCGTCGTCGTTGTGGTTGTATTGTCGTCATCCGACGCCGCGGCAGCGACCGCGATCGCCACGGCCGCCGCCACCGCGATACCGGCGGCGATCGCGCCGGCCGTGATACCAGCGGTGGCCGTCGCTCCTGGAGCCGCCTGTTGTTGGCCGGCCGCAGCACCGGTTCCGGTCTTTCCCATCTGAGATTGCGCAAACCCGATCGTCGGGGCGCTTAACACGAGCGACGCAACAAGCAGCGTCGACAAAACTGTCTTCAACGACATGTCTCAAACCCTCCTCACGGAACGCGCTGCGACTTCTGTTACGAACATCTCCCGCCCTCAGCCGTTCCTGAGGCGTTCGACGAAGCGGACGGTATTATCGGGTCCGCCCAAAAGCAAGGGCTATGTCCCCCCCCCTCCCCAAGGTCACGCTAAGGCGTTGCATTACTGCAACATAGTGACCCGCTATGGCGGTCCTTGGTTTCGATGTACAAGTAAATTTATTATGGCGCGATCGGGACGCGGGATGCGGGCTCTGCCCCTTGCCATATTGCTGCTGGCAGGCACGTTGCCGGCGGCCGCCAGAGCCGACGAGAAACTCGCGGTCGTCCTCAAGTACAAGGTTTTCTTCGGCGGCATGAGCGCGGCGACGATCGATGTCGACATCGCCGTCGATCGGGCCGATTACCGCATCACGGCCACCACGGTCAGCGAGAGCCTGATGAATTGGCTGACCTCGTTTCGTTCGCGCGCGGAAAGCCGCGGCGGCCTGCGCGCCGGTAACCTGCAACTCGCCTCGCATCATTCCGACGGCATGTGGCGCGGTAACCCGCGTTCGACCCGGATCATCGCGGTCGACGACGGTACCCTGCAGACCACCATCGCGCCGCCGCCGGAGGACGACGAACGCGATCCGGTCCCGCAAGAGAAGACCCGGGGCGCGGTCGATTTGCTCACCGCTTCGCTCGCCGCGATCCGCACGTTCGAGCAACGATCGGTCTGCGATCAACGAGTGCCGGTGTTCGACGGCCGGCGCCGCTATGATTTGGTGTTCGCCGAAACCACGGCCGAAAGCGTGAAAAGCCCCTATTACACCGGTCCAGCGACTCGCTGCCGCATGGACATGGATCGAATCGCGGGGTTCTCGCGCCGACCGTTTCTGTCCCTGTCGGACGAGCCGCCGGTCACCCGCGTCTGGATTGCGCGCCTCGACCCTCGCCTGCCGCCGATACCGGTGAAGATGGAGGTCGACTCAACCGTGACGACGATCGTTTACCTCGAAACCTTTACCCAGGTCAGCACCGGCGTTCCGGCGACTCCAGCCGAAGGTTCGATCGCCAAGTCGACCACGTCCGATTAGCGCATCCGATTGGCGCCCAGGAAGCGGACAATCTCATCGACATTGGCCGCATCGCCATGAATGTCGTGCGTTTCGCCATTGACGACAAGCGACCGAGAGCCGGCGCGATCGGCCATGTAATCGCCGCAGTGGCCGCGTTGGCTTGGCGCCCGCTTCGAGTCGTACCAAGGATCACGTTCGCTTACGATGGCGAGTACCGGCCGATCGGTTGGGCCGGCAATGCCGCGAACGTTGCTGCGTCCGGTGCAGGTCCATTGCGTGATCACCCGAGCCCGGATCTCATCGCCCCGGTAGAGCGCCGTCGCGACGCCGCCTTCGCTCGCCCCCATTAAAAAAATATTGGATCGATCAACCCACGGATGATCGCCGAGTCGCTGCAGCGCGTAAGCGATTTCTGCTAGCCGAAAATCGTAGACGAAAAGGTTATAGCCACCGGTCTGGGTTTTCGGGTCGCATTGCAGCGGCCGGAAGCGGCGGGCGAAACTGTCCGGGGCGATCACCAGGTAACCTTCGCGGGCGAGTCGCTCGAACAACTCGAAATTCCCGAATCCAGTACAGCCGTGGAGGTAAACGATCACCGGCCAAGAGCGCCGGGCGCCTTGGCTTTCGGTCCACCGCGCGAACGCTCTCCCGTCCAGACGCGCTGAGACCGGCGCCGATCCGTCGCTGGTGGGCAGCGTGACAAACGCCTTGTCCCACGTCAGTTCGAGATCGGAGCGGGTATCGAACGGTGAGCCGGTACAGCCCACAAGAAAATGCGTCGCTGCGAACAGCCAGGCCAACAGGAAATGCCGACGGATTGAGCTCATGGCGCAAGGTGCGTCGCGATCGCCCACCACCCCGGATAGGCGGCGCGGGCGCGCGACGCTGCTCGTCGAGCAGCGGGCGCGTCCGTGAATAGCGCGAAACAGGTCGGTCCACTTCCCGACATCCGCGCAAGGCGAGCCCCCGGTTGATCGGCGAGAAACGACAATACGGTCGCGACCGACGGCACCAATTCAATAGCGGACGTCGTGAGATCGTTGCGGTAAGGCGCCAAAGAACTTGCCAGAGCCGCCCCGTCGCGCACTGCGGGCAAGTCGGACAGCGACGCTCCGAACCGACCGGAAAGGTTCGCGAAAACCTGGGCCGTCGGTAGCGGCACCCCGGGGTTTGCGAGCACGATCGGCGCCGCCGGTAATTCGGCGGCTACCCGCAGCCTTTCACCGACCCCGCGCACGAAAGCGGCATGCCCAGCGAGACAGACCGGCAGATCGGCGCCAAGCTCAAGCGCCAAGGCTTGGAGCTCATTGCGCGGAAGGTCCGATTGCCAAAGGTCGGAGAGCCCACGTAGGGCCGCGGCCGCATCGGCCGAGCCGCCACCCAGTCCAGCCGCCACAGGAAGGTTCTTAGTCACGGCGATGGCGGCACCTCTGGTCTCGCCGAGAGCCGCCGCTAAGCGACACGCAGCGCGATGGACGATGTTCGACTCGTCCTTCGGCACTACGTCGGCAAAAGGTCCGGTGACCGAAAGCGTAAGCGATCGGGCGGCCCGCACCTCGACCACATCGCCGAACGCGGCAAACACAACCAAACTTTCGATGTCATGGTAGCCGTCGTCGCGGCGGTCGAGAACGTGGAGATACAAGTTGATCTTGGCGGGCGCCTGGTATTCGACGACGCCCGCGCGCGCGCCTTCACCCACCGCTCTTCAACGGTTTGGCGGCCGGAAGCCCGTCAATGAGCTTTTTCTCGATCGCCGGAATCAGGTCTTTTTCCGGCTTGAACGACAACGCCCGGCGCCATTGAAAACGTGCTTCGTTTTCGCGACCAACGAGGAAGTACGCATCGCCTAAATGATCGTTAATGACCGGATCTTCCGGCCGCAATTCGATCGCACGCTCGAGCTGTTTTACCGCACCTCGATAGTCGCCGAATCGATAGAGCACCCAGCCCAGACTGTCGACGATGTAACCGTCGCGCGGGCGCAAATTGACGGCACGCTCGATCATAGTGCGCGCCTGGTCGAGCTTGAGACCCTGCTCGACCCACGAATAGCCCAGGTAATTGAGAACCATCGGATGGTTGGGCTGAAGCTCGAGCGCTTTCAAGAAGTCGGCCTCCGCCAGGTCCCATCGCTTGGATCGCTCGAGCGCGATACCGCGCGCGTAAAAAATCGCCCAATCCGTTTCCTTCACGGTCTTGAGGCGTGCGACCGCGCGATCATATTCGACGATTGCATCGTCCCAGCGTTCGCGTCCGCGGTAAAGGTCGCCAAGCGTAACTGCCGCGTCGATCCGTTCGCTCCGCTCGCGGATCAGCTCTTGAAGAAGAACGGCCGCTTCGTCGTATTTTTCAAGGTTCTGCAAGCTTGTCGCCATCCGCAAACGCGCATTCCAAGCGTAAGGGGATTTCGGCGCCACGCGTTTGTACTCGGCGATCGCCGCTTCGTAGCGCTGGCCGGCCTCAATGATATTGCCGATCACGGTTTGGGCGAGCGCATGGTCAGGCCGCAAATAGAGCGCGAGCCGGAGATAAATCGCTGCCGTGTCGAGCGACCCCTCTTGCACGAGCGCCGAACCGACGCCGAACAGAGCTTCAGCCGCTCCTTGACGCGGGTCGGCAACGACAGGAGTCTTCGTGCGACCGCTGGACAGCTCGCTCAGCAGCAGCTCGTAAAGAGCGCTACCCGGGTCCTTGGCAATCCCCTCCTTGTAGAGGTCAGACGCTTGATCGCGCTTGCCTTGGCGCTCGAGGAAGTTGCCAAACGCCTCGCTCATCCGGGCGCCGCCTTCAGCATCATCACCAACCGGCTCTTTATATGCAGCCTCGGCATCGGCCGTTCGCCCGGCCAAGTCGCTGATCAATGCCTTGTGAAACGAGAGGAAGCCGGCAAACGCTTTGTTGCGACCGAGCGTGCCTAGTTCCTTGAGCGCGGAGTCGACTTGCTTTTGTCCGAGGTAACACCATGCGACGAGCAATGGGGTCGACAATTGGTTGAGGCGCTGGCGTCCGGTCTTCGCGATCTCGACGCGCGCTTTTTCGTAGTCGCCGTTCTTAAGGTGGGCAATGCCGAGAACCAAATGCGCGAGCGGAGATCGCGGTTCGGCCTTGATAACCGTATCGGTGAGCTTAAGTGCCTCAACGATGCGCCCGCCGGCGACGAGCACAGCAAACGCTTCGCGGATGATCGTTTGATTCCCGGGATCGATGTCGAGAGCTTGACCGAAAAAATCGGCGGCGGCGATCGTATCGCCGACCGTGCGGGCGTTGCGCGCCGCCAAGTAGCGTCCTGCCGCCGTCTCCGGAATCGACGACCTTGTCGCGTTTCGCGCGGCGGCGGAGGCGTCTTTCGCGTCCAACTGGTTAGCCGCATCGCTCGCGCTCGCTGCCAAGACGAGCGCGAGCGTGAGCCAGATCACCTTGGCATTCGAAGTAAGCGCGTCGTTCATCGTCAAAGCCAAAATCCTATCGCGGAAAACGCGCCTGTGCCCAACCTAAGAAAGCTCCGAAGAGTACTCGCAACTGATGCGAGAAGAAGCTGTTTTTACGTCTTCACATGTTGGGGTAGCTGGGCCCCCCGCCCCCCTCCGGAACCGTCCACACGATATTCTGCGTCGGATCTTTGATATCGCAGGTCTTACAGTGCACACAGTTCTGGGCGTTGATTTGCAGTCGCGGGTTGGCGCCGCCTTCATCGCGAACGATCTCGTAGACCCCGGCCGGACAATATCGTTGCTCCGGCGCGTCGTAGAGCGCGAGGTTGTGTGCGATCGCGACCGAGGCCTCCTTTAAAAGCAGGTGGACCGGCTGGTCTTCCTCATGGTTGGTGTTGGAGAGAAAAACTGACGACAAACGGTCGAATGAGACAACTCCGTCGGGTTTAGGATAGTCGATACGCGGTGCATCGGCCGCCTTCTTCAAGCGATGGTGATCGGAGTGATGATGGAGGGTCCAAGGCACGTTGCCGCGAAAGATCTTAAGTTCAAAGCCGGCGTAGAGCGTGCCGAGGACCATGCCCCAGTTGAGAGCTGGCCGGAAATTGCGTACACGCCGCAATTCCTCGTAGACCCACGAGCTGGATAGCCGCGCCGGATATTCATCTACCGCATCCCCGGCACGACCCTGCGCCAAAGCGCCCGCGATGGCCTCCGCCGCCACCATGCCGGACTTCATCGCGGTGTGACTACCCTTGATCTTGGGCATGTTCATGAACCCGGCGGCGCACCCGATCAACGCACCACCCGGAAAGGTCAGCCCGGGAATCGACTGATAACCGCCCTCGGTCAACGCGCGGGCGCCGTAGGCGATGCGTTTCCCACCCGCGAAAAAAGACCTGATGGCGGGGTGGGTCTTGAAGCGCTGGAATTCGGCGAAGGGGTCGAGGTGTGGGTTTTGGTAATCGAGGCCGATCACGAAGCCGACCGCCACCTGATTGTTCTCGAGGTGGTAGAGAAACGATCCGCCATAGGTCGAGAGGTCGAGCGGCCAGCCTGCCGTGTGCATGACGAACCCCGGCTGATGTTTGGCCGGGTCGATCTCCCAAAGCTCCTTGATGCCGATGCCAAACGTTTGCGGATCGCACCCCTTGTCGAGTCCGAACCGTCGCGACAGCGACTTCGTCAGCGAGCCGCGGCAGCCTTCGCCGAATAGAGTGTATTTCGCGCGCAGCTCGACGCCGCGCGTGAACGTTGGTTTACGTTTTCCGATCTTGTCGATGCCGAGGTCTCCGGTCGCCACCCCAGACACCGATCCGTTAGCGTCGTACAGAACCTCGGCCGCGGCGAATCCGGGATAAATCTCGACACCCGCCGCTTCCGCTTGTTTGCCGAGCCAGCGGCAGACATTGGCGAGGCTGACGATGTAGTTGCCGTGATTGTCGAATTCTGACGGCATGACCCACGCAGGCACGCGAAGTGCGCTCGACGCCGTAAGGAAACAAAAACGATCCTCGGTCACCGGTATCTCCAGCGGAGCTTGCCGATCTTTCCAATCGGGAAGAAGCTCATTGAGTGCCCGTGGTTCTAGCACCGCGCCTGAGAGAATATGGGCGCCGACTTCGGATCCTTTTTCGACCACGCAAACGGTGGCGTCCGGCGCAATCTGCTTGAGGCGGATCGCGGCCGAGAGTCCGGCGGGCCCGGCGCCGACGATCACGACGTCGTAGGTCATCGATTCGCGTTGTTCGAAATCTTGCGCCATGAAACTTTCGATCGGCTTGCCGGTCAGGCCTTTTGTGAACGCTAGTTTGTCGCGGGCTGGCCCTGCCCAAGCGTGGTGGTGGTAGGATATATTATCGTTTAGGACTGACGCCATGGGCCAACCGGACACAATGTCGTTTGCACCATCGTAAGACGCATAGTAGGTCTGGCCGAAAGCAACGCTTCTCTTTTGGATCACGCGGTTCAGCTACCCGGGTTCGGAGATCCCATGCCTTCCAGCAGGCGTATCCTCGTCACCGGCGGCGCCGGTTTCTTAGGCTCGCATCTTTGCGAGCGACTCCTTCGGCAGGGGAACGAAGTACTGTGCGTCGACAATTTTTTCACCGGCACGAAAGCCAATATTGCGCCTCTCATGGCCGATCCGCGGTTCGAATTTATGCGCCACGACGTGACGTTCCCCCTCTACGTCGAAGTCGATGACATTTATAATTTGGCCTGCCCAGCGTCGCCGATCCACTACCAGTTCGATCCGGTTCAGACGACGAAGACCTCGGTCCACGGGGCGATCAACATGCTGGGCTTAGCCAAGCGCGTCAAAGCGAGAATTTTTCAAGCATCGACGTCCGAAGTCTACGGCGACCCGACGGTGCACCCGCAAACCGAGGCTTATACCGGGAACGTTAATCCGATCGGCCTGCGTGCCTGCTACGACGAGGGCAAACGCTGCGCGGAGACGCTTTTTTTCGACTATCACCGTCAGCATCGACTTCGTATCAAGGTTGCGCGCATCTTCAACACCTACGGCCCGCGCATGCACCTGAACGACGGACGCGTGGTATCGAACTTCATTGTCCAGGCGTTGAAGGGGCAACCGATAACGATCTATGGGAAAGGCACCCAAACCCGTTCGTTCTGTTACGTCGACGATCTCATTGAGGCGATCGTTCGTCTGATGGCGACCCGCGACACCCTGACTGGACCGGTCAACATCGGTAGCCCGGCGGAGTTCTCGATTCGCGAGTTGGCGACTAAAATCATCGCGCTCACCGGATCGCGGTCGAAGTTGGTTTTCCGGCCATTGCCTGCCGATGATCCGACGCAGCGAAAGCCCGACATAACGTTGGCGCGAAAACTATTGCGATGGCAACCAAAGGTACCTCTGGAAGAAGGCTTGGCGAAAACGATCGCTTATTTCGAGGGTCTATTGACCAAGGTTTGGTCCCGCACCGCAACCGTCGCTTAACCGCCGCCAATGACGCCGGCGATTTCTCGCGCTGGGTCGTCTCCGCCAGATTGGGATAAACTCGCGCTCAAGATCGCGCCGCGGCACCGGCTCGGGCGATCGGCGGGATGTGGACGCAAGGAGCTTCTGGCGTGACCACCGAATCATCGCTCGCACTCCTCAAGCTACAGCTTGATTTTGGCGTCGACGAAGCCATCGCCGATGGACCGCAGAATCGCTACCGGCCAAACGTGACGACGCCCCCGGTCGAGGCGGTAAACGCGCCGGCGAACACGCCATCCGCTCGTCGCCCACCGGCAACGGCCGCGGGATTTCAATCGCAAACAGTCGCGATCAACAGCGCGCAAACGATGGCAGCCGCCGCGACCGATCTCGCGTCACTTGCCGAGGCATTGCGCCAGTTCGACGGCAGCACACTCAAATACACCGCGACCAACCTGGTTTTCGCCGACGGCAATCCGGCGGCGCCAAGCATGTGGATCGGCGAAGCGCCCGGGGCCGACGAGGACCGCCAAGGAAAACCGTTCGTCGGCGTGAGCGGCCAACTTCTCGACCGGATGCTGGCGGCCATCGGTCTCGACCGCCGCTCCTCCTACATCACCAACATTCTGCCGTGGCGACCGCCGGGGAACCGCAAGCCGACGCCCGCCGAGGCCGAATTGTTTCAACCCTTTCTTGATCGCCACATCGAGTTGGTACGGCCGCGCCTGCTGGTGCTGGTCGGCGGCACGGCCGCTGCCACGTTGCTGAAACGGCCCGAGGGCATCACCCGGTTGCACGGCAAATGGTTCGAGCATCAAACCGTCGCGGGCGATCCGGCTTCGGTTGCGCCGGTCATCGCGATTTTTCATCCCGCCTATCTCCTCCGACAGCCCGCACTCAAGCGCGATGCGTGGCGCGACCTTCTCGCGATCAAGGAAAAGTTGCACGCCCTTGGTGGCAGCTGAAGCCCGCCCCGGGATCGCCGAAAAGTTCAATAGTGGGTTGAAGCGTTTCCGCTAATCGTTTAGTAACGGGTCAGGGAGAGGTTACAGGCAACATACTTGCAACCTGGATTGGGGCATGGATTTGATCGCGGTTACCAGCAGCAAAGCGCGGCGCATCCGGCTGTTTTGCCTTACGGCGTTTATTACGTTCGCGCTGCTCAGCGCGGCCGAGGCCGGCGCCCAATCGGCCGGCGATACGACGCGCGTCACGAACGATCTACCGCGCATCCTTTCGACCCGCGATACCGATCGGTATCGCCGCATCTTCGCTCTTCAAGAGCAAGGCGACTTCGTGAACGCCGATCGCGAGTTGGCGCGGATCGAAGACCGCACATTGGTTGGCTGGGCGCTCTACCAACGCTACGCCGGGGAGGGCTATAGCACCCCCTATGGCGAGCTCAGCGCGTGGCTCGCGGCGTATGGCGATCATCCAGGCGCGAATAAGATCCACAGCTTGGCGCTACAGCGCCTGCCCAAGGGGCAGAAAGCGCCGCGCCCACCGCAGCCAGTGACACTCGGCTTATCCGATCGCCACGAAAGCCCCCTTCCCGATGTCGAACGCGATCGAACGCTTGATATCAAATCGTCCCTGAAAAAAATCGGCGGCGTAGTCGTCGATGC
Organism: Alphaproteobacteria bacterium; assembly: GCA_009694095.1. Taxonomy (GTDB): domain Bacteria; phylum Pseudomonadota; class Alphaproteobacteria; order SHVV01; family SHVV01; genus SHVV01. The sequence continues at coordinate 28,862 of SHVV01000001.1, read as the reverse complement.
GCTTCGTCTTGGTCTCCCCGAGGTGGCCGAGGCGCGGCTCGGTAATGCCAACGTCAAGGCCAAGTTGTCGTCCAACGAACACGATCAGCTCCGACGGCAGATCGCGGCGGCTTACTATTTCAAAGGAAACGACGAAGCTGCTTACCGCCTCGCCTCGACCCTCGCCAAATCGGCACGCAAGTCCGTCCCGCTGGCGGATTGGACCGCGGGGCTCGCCGCGTGGCGCCTCGGCAACTTCGAAGCGGCGCGCCAACATTTCGAGGCCTTGGCCCGTTCAAAGACTGCGGCGTCTTGGAACGTGGCCGCCGGCGCTTATTGGGCGGCGCGAACGAACTTGGTGACGCACCATCCCGAAAAAGTCGACGCGCTCCTCGAGATCGCTGCTCAACACCCGTTCGCGTTCTACGGCCTCATCGCCGCCCGCTTGCTCGGCAAGAATTCGCCGTTGGATTGGACCCAGGTGCCGCTCGATACGCCAGCCGTTAGTCGCCTGCTCGACGCCGCACCGGTACGGCGCGCCATCGCGCTGCGCGAGATCGGGCAGATCGACTATGCCGAGCGCGAGCTTCGACAACTGCTGCCGGGGGTCGATTCGAACCATCAAATCGCGATCGCATCGATCGCCGATCGGCTCAATCTCGCCTCGCTGCAAATGCGGCTGTCGCGGGGTCTGCACGACCACGCCGATCGCATCGAGTCGTCACACTATCCGATTCCGGCCTACGTTCCCGAAGACGGCTTTGTCCTCGACCGGGCGATGATTTTCGCCTTCATGCGCGAGGAGTCGGGCTTCAACCCCAATGCCAAGAGTCCGGTCGGCGCCCAGGGATTGATGCAGCTCATGCCGCGAACTGCGAGCGACATGGCGAACGACCATTCGCTGCGACGAAGCAAGAAGAGACTGCTCGATCCGGATCTCAACGTCGGCCTCGGGCAAAAGTATTTGAGCTACCTGCTCGACCAGAACGAAGTTCAGCGAAATTTGTTCTATCTGGCGGCAGCCTACAATGCCGGCCCTGGCCGACTCCGGAAGTGGCAGCGCGAAATCAAGGCGCCGCAAGATCCGCTCCTGTTCATCGAAAGCATTCCGGTTGCCGAGACCCGCCAGTACGTCCAACGAGTCGTATCGAGCTTTTGGCTCTACAGCGAACGGCTTGGCCAACCTGCTCCGTCGCTCGACCAAGTTGCGGCGGGCGCATGGCCGCTTTACAACGGTCAAGACCCAACTCCGCCCGGTGGAGCTCGTTCGGCTGCGCCATGAGCGGGCGCATCGACGAAACCCGCCCGTTCATCCCCGTTAGCATTGCCGTACTGACGGTCTCGGACACGCGCACCGAGGCCGATGACAAATCGGGACAAACACTCATCGACTGCATCGGCGGTGCCGGCCATCGTTTGGCCGGGCGCGCGATCGTCCGCGACGACATTGGTGCGATCGTCGCTCAACTGGGGACGTGGATCGCCGACCCGGGCATCGATGTCGTGATCGCGAGCGGCGGTACCGGCGTGACCGGACGAGACGTCACTCCGGAAGCGTTCGCGTCCTTATACGAGAAAGAAATCGCCGGATTCGGCGAGCTTTTTCGTATGCTGAGCTATCAGAAAATCGGCACGTCGACGATTCAGTCGCGCGTGACAGCCGGCGTCGCTGGCGGGACCTATTTGTTCGCTCTGCCGGGCTCACCGGGGGCGTGCCGCGACGGCTGGGACGATATTCTCAAGTGGCAACTCGACTACCGTTTTCGGCCGTGCAACTTTGTTGAAATCCTGCCGCGACTCACCGAGGGCAAGGCCCCTAAACGGGCCTAAACCAGGAGCGGCACCGACCAACCCGTGGCGTCCACGCCCCGGCGCCCGAAATCGGCTCCATGGTCGACGTCGTGGAGCGTAGCCGCGATTGCAATGCGCCAGTGAGCCGGGGCATTGCCCAGCGTGTCGGCAAGCGCGTGCCGGGTCGACCATCGAACATCACGAAATAGCGTCCGAGCCAAATGCCCTGCGGCGATCGGACGGCGACGGAGACCGACGAGCCAGTACCCACCGTCCGCCGCTGGGCCGAATACGGCTTGTTTGGTTTCGAGCGCTACGAACGCTTCATTGATGTATGTCGGTCCGATCGCCGGGATATCCGAGCCGACGACGATGGCCGGGCCGCGGGGCAATACGGCGAACACGCGCGCCATTCGATCGCCGAGGTCGCCCGACCCTTGAGCCATCGTATACCAGCCGAAGCGAACATTGCGATAGCGCGGCGCCAAGCGATCCGGCGTCAAGGCGAGCCAGCACGTCCACTGTGGGCGATGGAGTTTTGCCAGCGTCGCATCGAGAGTATCGCGGTAGAAGCGCCACGCCGTGGCCGCGCCGACGTCGCGCGCGAGCCGCCGCTTGATCGCGCCAAACTGAGGGGCACGGGCAAACACGACGAGGTGGCGCTGGCGGCCGGACAGGATCATCCGTAGAGCCGCGCCAATAAACGGGGCGAGACGCCGGCAAAGTAGAGCCCGAGGCAGACAAGATTACGCGCGCTGCGCCGCAAGTAGCCGTCCGAGCGGTATCGGGCGGCCGAAGTCGTGGCGGTCGCGTCGAGCATCGCGCAGCGTCGCCGATCGAGGCGGCGAACGAGGTCAACGTCTTCCATGAGCACGAGCGGTTGAAACCCGCCGATCTCTTCGTAACGCCGGCGGGCGATGAGAAGCCCCTGATCGCCGAACGGAAGACCAAGGGTCTTGCAGCGCCAAGCGACGATTTGCTCAAGCCGACGCGCGCCCGGCGTTTGATCGTCGAATGCCAAGCGGAACGCAGCAAAACGGTCGTGATTTGCACCATCGGACCCGAAGGCTTCGACGCAAGTTCCCCACGTCGGCCCAAGGCGCGTGTCCGCATGAAGAAAGAGCAGCCAGCTACCCGCCGCGCTGGCCGCGCCGGCGGCAAGCTGCTGGCCACGTCCCTTTTCAACCCGCATGACGCGCGCCCCGAGGCTTGCCGCCAACGACCGCGTGCCATCGAGCGAGCCGCCATCGACGACGGTTACGTCCAGCCGTAGGCGGCCAGCACCGGCTCGAAGCGCCGCGACCGTATCGGCGAGCACGGACTCGGCTTCAAGCGCCGGGATAATGACACTCAGCAGGCCGACTTCGCTCATGGCTCGTTGCCGCAGAGGACAATTTTGCTCATCTGTTATGTTCTTGATTTGTTCTATTTAGAGTCTATGATCCAAAATATGCCGTCATTACCGAACGACATCTTACCGGAAGAATCCCGGTGCGGGCGGGGCGCTCTCTCGAACGCCACCAACCGCTTCGAGCCGCATCAGCGGGTCCGGACCGCCAACATCGCCTTCGACGATGGGTGGCTCGAGCAGGACCAGTCGGCGCCGCCGTTCGCGACCAATGTCACTGTCGATCGCTCGCGCACGATCATCACGCGCAACCAATCGCCCGACGTGCCGTTCGACCGATCGATCAATCCTTATCGTGGCTGCGAGCACGGTTGCATCTATTGCTTCGCGCGGCCCACCCATGCCTACCTCGGCTTCTCGCCCGGCCTCGATTTCGAATCGCAAATCCTCGCCAAGCCCGACGCCGCGAAACTGCTTGATCGAGAGTTGCGCCGGCGTGGATACGCCTGCGCCCCGATCGCGCTCGGCACCAATACCGATCCCTACCAGCCGGTCGAACGGGGCTGGCAGATCACCCGCTCGGTTCTCGGCGTCTTTGCCGTCTTCAATCATCCGGTCACCATCGTCACCAAGTCTGCGCTCGTTCAACGCGACATCGACATCCTCGCGCCCATGGCGGCGAGGAACCTGGCGCGCGTGGCGATCTCGGTGACGACGCTCGATCGAAAACTCGCGCGCCGCATGGAGCCGCGCGCCGCGACGCCGGAGAAACGCCTGGCGACGATCCGTGCGCTCACAACGGCCGGAATACCGACCAGCGTCATGGTCGCGCCGATCATTCCCGGCCTCACCGATGGAGAAACCGAGGCGATCTTGCAGGCAGCCGCTGCCGCCGGAGCGCGCAGCGCGGGCTACGTACTGCTGCGTCTGCCGCTTGAAATCAAAGAACTGTTCCGCGAGTGGCTCGAAGCCAACGTTCCGCTCCAAATGGAGCGCGTGCTGGGATTGGTCCGATCCCTGCATGGCGGGCGCGACTACGACCCCAAATTCCACAAGCGTCAGATCGGCGAGGGGCCGTACGCCCGCATGATTAGCGAGCGTTTTCGCCTCGCCTGCCGGCGGCTCGGCCTCGATCGCGACAAGGTCCAGCTTGATACGACACAGTTCGCGCCACCCGCTTCTTCGACCCCGCAGCTAAGCCTGCTCTAAGCCGGTCGGCCGCCGAAGGTAATGACGGCCTGCGCGGCGATCGCAACCGCGAGCACGGCGCCGCCGGCGAGCGTCCACGCGCTCGGCACCTCGGCGACGACCAGCAACGCCCATAACGGACCGAGAATGATCTCAACGTTGGAGAGGAGAGAGATTTCGCCAGCCCGGATCCGGCGCGCGCCCCAGGTATAAAGCATGTACCCAAGCCCGACGGAGACGACGCCCATCGCGAGGCAAACGCCAATGTCATGGTTCGAAATCGGCACACTGCCAACGATCGCGAACGCGAACCCGGCGGATGCGACGGCGCTGACGCAGAGCGCCGGCATCATATCGATCCCTTTGTTGCTCCGGACCGACATGGTGTAGCTCGAGTAGCCGAGCAGGCCAGCGATCGCGACGACGTTCCCTATCACGCTGCCCTCGAACACCGCGCCCTGGATCATGACGGCGACCCCGGCGAGCGCGAGAGCCATCGTCACCCAGGCAAGGCGGTCCACGCGCTCGCCAAGGAGAAACCAGGCGTTAAACGAATTGATGAACGGAAGAGCGCCGAACAAAAAGACCGTGTTGGCAACGGTCGTATAGTAGAGCGCCCAGATGTAACAACTGGTTCCGAAGGCGAGGCCGAGCGCGCCACCGACGCCGATCCAGCCGATGTCCGCGAACGCGCGCCAAACTTTTCGTCGATAGCGAACGAACAGAAACAGCGCGACGGTCCCTAGAAACGCCACCGAGCGGAAAACCAGGACTTGCCAGCCGTTCGCTGCGTCAAGAACGCGGACAAGAACGCCGGTCAGGCTGAAGCAGACCCCCGCGGTCAGGATGATACCGATGTAGGGCAATCGGCTCGATTCAGCCGCAGGGTTAGCCGAGCGCACGTCAGTCGCCGGTTTGCCGTGCCGTCAGAAAACCCTGGGCGAGGACCGCCGCGACCACGATGCCGCCGCCGGCGAAGGTATAGAGCGATGGCACTTCGGCCACCACGATCCAGACCAAGAGTGGCCCGAGAATGAGCTCGAAATTGGAGATCAGCGACAACTCACCGGCCCGCACGTAGCGCGCGCCGACGGTAAAGAGCGCGAACCCGACCGATACGACGCCGCCGATCGCAAGGCAGCGCAGGAGATCGTTAAAGCCGATCGGATCGATTCCACCCTCGATCACCAGCGCGATGACGCTGCTCAGCGCCGCGCCGAGCGCCAGCATCGGCATCATGTCGACCGCTCGACCAGCGCGTGCGGCGATCGTGAGCGCGGTGTAGCCGACGATCCCGGCGAGAGCGAGCAAGTTGCCGACCCAACCGCCCATGACGAACCCGCCGTAGAACATCACGACGATGCCGAGCAGCGCCACGACCATCGCCGCCCAGCTCGCCTGGTGCACGCGCTCGCGAAACAGCAGCCATGCCACGAACCCGGTCGCGAGCGGCAGGACGCCGAAGAAGAACACCGCATTGGCGACGGTGGTGTGGTAGAAGGCCCACAGATAGCAGATCGTTCCCCACGCGAGCCCAAGCGCGCCGACGACGCCGTACACGCCGATCGCGGCAAACGCGGCGACGAAACGGCCGCGGTGGCGCAGAGCGATGAACGCGGTGATGCAGACCGTGAACGCGACGCCGCGGTAGAACACGGCTTGCCAGACGGTTGCGGCGTCAAGCAGTCTGACGATCACGCCAACGACGCTGAAACACACTGATCCAAGCAGCACAAAGGCGATGCCAAGCGTTCGTTGTTTCGCCGCGACGAGCGCGGACACGTCCGCGCTACTCACCCGCCGGCTCGCTTCGCGCCGCGAATGCGGCTTGGACGACGATCGCCGCGACGATCAGCGCACCGCCAATGAATGTCTCGGTGGTCGGAACTTCAGCGATGACGAACCAAACGAGCAGTGGGCCGGTCAAGATCTCGATATTGGATAACAACCACATCTCACCGGCGCGAACCGCCTTGGCGCCGCGCGCGAACATGATGAAGCCGACCGCCATCGATCCACCGCCCATCAGGGCCGACCACATGAAATCGATCGGCGTCACGGTGACGCTGGGATGAACGACGAACGCGGCGAGCACCGCAAACGCTGCGCCGAGCACCAGGATCGGCGTCGTGTCGCCGCCGCGACCGCGCCGCACCGCCAACGTAAACACGGCGTAACCGACGATTGCAACGAGTGCCAAGAGATTGCCAAACAGGTCGCCCGCGACGATGCCGCTGTAGACCATGATCGAGATGCCGACGAGCGCGAGCGCCATCGTCGCCCAACTCGAAGACGACAGCTTTTCGCCGAGAACCGCCCAGGCGAGCAGCCCGGTTAAGAACGGCAAGCCGCCAAGGATGAAGACGGTGTTGGCGATGGTGGTGTGGAACTGCGCCCAAACCAGGAAGACGGCGCCAAAACCCAGGCCGGCCGCGCCGATGAGACCGGCCGGGCCCATCGAAACGAAGGCTTCGACCGTTTGCCGCCGCCGCCGCACCACGACGTAAAAGAGGACCGCCAGTGAAAACGTGAGCGAGCGGTGGAAGACGACCTGCCATGCGTCCGCCTGTTCGATCATGCGGATGAATACGCCGGCGGTCGAAAAACACACGCCCGAGGCCAGTAGAAGCGCGATCCCGGCCGAGCGGCCGGTAACCGGCCGGACGGCGAGCCTTGTTTGGTCAGTCGACATGGCGTGGTTATAGATGCGAACCGTATCTCGCGCCTAGCAGAACCGAAACGCGCGACGGTATTCCTTCTGCCGGGATGTTCGTCTACAAATCGAAGCCGATGTTTACCAAGCCTCCCGCTCCGCGCGACCTGAACCAGCCGGCCAAGATCTTGGTTCGCGAAAACCCGACCGAGGGCGGCGCGATCCTGGTGACATGCTGCGTCAACGTCCGCCGCGACCCGCTCGTCTGCTGCAGCCGGCGCGGCAGCAAGAACGTGGTGGCCTTGCTGCGCAAAGGTCTGACGAAGCGTCGGTTACGCGCCAAAATCCAAACCTCGGGCTGCCTTGGCCCGTGCAACGACGGACCCAATATCCGCATCGAGCCATCGAACTCCTGGGTGTTCGGGGCCCGGGTCGAAGACGTTCCGCTCATTCTCGATACGATCGGTGCGTTGTGCCCAAACGAGGGCACATCATCCTAACGGGGCGAGTTATCCGATCAGGTAAGAGCGTCAGTGCTTGATCACAACGAACTAACCGCCTTGGCTGGAGTGATGGTCTGCACTCTCGCGTGCGGACTGTTCCTCCTGCGTTTCAAGCAGCCGGCGGTTATCGGCTACATCCTCGCGGGCATCATTCTCGGCCCGTCCGGATTCGGCTTGATCCAAAATCGCGAAAACGTCAGCGAGCTCGCAGAGCTCGGCGTACTCCTGCTGCTGTTTCTGATCGGCATGGAACTTTCGTTGCGCGACTTCGCCCGCGTGTGGCGCGTTGCGATGCTGACCATGCTGTTGCAGATATCGGTCAGCCTCGGCGTCGTGTTCGTACTCGGTCGCCTGCTCGACTGGCCGCTCGCCGCGATCCTGTTGGTCGGCTTCGCCATGTCGCTCTCTTCGACGGCGGTCGCTGTCAAGACTCTCGAGGAAACCGGCGAACTCAAGACCAATGCGGGCCGCATCGCGGTCGGGGTCCTCATCGCGCAAGACCTCGCGGTGGTACCCATGCTGCTGATTGTCGGCAGCCTGGCCGGCAGCGGCGTCGAAGCCAGCACGTTCGTCAAGATCGCATTTGCCATCGGCTTTCTCGCCATCTTTATCAAATTCTTGAGCGGTCGTCGGCGCCTGCATTTGCCGTTCGCGCAGCTCATCGGCGCACGCCACGACCTCACGCCGTTGAGTGCGCTCGGATACTGCTTCGCGGCCGCGGCCATCTCTGGCTTGCTCGGCCTTTCGCCAGCTTACGGCGCGTTCCTCGCCGGTCTCTTCATCGGCAACTCGAACGAGCGCGCCGCGATGCACAGCGCGACACTGCCGATCCAGAGTCTACTGCTGATGGTGTTCTTCCTCTCCGTCGGCCTATTGATCGACCTAGAGTTCATCTGGGCCAACCTCGGCCTCGTCGCGACGTTGTTGATCTTCGTCACCGTCCTTAAGACGGCGATGAACGTGTCGATCCTCCACGCCCTCGGCGAGCCGTGGCAGAACTCCTTTCTCGCCGGCGTGGTCATGGCCCAGATCGGCGAGTTCTCGTTCGTCTTGGGGGCGACCGCATTCGGCGCCAATCTTATTTCGCCTGACGGATACCGTTTGCTGGTCGCAGTGATTGCGTTGTCCCTGATCGTGAGCCCCTTTTGGTTGCATATCGCCCGCCTCCTGCATGGCATGGCGTATCGCAACATCCCGACACTCGGCGAATTGCTCGAAGAGCTATACGGCCTGGAGGCGGAAGTCATCGCCGAGGGATCCGACCGAATCGCGCGGCTCGCTTATCGCATAGGCCGAGCCTCGCGGATCATCCTCAAGAAGCGTGGCGAGACCCAACCGCCGCCGGAGCGGGCCGCCCCACGGCCGGATACCGGCGAGGCGGCGGACACGGCGATGACGGCAGCCGAAAATCCAGCCGCCGGCGGCATCGCCGACAATACTCCACCGCGACGGACCCGTCGGCGCCGGAAGCCGCTCGGTACGACGGCAACGCCGACATGAACCTGATCGTTCGGCCCGATTTTGCGCTCGAGGCAGCCCACGCCGGCCCGGTCGCGGGCGTCGATGAGGTCGGTCGCGGGCCGATGGCGGGGCCGGTGGTCGCCGCGGCCGTCATTTTTCTCGATCCGTTGCGCATTCCAAATGGAATAGCCGATTCGAAGGTGCTGGCGAAAGCGGAGCGCGAACGGCTCGACGCCGAAATCCGCGCCGTCGCCATGGTCGGAGTCGGCGCTGCCAGCGTCGACGAAATCGACCGCATCAACATTCTGCAAGCGACATTCAAGGCCATGCAGCGCGCGGTCGCACGGCTGCCGACGCAACCGGCGATGGTCCTGGTCGATGGCGATCGGACGCCTCGCTTCGACTGTTGCGCGATGCCCGTCGTTCGCGGCGATGCTCGCTCGCTCTCGATCGCGGCGGCGTCGATCGTCGCCAAGGTCACGCGCGATCACCTCATGGAGCGCCTCGCGTCCCGCTATCCCGATTACGGCTGGGAGTCGAACGCGGGATATTGCACGGCATTCCATCGTGGCGCCGTCGATCGCCACGGTCTAACGCGCCATCATCGGCGCTCGTTCGCGCCGGTAAGGGCCGCGCACGCACTAGAGCTAGAGTCTCGGCTAAGGTTTTTACTATAAGCTGTTGAATAAATTAGATTCTATTGACCAGGATCGCAGTTTGACTCATTGTCTCCGGCCATGTCAGAGCCAATTCTACCGCTCGATCAAATCATCCGCGGCGACTGCGTCGAGGTCATGAATCGACTTCCCGCCGGGTCGGTCGATTTGGTGTTTGCCGACCCGCCTTACAATCTTCAATTGCAGCAAGACCTGCGCCGGCCCGACCAAAGCCAAGTCGACGCCGTCGATGACGAGTGGGACAAGTTCGCCGATTTTGCGACCTACGACCGTTTCACTAAATCGTGGCTAACGGCCTGCCGTCGCGTCCTCAAGGACAACGGTTCGCTGTGGGTGATCGGCAGCTACCACAACATTTTCCGCGTCGGCGCAATCCTGCAGGACCTCGGCTTCTGGATCCTCAACGACATCGTGTGGCGCAAATCGAACCCGATGCCAAATTTCCGCGGCCGACGGTTTACCAATGCGCACGAAACGCTGATCTGGTGCGCCAAGGATCGCGGTAAGCGCTACACGTTCAATTACGACGCCATGAAGGCGCTCAACGAAGATTTACAGATGCGTTCGGATTGGTTGCTGCCGCTCTGCACCGGCGCGGAGCGGCTCAAATCCAACGGCAAGAAAGCGCATCCAACGCAGAAACCCGAGGCGCTGCTCTATCGCGTGGTGCTGGCCGCGACACGACTGGGCGATGTCGTGCTCGATCCGTTTTTCGGCACCGGGACGACGGGCGCGGTCGCGAAACGCCTCAATCGACGCTACATCGGGATCGAGCAAAGCGATGAGTATGCCGGGCATGCGGAGAAACGGCTGGCGGCCATCCGCCCTTCGAGCGAGGACGCGCTTGCCGTGACGCCGTCGAAACGAGCGGAGCCGCGCATACCCTTCGGGCTCATCATCGAACGCGGCTTCATCACGCCGGGCGAATTTCTCTTCGATCATCAACGCCGGCACCACGCGAAGGTTCGCGCCGACGGGAGCCTAGTCGCCGACGGCGTCAGCGGATCGATCCACCGCGTTGCCGCGCACATGCAGGGTGCGCAAGCTTTCAACGGCTGGCAGTTCTGGCATTTCGAGGAAAAAGCGAGCCGGGCCTTGATCTCGATCGACGTGTTGCGCCAGCGGCTACGCACCGAGATCGTTTAATCACCGCCGGACCGACGGCGGCGCCGGCCAGCGCCGGCCAGCCGTTGGACGGTTCCCTGCTCCGCCGCATGGCGCAGGATTTTCTTGGTGAGCGTAGCGAGGGCGAGTTCGGCGAGCCGATCGGGGGCGCTCCAAATGCCGTCGACCCCGGGCGCGCCACGCTCCGCGATGTTCCCCACCATGACTTCGATGTCGAGTGGAAAGTGCGTGAACCCGTGGTGCACGACACTCGGTAGCCGGCGCCATCGGCACGCGGCCGGCGCCGCCCGCGCGACTGCTTCAGCGTCCGGGCGGCTGTTGGTCCACGGCGTTGAGGGTACTTCCATCATGCCGCCGAGCAATCCGTGCTCGGGGCGCCGCCGCAGCAGGACGGCGCCGCCGCTGCGCTTAAGCACGAACGCGGTCGCGTGGCGCAGCGCACCGATCTTTTTCGGCCGGCGGTACGGCAGGCGCTCCGGATTTCCTTGCCGATAACCCCCGCACGCAAATCGCCACGGGCACGTCCCGCACGCCGGGCGCGTCGGCGTACAGACGGTCGCACCCAAGTCCATCAACGCCTGGGCGTAGTCGCCGGGGCGACGGCAGGGCGAGAGACCCGCCGCCAGCGCGCGCAGCGTCGGCTTCGCGTCGGGCAACGGCTGTTCGACGGCAAAAAACCGGCTCATCACCCGCTCGACATTGCCATCAACGACGACGGCCGGCCGGTCGAATGCGATCGCCGCGATCGCCGCCGCGGTGTAAGCGCCGATGCCGGGGAGGTCGCGCAGTTCCGCTTCGTGGCGTGGGAACACACCGCCATTCGCCTCGACAAGCTCGCGCGCGCAGCGGTGCAAGTTGCGCGCCCGTGTGTAGTAACCCAATCCCTGCCAAACGGTGAGCACATGATCGAGTTCCGCCCGGGCGAGATCGCTGATCTTCGGCCAACGGGCAAGAAACCGTCGAAAATAGGGGCCGACCGCGGCGACCGTCGTCTGTTGCAGCATGATTTCCGAAAGCCACACGTGATACGGATCGGGCCGACTCGCTTTTGTCCGCCACGGCAAATCGCGCCCGTGACGGTCGTACCAAGCGAGCAGCCGACGAACGAGCGCCGACGACGCGGGAGCGGGCGGGTTCTCGCCCCCAGATTGCCGCCAATACCGTTTCTTTTTCGCCGCCACGACGTGCGACAATAAGCGTACTACCGGATCGGCGCGAGAACCATGAACGAAGAAAATCGGAAAAAATCACGCTCCGGCGGCGGCGCGCGTCCGATCGGCCGTGTCGCCGGGCGACTGGTCGCCACGGCGTTCGGCCGGCGCGGCTTCGTTCATGCCGAGATTCTCACTCGGTGGGCCGCCATCGTCGGCGCCGACTTGGCCGACCATTCGCAGCCGATGCGTTTGCGTCAAAGCCAGGGCGACCGCGACGGCGTGCTCGAGGTCCGCGTGTTGGGCGCAGGGGCGCTTGAGTTTCAGCACCGCGAGCCGGAGATCATCGAACGGATCAACGCCTACTTCGGCTACCGCGCGGTCACTCGTCTGGCGCTGGTTCAAGGGCCGATCCAAACGACCGCGGCCAAAAAGCGGCCCCCGCCACCGGCGCTGCTCGGGCCGGCCGAGGAACGCGCGATCGATGCCGCTTTGGCTCCGATCCTAGACCCCCGCCTCAAGACCGCGCTTCTTGGGCTAGGCCGCCAAATCGCCGGCAAACGGGTCGCCAAGCGCACCCGTCCCTAGGTTGAGTGCCCGGAAAGCACCAACATGACGCTAGGCTTGCGGAACGCTATTACCTATAATCTCATCAAGATTTAGCGTGTGGCGGGCCTAAGCGCCCCTAGTTATAGGGAAACTAGTGCAAAAATCTGTCTCGTTAGGGTTTGCGGCGATGCTCGCCGTGGCCGGTTCAGCCATAGCGCAACAGGCGCCGCCACTCGCCGACATGGCGCTCGGCTCAATCGACGCCAAGGTCGAAATCATCGAATACGCCTCGATGAGTTGCTCGCATTGCGCCCAGTTTCACACCGAGGTCTTGCCGACACTCAAGACCAAGTACGTCGACACCGGCAAGGTGCGTTACATTTTTCGCGAGTTTCCGCTCAATCTTCCGGCGTTTCAGGCCGCGGTCCTCGCCCGCTGCGCCGGACCGGAGCGCTTCTTCTCTTTCGTCGATGTGCTGTTTCGCGAACAGCAACGTTGGGCGGGAGCCGGAGACACGCTCAACGAACTGAAACAAATCGCGCGCCTTGGGGGCGTGCCGCCAGAGCGATACGACGAGTGCCTCAACGATAAGAAGATCACCGAAGGTATCTTCCAGGTGCGCTTCATCGGCGAGCAAGAGCTCAAGGTCAACTCGACTCCGAGCTTCGTGATCGGCGGCAAACTCTACACCGGCAGCCAAACAGTGGCCGCGCTCGAAACCGCGATCGATGCCTTGCTCAAGGGCGGCCCGACGCCGGGAGCGAATGCCGGTCCCGCCTCGCGCCTACCCGGCTCGAACAGCCCGGTTCCGCCCTACCTGATCGTCGTTGTCCTCGTCGTGATCGTCGGCGGGATCGGTATCTTTCTTCTACGGCGCAAGAGTCAATCGGCGCCGCCATCGAAGTCGTAACCTCAACGTAAAGGCGTTCAAGCGTGCATTTTCGTCGTCTCCGCCTCGTCGGCTTCAAGTCGTTCGTCGAACCGATCGAACTAACGATCGAGCCGGGTCTGACCGGCATCGTCGGTCCCAACGGTTGCGGCAAATCCAATCTGGTTGAAGCGCTGCGTTGGGTCATGGGCGAGACCTCGGCCAAGAAGATGCGTGGCAGCGGAATGGACGACGTCATCTTCGCCGGCACCAACAGCCGGCCGTCGCGCAATCTAGCGGAGGTCACGGTCACCCTCGACAACCGAGCGCGTCGAGCTCCGGCAGCCTACAACGAGAGCGACGATGTCGAGATAACGCGCCGTATCGAGCGCGAACTCGGCTCCGACTTTCGCGTCAACGGGCGCGATGTGCGCGCGCGCGACGTCACCCGCCTGTTCGCCGACGTCGCGACCGGTGCTCATTCGACGGCGCTGGTCAGCCAAGGCGAAATCGGCGCCCTGATCAAGGCCAAGCCCGAGGACCGCCGGTCGCTGATCGAAGAGGCGGCCGGCATCACCGGGCTCTATTCACGCCGCCACGAGGCGGAATTGAGACTGCGCGCCGCGGAAACCAATCTAACGCGGGTCGCCGACGTCCTGACCGCCTTCGATACCCAGCTCCGCGGCTTGAAACAGCAAGCGCGACAGGCGTCGCGTTATCGCAATCTGTCCGGGCACATCCGGCGCACCGAGGCGACGCTCCTCTATCTCACGTGGCGAAAAACCTCGGAAGACCTCGCCAAAGCCAAAACCTTGTTGGCGGCCTGCGAGTCCGAGGTCGCAGACGCAACGCAGGCAGCGGCACACGCCGCGACCATGTTGAACGGCGCCGCCGAACAACTGCCCGATCTGCGCCAAGCCGAGGCCCAGACCGCCGCCGCTGTTCACCGCCTCAAGTTGGCCGGAGAGCAACTCGACCGCGACGAGCGCCGTGCGCTCGACGAGCGCCAAGCGCTTGAGGCGCGGATCGCACAGATCGAGTCGGATTCGACGCGCGAGCTGAGCCGCGTCCTCGATGCCGAGGCCGCCATCGCCCGACTCGCGAGCGAAGCAGCCGCCCTGTCGGACGCCGAGGCGAATGCCGCCGACGCGCTGGCCGAAGCGCTGTCAGTCGCCGACGCGAGCCGCGCAACGGCGAGCGCCGATGAAGCCCGGGTCGAAAAACTGGCCGCCGACCTCGCGGCGGCTGAGGCGCGGGCGCAAAGCCTGACCGAGCTGCGCCGCGATTGCTACGAACGAGCCGCCCGCATCGCCGATCGGCTGCGAACACTGCGCGACGAGCGCGATCGACTGCATACGGCCTCGGCTGATTTCGACTTAGGCCTTGGAACCGGAATCGACTCTCTGCGCCATGCCGCCGAAACCGCGCGACGAGATTTGGCGACCGCCGAGCTGACCCGCGCCGGAGCGGCCGCCCAAGCGGCCAGGCTCGCCGCCCTGCTCAAGACGATCGAAGCGCCGCTCGCCCGCCTTGGGGCCGAGGAAGCGGCGCTCGCCGCCATCCTCAAGGACGGCGAACCGGAATTGTGGCCGCCGTTGATTGATGCGGTCACGGTGACGCCTGGTTACGAGGCAGCGCTTGCCGCGGCGCTCGGCGACGATCTCACGGTAGCGGCCAACGAATCGGCGCCGATCCATTGGCGATCGATCGATGCGTCAGCCGACGATGCCGCCCCGCTTCCCGACGGCGCCGTGCGCCTCGATCACTATGTAACCGCGCCAAGCATTCTTGTGCGCCGCCTGTCGCAAGTCGGCGTCGTCGACGACGCCGACGGGTCGCGTTTACAGGCGAACCTCGCGCAAGGCCAACGGCTGGTGTCGTTGAGCGGCGGGCTGTGGCGCTGGGATGGGTTTACCGTGACGGCCGGCGCGACGACGGCGGCGCTAGCGCGGCTACAGCAGCGCCAACGACTGAACGACGTTCGAGCTGAAATCAAGACGCTGCGGCCAACGGTCGAAGCGGCCACCGCCAGCGCCGAGACGGCGGCAACCGCCACGGAAGCTGCCCGGCTCGGCGATGCTGAAGCGCGCGAGCGTCTGTGGGCGGCCGACGAAGAATTGCGGGCCGCGATCGAACGAAACAGCGTCGCGCGGCGCGAAGCCGAAGCGAGGATTGCCAAACTGGCGGCGATCGGCGACGGAGTCGTCGCGCTTGGAATCGAACAGCGTGCCGCGAACGAAGCGCTGCGCCGCGCCACCGCCGAGCTTAACGCGTTGACCAATCGTCAGGCCCTTCGCCGGTCGCTTGAAAAAGCGCGCGGCGAATTAGGCGAAAGGCGAAAAGCGCTCGCGAGCGCCGCGGCGACCCTCGAAGGATTACGGCGCACATCGGCCGCCCGAATCGGTCGGCTACGCGCGGCCGAAACCGAGCGCGACACCTGGTCGGTTCGCGCCCACGAGGCGAATGCACAGATCGTCGAATTGGCACGGCGGCGGTCCGATGCCGAAGCGCAGCTAGCGGCTGCCTTAGCGCGCCCGGTCGAGATTGCCGCCGAGCGCCAAGCCCTCCTCAGCCAAACAGCGGAAGCGGAGCGGGTCCGCCGGGACGCCGCCGACCGACTGGCTGAGGCCGAAACGGCCTGCAAGACCAGCAACGAAGCGTCGAAGACGGCAGATCGTGCGCTCGCCGCCGTGCGCGAGGAGCGCGTGCGGCGCGCCGGCTTCCTGACCCAGGCGACGGAGCGGTTGAGCGAGACGACGCATCGTATTCGGCAGACGCTCGACTGCGATCCGCCCGAGGCGCGCGTGATCGGCGAAATCAAGGACGATGCCGATGTCCCCGAGGCGGACGCCGTCGAAGCTCGTTTGCAGCGACTGGTCCGTGAACGTGAAACGATGGGCCCGGTCAATCTCCGCGCCGAGCAGGAAGCCGAGGAAGTGAACGCAAAATTGGTGGAGCTGCAAAGCGAACGCACCGATTTGGAGGGCGCCATCGCCAAGCTGCGCCACGGCATCGTGAGCTTGAACCGCGAAGGGCGCGAGCGCCTGCTCGAGGCGTTCAAGAAGGTCGACGAGAACTTCCGCAACCTCTTCGGTCAACTTTTCGCCGGCGATGGACGCGCCTTCTTGACGCTGACCGAAGCCGAAGATCCGCTCGACGCCGGCCTCGAAATCATGGCCAGCCCACCCGGCAAGAGAATGCAGGCCTTGTCGCTCCTTTCGGGCGGTGAGCAGGCATTGACCGCCACGGCGCTGCTCCTCGCTGTTTTCCAGGCGAATCCGGCGCCGCTCTGCGTCATGGACGAGGTCGACGCACCGCTCGATGACGCCAACGTCGAGCGTTTCTGCGGACTGATCGGCGCCATTTCGCGCCAAACCGGAACCCGCTTCCTGCTCATCACCCACAATCCGGTGACCATGGCCCGCATGGACCGACTTTACGGTGTCACCATGGCCGAGCGGGGGGTGTCCCAGCTTGTTTCGGTCGACTTGTCGCGGGCCGAAGCGCTGCGCGCCACCGCTTGACCAAGACGACACAATATTTTTATAAATCAACATGTTATCGGCCTTGCACTCGGCTTGACACCAGAGGGTAGCGACCCTAAGGTTCGCCCGTTTTTGGGCTGCGCTCTGCGGACGGGGTGAGGGCACATGTCGGACACTGACCGCCCACCTTCGTTCGACGATCTCGACGCCCGTCTGAAGAAAGCGCGCAGACATGATCAGCCTTCCCAGTCTGGAGCTCACGTTGCCGCCGGGCTTGGATGGAGGCTCGCGCTTGAGTTGGCGGCAGGCATGGCGGTGGGAGGACTCATTGGTTGGTTTCTTGATCGTTGGCTCGGAACCGTGCCGCTGTTCACCATCGTCTTCGTTTTCGTCGGCGTTGCCAGCGGCGTTCGAAATGCGCTTCGGCTCACCAAACCGCGCGACAGCGGCAGCCGGTGACGGCTCGCTGCCTGTCGTAACTCACTGAGGCTCGATCGTGGCTATCGGCGAGAGCCCGCTTCATCAGTTCGAAATTCATCGACTCCTGCCGATCGAAATCGGCGGGGTAGATGTTTCGTTCACCAATTCCTCGCTCTGGATGGTGATCGCCGTCGGAGCCGCATCGTTTATGCTCACCGCCAGCATGAGCGGCCGCGCCATGGTGCCCGGCCGCTGGCAATCGATCGCCGAACTGGCTTACGAATTCATCGCCAAGCTGCTCAGCGATTCGGCCGGGCGCGATGCGCGGAAATATTTTCCCCTGGTGTTCTCGTTGTTCATTTTCGTTTTGTTCGCCAACCTGCTGGGTTTGATCCCGTATGCGTTCACGGCAACGAGTCACATCATCGTCACGTTTGCCATGGCGGTCGCGGTGTTTCTCGGCGTTACGCTCCTCGGCTTCCTCAAGCATGGTTTCAAGTTTTTTGGTTTTTTCGTGCCGCACGGCGTGCCGTGGATCATGCTTCCGCTGCTGGTTCCGATCGAGATCATCTCTTACCTGCTTCGCCCGATCACCTTGTCTCTCCGACTGTTCGCCAATATGCTGGCGGGACACACGTTGATTAAGGTGATCGGCGGCTTCATCGTCGCGCTCGGATTCTTCGGAATCATGCCGTGGGCTTTCATCGTGGCGCTTTACGCGCTCGAACTTCTCGTCGCTTTTCTGCAGGCTTATGTGTTCACAATCCTGACTTGCCTGTACATCAACGACGCCTTGCATATGCATCACTAGTCGAACGCTCATCCCTTAACCCCAAGAACGAGAGGAAGACAAATGGACGTTGCAGCAGCGAAGATGATCGGCGCAGGTCTCGCCGCCATCGGTCTCGCCGGCGCTGGTGTCGGTATCGGATTGATTTTCGGCAACTATGTGTCGGCAGGCATACGCAATCCTTCGGCGGCGCCAGGAATGTTCGGCAACGTCATCCTCGGCTTCGCTCTGACGGAAGCCACGGGTCTGTTCGCACTCCTGATCGCTTTTGTGATCTTGTTCGGCTGATCGGCGCGCATGCTGGCGTCGATCCATGCCGCAACTCGTTTCCGCCGACTTCCTACCGCAGCTTGTGTGGCTGGCGATCGCATTCGTCGCGCTTTATTTGATCTTGAACCGCATCGCGCTGCCTCGGATCAGCGCCGTCCTTGAGGCTCGGGAAAATCGGATCAGCGGCGACCTAGAGAAAGCGCAGGTGGCACGCGACGAGGCCGAACGAGTATTGAAAGCCTACGAAGAGACGCTGAGCGTTGCGCGGCAAAAAGCGCAGTCTTCGATCCAAGGCGTGCGACGTTCGATCGCCGAGAAATCTGCGCAGCGGCAAACGAAGCTCAACGCTGACCTTGCCAAGAAGATCACCGAAGCCGAGGGACGCATCGCGACGGCGCGGGATACGGCGATCGCCAATGTGGCGGCCGTTGCGACCGACCTCGCGCGGGCGGCTGTCAGCCGCCTCGTCGGTCAGGAACTTGACGAGCGCACAACCGCTAGCGCGGTCGCCGCCGCGCTTAAAGCGCGCGAGTAGACGATGGCCCTTTTTCACGACGTCGAATTCTGGATCGCGGTAGCGTTCGTCGTCTTCGCGATCGCGCTCTATCGCATGGCGTTCAAGCGCGTCGCGGATGCGCTCGACAAACGCGGCGAGACGATCAAGAACGAGATCGAGGAAGCCACGCGCCTCCGCGAAGAGGCGCAAGCTTTGCTCGCCCGGCATCAAGGCGAAAGCCGTTCGGCCGAGGAAAGAGCCAAGGGGATCCTCGCTCAAGCCGAAGCGGAAGCGATTCGGCTGCGCGCCGATTCGGCGCGTGAGCTTGAAAACTCGCTGAAACGGCGCGAGCAGAATGCGATGGACCGGATCGCCCAGGCCGAAGCGGCGGCTCTCGCCGAAGTGCGTGGCGTCGCGGTGATGGTCGCGATCGCCGCCGCCCGCCGTTTGATCGGCGAGAACCTAACTGACCAGCAGCGCTCGCGCCTGATCGACAACGCGGTCGGCGAGCTCGACAAAAAACCGCACTAAGCGGGGTCCTGCGGCGGCGAAGCGGGAGGCCGACTATTCGGCCGCCTGCTTCGGCTGCGGTGGAGACCAGCGCAGAACCGGCTGGCGCGCTGCCCGCGTTTCATCGAGACGGCGGACCGGCGCGAACCGCGGGGCGGCTTGGAACCCAGCGCTGTCCCTAGCCTTGGCGCGGGTGATAAGCGCCCGGAGCGCGCCGATAAAAAGATCGAGGCTCTCCTTGCTTTCGGTCTCGGTCGGCTCGATCAGCATCGCACCGTGAACGATCAGCGGAAAGTAGATCGTCATCGGATGAAACCCTTCGTCGATCAGGGCCTTGGCGATATCAAGCGTCGTAACCCCGCTCGACTTGAACGATGAATCGTCGAACATCACTTCATGCATGCATGGTCCCGGATACGTCGGATCAATCACGCCGCGCATCCCGGCCAAAATGTAATTGGCGGCCAGCACCGCGTCTTCGGCAACCTGGCGGAGACCGTCGGCGCCGTGGCTCCTCATGTAAGCCAACGCTCGCACGAACATGCCCATCTGACCGTGGAAGGCCTTCAGGCGGCCGAAGGCCTGGCCGCCGTCGTGCTCCTTGAGCGCGAATCCGTCGGGCCCATGAACGACATACGGGAGCGGCGCGAATGGCGCGAGCGGCGCCGAAAAAACGACCGGACCGGCGCCCGGACCACCGCCGCCGTGCGGCGTCGAAAACGTCTTGTGCAGGTTGATGTGCATCGTATCGATGCCGAGATCGCCCGGACGAACGCGTCCGACCAGGGCATTAAAATTGGCGCCGTCGCAGTAGAAAAATCCGCCGACGCCATGGATCGCGTCGGCGACTTCGAGAATTTGGTCCTCGAACAAGCCGCAGGTGTTCGGATTGGTCAGCATGATCGCCGCGACGTCACCTCCGAGCTTGGCCTTGAGCGCAGCCAAGTCGATGCGGCCGCGCTTGTTGGCCGGCACGCCGTCGACTTCGTAATTACATAGTGCAGCGGTCGCTGGGTTGGTGCCATGCGCCGAATCCGGCACCAGAACCCGCCTGCGCGCGTCGCCGCGCGCGACATGGGCGGCCCGGATCGCCATCAGCCCGCACAGTTCGCCGTGGGCGCCGGCCCCCGGCGACATCGCAACCGCCGGCATTCCACTCAGCGTCTTCAGCCAATGCGCGACTTCGTCGATCAGCGCAAGCGCACCTTGCACGGTCGTTATAGGCTGCAGCGGATGAATATCGCCGAAGCCGGGTAGCCGCGCCATT
This sequence comes from Alphaproteobacteria bacterium, assembly GCA_009694095.1. Classification (GTDB taxonomy): domain Bacteria; phylum Pseudomonadota; class Alphaproteobacteria; order SHVV01; family SHVV01; genus SHVV01. Next base: position 8,331 of record SHVV01000001.1, on the reverse strand, counting down.
TTCTCGTTGAGCCGAGGGTTGTGCTTCATCGTGCACGACCCGAGCGGGTAGAGATTGGCATCGATCGAATAGTTCTTCTGCGACAGCCGGACGAAATGGCGGACGACTTGCGGTTCGGCGAGTCCCGGAAGTTCGATCGGGCGAGTGCGCACCGAGGTGCCCATACGGTGCTCGACCTTCGGCGGGTCAGGGAGATCGACGCCAGATCGGCCCGGTTGGCCTTGCTCGAAAATGAGCGGTTCCTCCAACTGGAGGCCCCGGTGGCCAGTGAACGTCGGTGCCGGCATGCCGGCCACGGAAGAGTTGCGGGGAATGGTTGGACGGCCGTCGCGGCTCATCGCCATCACACGCCCTCCTTCAGTCCACCGACCAAAGCTTCCATATCGGCCGTGGTCGTGACCTCGGTCGCCGCGACCAGCAGGAGATCGGCGAGATCAGCGCGTTCCGGATAGACACGCGATATCGGCACGCCGGCGAGTATGCGCCGTGCCGCCAACGTCTCGACAATCGGAGCAGCCGGGCTTCTCAACCGCACCGTGAACTCATTGAAAAACGTACGGTTGATGACGGATACGCCCTTAACCCCAGACAGGCGATCGGCGAGCATCACGGCGTTGGCATGATTGATCGCCGCGAGCTTGCCAAATCCGTCACCGCCCAAGAGCGTCAAATGAATGCAGAACGCGAGCGCGCATAGCCCAGAATTGGTGCAGATGTTCGACGTCGCCTTCTCGCGGCGAATGTGCTGCTCGCGCGTCGAAAGGGTGAGCACATAGCCGCGTTTTCCGTCGGCATCGACCGTCTCGCCGCACAGCCGGCCCGGCATCTGCCGTACGTACTGTGTACACGCCGTGAACAACCCGAGGTAGGGGCCGCCGAAGTTAAGACCGTTCCCGAGCGACTGCCCCTCGGCGACGACGATATCCGCGCCCATGTCGCCCGGCGGCTTGAGCGCCCCGAGCGAAACGATTTCGGTCACGGCGACGATAAGCAAGGCGCCGTTGTCGCGACACTGCGCCGAGAGCGTCGCGTAGTCGCGGACGTGGCCGAAGAATGAGGGATACTGCACGACAACACACGCCGTCGTTTTGTCGATGCTCGCCGCCAGGTCTTCCTCGCCGAAAACGTCGGCGGCGGCGACATCGACCGTGAAGCCCGCCGATCCGGTCATCGTCTTCACCACGTCGCGATAGTGCGGATGGAGCCCGCCCGAAAGTACGATACGCCGACGCTTGGTGACCCGCCCCGCCATCAAGACCGCCTCGGCGCATGCGGTCGAGCCGTCATACATCGAGGCGTTGGCGACATCCATGCCGGTGATGGTTGCAACCTGGGTCTGGAATTCGAATAGGTACTGGAGCGTCCCCTGGCTGATTTCCGGCTGATAGGGCGTGTACGAAGTAAGGAATTCACTTCGCTGGATGAGGTGATCTACCGCCGCCGGCACGTGGTGGCGATAGGCGCCGGCGCCGAGGAAGCTCGGCACCGACCCGGCGGCGATATTGCGCGCGGCGAGGGCTGAAAGGTGACGCTCGACTTCGAGTTCACCGGCGTGAAGGGGCAGATCGAAGAGGCGGGCGCGCCGCGCCGCCACTGGCACATCGCGGAAGAGGTCCTCGATCGACGGAGCGCCGATGTCACCAAGCATGGCGCTCCGATCGACGTCGGTCAGCGGGAGATAGCGCATCAGCCGAGCCCTTCGACGAATTTCCGGTAGCCAGCATCGTCCATGAGAGCGTCGAGATCGCTTTTGTTCGACAGCTTGATCTTGAAAAACCAACCCTTCTCCTCGGCCGACTCGTTCACCAAGGCGGGGTTAACGCCGAGAGCGTCGTTGACCGCAACGACCGTGCCGCCGACCGGTGCATAAACCTCGCTCGCGGCCTTGACCGACTCGACGACCGCCGCTTGGTCTCTGGCCGCGAGTTTCTTACCGATGTCGGGCAGCTCGACGTAGACGATATCGCCCAATTGGTTCTGCGCGTACTCGGTGATACCGACCGTGCCGTCATCGCTATCGACCCGAACCCACTCGTGCTCGCTGGAATATCGGATCGTACTCATCGGCGTCGCCTGTGCCTTTCTGCGCTACTTCGCATAGCGATGCGGTACGAACGGAAGCTTGCGAACATGCGCCGTGAGCCGCTTGCCGCGCACCAACAGTCCGAGCTCGGTCCCCTCTTTAGCGGCGGGCGTCGCGACATAGCCCATGGCCACCGGTGCTGAAACCGATGGACCGTAGCCGCCGCTGGTGAGGCGCCCGATCGGACGGTCGTCATGATCGACAACATCGGCTCCTTCGCGCGCCGGGGCGCGGCCATCGGGCCTCAGCCCGACGCGACGGCGCGCTGGACCGGTCTTTAGTTGCCCTAGAATGACATCGGCGCCGGGAAACCGACCTTGCTCTCGACGACGCTTGCCGATAGTCCACGCCAGCCCAGCTTCGATCGGGGTCGTCGTTTGGTCGATATCGTGACCGTAGAGGCAGAGCCCAGCTTCGAGACGAAGCGAATCGCGAGCGCCGAGTCCAATCGGCTTGGCCGCCGGGTCGGCGAGGATCATGCGGGCGAGCGCCAGCGCCTCATCTCCAGCGACCGATATTTCGTAGCCATCTTCGCCGGTATAACCGGACCGGCTGACATGGCACGGAACGCCACCAATTGTGAAGGCGCCGCTCGTCATGAAGGCAAGACGCGGCAAGTCGCTGTTCAACCGACCCAAAACCGTCGCCGCAGCCGGTCCTTGCAACGCCAGCAGCGCGCGGTCCGTCAGCATCGCCAATTCGGCACGGGTGGAGAGGGTCGCCTCGAGGTGCGCGAAGTCGGTATCCTTGCACGCTGCGTTCACCACCAAGAAAGCGCCGGTGGCCGTTTTCGTGATCATCAGATCATCGAGGATCCCACCGCGTTCGTTGGTCAGCAACGAGTAGCGGATAGCGTTCTGGGGCAGCGCCTGGATATCGCCCGGTACCAGCTCTTCGAGGAGTGTCGTCACGTCAGGGCCGACGATCCGTACCTGCCCCATGTGCGACACATCGAACAGGCCGGCATAGGCGCGGGTGTGAAGGTGTTCAGCCAGAATGCCGAGCTCGTAGTGGAGCGGCATGGCATAGCCCGCGAAAGGAACGATTTTCGCCCCTAATTCGCGATGCAGGTCGTAGAGCGGCGTTCGTCTTGGTTCGATCTCTGACATCGGCTCTCGCGCAGCCGCGCCGCGCTCGATTTGCCCGGCGTCGACTGCCCCCCTCTGTCCCTGACCTGAAAGATTGACCGGTTCGAACCGGCTTGCCTCTTCGGTGGAGCGGGGCTTGCGCCCCACCCTTTTTCCAGAGTTTGTCCCCCTACGGTCCGTTTGCCTGAGAGTTTCCGGGGGCGGTTGCTCCCTCGGCGCCGGCGCGAACCGGACTCTCCCACAGGGTTCGAATGTTCAATCGCTGCCTTCGAATAGCGACCGCGTAGGTATCATAGGTGGCGACATCTTCAAGTCAATGCTGACCGTTCTTATTGTGGGCGACGGCGGCGGTTGTACTCGAGTTGCTCGGCCGTGAGTTGGAACCCGATCAAGATTTCATAGTCCTCCGCGCGCGTGCCGGCGGCGAGAGGAACCGAGTGGTCGATCTCCTCCGAACTGCCAGCACGTTGCTGTTGGGGCTTGAATGCGATCGGGCTATCGAAGACTTCCTTGCTGAGAATTCGTCCCGCAGGATCGACGACGGCGACGAAAAACGACAGAGGTGCACTGGAACCACGCCCCGCGGCGCCGCGCAGCGCTAGCAGCGCCACCCGGGAGCGAACCATCACCAAGTTCGATTTGAGCTCGCACGAGGCGCGGACTTCGCCGAATTCGGCTTCGAATTCGATATCGTTGACGTCTCGGCCGGCGCCGTAGCGAAATATCGTCAGCCGCTCGGTGTCGCGCAAAACCGAGATCGTTGGACAAGATGGTTTTTCGTCCTCGCCAAAAAGTCCGCAGCCCGCTAGAGCGATAACCGCCGCGAGTATTGCGCCAAGCCGCGCAAGCGGGCGGACGGAACAAGCCACCGCCTTAGCGCCTCGACCGTTTTTTACCAATCAGATTTTAGTATGGGAGCCGTCGCACATCGGCACTTTCACCGTGCGCTTACAACCGCAGAACCACACAGTGGTCGATTCAGTCGCCTTGTATTCGAACGGCTCGAACTCGGTCGGCTTGTGCGACCCATCGCAGAGGGGCTGGGTCTTGCTAAGCCCGCACGCACACCACCAATATGACTTTCCCGCCTCGACCTTTGTTCCGTAAGGTGACTTCTGAGCGATATTTGGCGTTGCCATTGATGTATTCCTCCACATAATCACCTCACGCTAGCTTCGCCGATCGAAGCAAGCAGGCCTAGCGCAAGCGGGCATTTAAAGCGCCGCGACTGTAGCGGAGCGGGCGCGGGCATACAAGGTAAGGGCGCCTCACAGCGATGAACTTCCCGCCTCTCACCGTAGTGCTCGCTGGCCCGCGCGGATTTTGCGCCGGGGTCGATCGCGCGGTGCAAATCGTCGAACGCGCCATCGAGAAGTTCGGCGCGCCTATTTTTGTTCGTCATGAAATCGTGCACAACCGATTCGTCGTCGAGCGCCTCGAAGCCAAAGGGGCCGTATTCATCAACGAGATCGATCAAGTTCCAGCGGATCGACCGGTAATCTTTTCGGCGCACGGCGTTCCGAAATCGGTCCTCGCGGCGGCGGCGGCGCGGAATATGCTGTATATCGATGCTACCTGCCCTCTCGTGAGCAAGGTTCACCGCGAAGCGGAGCAGGCCACAGCCGAGGGACGCCACGTCCTCCTGATCGGTCATGCGGGTCACCCGGAGGTTGTTGGAACCATAGGCCAACTTTCGGCCGGAGCCATCACCCTGATCGAATCGATCACCGACGCCGAATCGTGTGCGCCACCCAACCCAGATCGACTGACATACCTCACCCAAACCACTCTCTCGGTCGACGATACAGCTGCGATCGTCGCTGTGCTGCAACGTCGTTTTCCGACCTTGACCGGCCCCCGAAAGGACGACATCTGCTACGCGACAACCAATCGTCAGGCAGCGGTGCGGGCTCTGGCGGCTCAGTGCGACTCGATCTTGATCATCGGCGCACCGAACTCATCAAACTCGCTGCGCCTAGTCGAGGTCGCGCGCGCGAGCGGTTGCAGTAGCACGAGGCTTGTTCAGCGCGCCGATGAAATCGACTGGACCATGCTGAAAGGCGTCGAACGTCTGGGTCTGAGCGCTAGCGCTTCGGCACCCGATGTCCTGGTCGATGAGGTTCTCGTTGCTCTGCGCGCGCGTTTTTCGGTGACCGTCAGCGAACATGCTGTCGCGCACGAAGACATTTTTTTTCGTCTGCCGCATATGCTTGAGGCTTGAGACTCGTGGCAGTCTACACCGAAGTCGGCGACGACGATCTCGAGATGTTCGTTGCCCAGTACGACATCGGCAACGTCCTCAGTTGCAAAGGCATTGCCGAGGGCGTCGAGAATTCAAACTATTTGCTCAGCACCGATCGCGGGACCTACATCCTCACTCTCTACGAGAAACGAGTCGCCCGGGCCGATCTTCCCTATTTTTTAGGCCTTATGGACCACCTGGCCGCGAAGGGAATCGCCTGCCCCACGCCAATTCACGGGCGTGACGGCGCCGCGCTTCGCGAAGTCTGCGCTCGGCCCGCGGCCATCATCAGCTTCTTACGTGGCCTTTGGGTGCGCAAACCCTCGGTCGCACACTGCGCGGCTCTTGGCGACGCGCTCGGCGCGCTCCACCTCGCCGGACGCGACTTCCCACTTCGGCGAGCCAACAGCCTTTCGCTCGACGGTTGGCGCAAGTTGTCCGACGAGGTCGCAACAGGAGCTTATGAGGTCGAACCATCGCTCGGTCGCGAAATCGCAGCTGAACTCGAGGCCCTCACGGCGTCTTGGCCGCTCGAACTACCGGTCGGCGTGATCCACGCCGACCTCTTCCCGGACAACGTGTTCTTCCTCGACGACCGGCTATCGGGATTGATCGATTTTTATTTCGCGTGCAACGATTTCCTGGCCTACGACCTAGCCATTTGCCTCAACGCTTGGTGTTTCGAGCCGAGCGGCGATTTCAACGCAACCAAGGCGCGGGCGCTGACGACGGCTTACCGCAAGGTCCGGCGCCTCGACGATGCCGAACTAGCGGCGCTGCCGGTTCTCGCCCGCGGTGCCGCGTTGCGTTTCCTTCTGACCCGGCTGTTCGACTGGCTACACCACGTCGAAGGAGCGTTGGTCAAACCGAAGGACCCGATGGAGTACGCACGGAAGCTCCGCTTCCATCGCGGCGTGACAGACCCGGCCGCCTACGGACTGACATGACCGACGCCGCAAATGATCTGGAACCCGTTGACCTCTATACGGACGGCGCTTGTTCAGGCAATCCCGGCCCTGGCGGCTGGGGCGTTCTTATGGTTTACGGCGGGCACGAACGCGAACTTATGGGTGGCGAATCACCGAGCACCAACAACCGGATGGAGCTCCTGGCGGCGATCAACGGACTCGAAACGCTGACCCGACCGATGAGCGTACGCGTCCACACCGACAGCACCTACGTCAAGGACGGCATCACTCAGTGGGTCGCCAAGTGGAAGCGGAACGGTTGGCGCACCGCCGATCGCAAGCCGGTAAAAAACGTCGATCTATGGCAACGGCTCGAGGCGGCAATCGCGCGCCACCGCGTCGAATGGCTCTGGGTGCGCGGCCACAACGGCCACTCCGAAAACGAGCGCGCGGACTCGCTCGCGCGCGCCGGAATGAACGCCGCCCCGAAATAAAGCGCCCGGCGCAAGGCCGGGCGCAACGCGCTTGACGCTGACTGGTTAGATTTGCTCGAGAATTTTCTCAGCCGAGCTGATTTCAAATTTGCCGGCCTCTTCGAGGTTGAATTTGGTGACTTTGCCGTTATCGATCACCATTGAGTAGCGGCGCGCACGCTGGCCTAGTCCGAAACTGGAGCCATCCATCTCGACCCCCATCGAGCGCGCGAGGTCGCCGTTGCCGTCCGCCAGCATCATGACCTTGGAACCGACGTTCTGAACCTTACCCCAGGCGTCCATCACGAAAGCGTCGTTGACCGACACGCAGGCAACTGTATCGATGCCCTTGCCCTTTATCTTGTCGGCATTCTGCACGAAGCCGGGTAGATGTTTTGCTGAACAAGTCGGCGTGAAAGCGCCGGGAACGTTGAATAGAACGACCTTCTTACCCTTGGTCAATTCATCGGTCGAAATCGTCGCCGGGCCGTTCGCGCCCATGTAACGAAGAGTGACGTTTGGGAACTTGTCGCCAACTTTAAGTATCATAGGATCTCCTCCGCTTGCGCGTGCAGTATTTTAAAGAAGACGCGACTCTACGCGATCGGCTTAGCCGGTGGAAGGTCGCGTCGACGCGCCGAAGCGGTGAGTTCAACCGAGACTCAAGGGGCGGCGATTGTCACACGCCGTTCGAAACTTCGGCCGCCCTCGATCAGGGTGATCGTCACGGCCCGTCCGGCGAGCGCACTGGCGCCCCGCCGCGCCGTCGGGCGGAACAGCGCGACCGTTTGCGATCCGTCGGCGGCTCGCTCGATCGCGGGCGGCGCAAGGTCGAAATCGTCGAGCCCTTCGATGATGGCGTCGTGCAGCGCCCGCGGCGGCCCGGCGCCGCGCCGAGTCACCACGGCGAGAACTTCGCTTCCGCTCGGCCGCAACACGGTCGCGGTGACCTCGATGTCGCTTGAATCAAGGTCCGGCAGCTGCGCGATCGCGCCAGCGATCGTGCCGGCGTGGCGCGAGGGCCGCGCCCCGCCGAGCGGAATAGCCAGAGTGAAATCGGCCTCACCCAGGACGCAGATATCGCGACAAATCCCGATCGTGAGCGCGACATCGATCGTCGTCGGTTGGCCGGGTTGATTGAGGCGCACCTTGAGCGGCAGGATGACTTCGTTGGCGTAACCGAACGTTTGATAGCCCGCGACCGCGAACCGGCTCGGCGTCGGCCAGAGAAAATCGATCGCGGCGACGTTGCTCGAACGAGACCAGTCGAGCGTCGGCGGTACGCCGCCGTCGCCGGGCGAACGCCAGTAGGTCTTGAAGCCGGGGTCGAGTTTGACCTGAAGCGCAAGGCTCACCGCGGCGTCGTTTCCGATCGCCGTCATCGCCGCCAATAGGCGCACACGGGCGAAGTCGATTCGTTGCCACGCGGTTTCTGTACCGGCCGCGGCTGGCCGAACGGCGTTCGCCAAGACAAGAATCACAAGGACGAGGACTCGCATCGCAGGGTGGGCAGCCAACTTGCCAACGGGACCTATAA
>SHVV01000040.1 GCA_009694095.1 Alphaproteobacteria bacterium | reverse complement strand
CGTTTTGCTGTTCGTTCTTTATCTGGCGCCGGCCGAACTCGCCCGCATGCACGAGGTCGAAGTCGGCGGCGGCAATTATCGCTACGGTGCCCTGGACGACATCCGCCTGACGTTCGCCGATGGCCGCGGCGTGAGCAGCGTGGCCACCTATCTATCGCGTCACGGCGTGCTCGATCTAGGCGGCGGGCCGCTCGCGCTCGACGCACTTCAAGCCGTTTCACGCCGCTTTCCCGCGCTCACGGCCAGGAGTCTCTTGGTGCAGGTCCGAGATGCGTTGGCGCCATTGGCGACGGTCGAGGACTTTCTGTTGCGGCTCCTGTCGGACCAGGGTTTCCGGATCGACTGCACTTGACGATTTAAAAAGCAAGCGCAGGCGCCGATCGGCGTACCGTATTTTCGTCCTCTCGATCTGCGCCTAGAGAACGTTGCCGGCGACGATACTTGAGAAAACGATCCAACCGAGCCACTTGTTCGAACGGAACGTGCTGAGGCAGCTTGCCGCGTCGTCGAACCGGACGCGGCGGACCTGCCAGCCAAAGTGGATCGCGGCGATGACGACGCCGACGTAGAACGGCCAACCGCTGCCGGCGAGCGCGCCGGCGACAACGAGACCGACGAGGAAGACGCCATAGAACGCGACGAGCCACGGCCGTGTGGCATCTCCGAGCACGATCGCGGCCGAACCGACTCCGAACGCGGCATCGCCTCCTTTGTCTTGGTGGGCGTAGATCGTGTCGTAGCCGAGCGTCCAGCCGATCCCGCCAGCGTAAAGCGCGACCGCAGCCCATGAGACCGTGCCGGTCGCCGCCGCCCAGCCAAGCAGCGCACCCCAGTTGAACGCTAGCCCTAGGAAAAACTGGGGCCACTGGGTGAATCGTTTCGATAGCGGATAGAGGCAGGCTGGCACCAACGACGCGATCCCGAGCCAAATCGCCGCGTCGTTGAAGGCGACTAGAATCGCGAGGCCAATGAGGCCGAGCGCGAACATGAAGATGTAAGCTGCCGTCACGCTGATGAGTCCGGCGGCCAGCGGGCGCGAGCGGGTCCGCTCGACCTGCGCGTCGAGATCGCGATCCTGGATGTCGTTCCAGACACAGCCGGCGGCGCGCATGACGAGCGCGCCGATGCCGAAGAGAGCGATCAACACCGGGTCGGGCCAACCGCCGCTCGCCAATCCGGTCGGCGCCCAACCCGGCAGCGTTCCGCCCGGGGCCGGGAGGCCCGCATGGGGCGCGGCGAAGGCCAAGCTCCACCAACACGGCCACAGCACGAGCCAGGTGCCGATCGGACGATCGATCCGAGCGAGCTTGAAAAAAGGCCGCGCCGGCGCCGGAACGTAGCGGTCGATCCAGTGAGCGGCCGGCATGTCGCCAGTGACGAAAGGTTGCGTGCTCGCCATGCGATAAGATTAGCGCCCCGACAAGTCGGGCTCAACCATCGAACTCCGTTGCGCTCGTCCAAAGCAATGACGATGAGCGAAAAGGTTCGACATCGGCAGGCCGGCTGTAACATTGTTTGCCCCAAGCACTTCAATTCTGGGCGGCACTGTGACCGTTCGACTCTTTGTTTCGGCCACGCTTACCGCCGGGCAGGCTGTGACGCTTGATCCCCGGCAAGCGCATTACGTTGCAAGCGTGATGCGGCTGGCGCCGGGCGATTCGATTCACCTCTTCAACGGGCGCGACGGAGAATGGCGGACTGAGATCGCTATGCTGACAAAAAAAAGCGTGCGCCTCAGCGTTGTCGATCGAGTCCGAGCGCAAAAGGGGCCAACCGATCTCTGGCTCGCGTTCACGCCGCCAAAAGGTCCTCGACTCGCGACGCTGATCGAGAAGGCGACGGAGCTCGGGGTCGCGGTGCTTGCGCCGATCATTACCGCGCGCTCGATCGTACGGCGGACCAACACGGAACGATTAGCGGCGATCGCGGCCGAAGCCGCCGAGCAATGCGGTCGCTTGACCGTTCCGGCGGTTCGTGAAGCCGTAAGCTTGGACGACCTCATCGCTGATTGGCCCACCGATCGGCGCCTCATCTTTTGCGATGAAAGCCGTACGGCGCCGACCTTGACCCAGGCTATCGCCGACGTTCCGCCGCCGGTCGCCGTCTTGATTGGGCCCGAGGGCGGGTTTGCCGCGGCGGAACGAGAGCGGTTGCGGGCCATGCCGGCGGTCATCGCGGCGACATTGGGCCCGCGTATTCTTCGCGTCGATACGGCGGCGATTGCCGCGCTCGCGGTCTATCAGGCGACTGCCGGCGACTGGCGGAGATAAGAAATTGACACGGCGACGAATCGGTTGCGGCGGCAGTGCTCTTCCTGGAAACTCCGGTGGCCTCGGGAGGGTGTGGCCGTCCACCTTGGACCGCCATAGATCAATCGTCGACTTAAGAAAATACATCGTCGACAACAGTTAGAGACGGGGGTTGCATGTCTGGTCCTGGCACGGCATCAGCCGAGCCCATTACTAACTACACGCAGCTCGTTGAGTACATCGCCGATGGCGGCAAATCGCCAGCCGATTGGCGGATCGGCACCGAGCACGAGAAGTTCGGCTTTCGTCTGGCCGATCACAAACCGCTCGACTATGAGGGCGCCAATGGAATTCGCGCGATCTTCGCGCGGCTGGTGTCCGACTACGGCTGGGAGCCGGTGCTCGAAAACGGCAACCCCATAGCCCTGACGCAAAATGGGCAGTCGGTGACGCTCGAGCCCGGCGGCCAGTTCGAACTCTCAGGCGCGCCGCTCAAGACGGTCCATGAGACCTGCGCCGAGGTGACCCGGCATCTCGAGCAGCTGCGTCGCATCGGACGCGATCTCGGCATCGCGTTCATGGGCCAAGGATTCGCGCCCGACTGGAAACGGTCCGAGATGCCGATGATGCCGAAGGGCCGCTACGGCATCATGCGCGCCTACATGCCCAAGCGCGGCAAGCTCGGTCTCGACATGATGTTCCGTACCTGTACGGTGCAGGTCAACCTCGATTTCGCCAACGAATCAGATATGGTGAAAAAATTCCGGGTTGGCTTGGCGTTGCAGCCGATCGCTACCGCGTTGTTCGCGAACTCGCCATTCACCGAAGGCAAACCCAACGGTTTTCTTTCACTACGCAGCCACATCTGGACCGACACCGACCCCGATCGGACCGGCCTGGCGCCGTTCGTGTTCGAGCCGGGCATGAGTTTCGCCCGCTACGTCGACTATGCGCTCGATACGCCGATGTATTTTGTGTACCGCGACGGTCACTATGTCGACGCATCCGGGCAATCGTTCCGCGATTTCCTCGCCGGCAAGCTGCCGGCGCTACCGGGCGAAATCCCAACCTTTCGCGACTGGCAGGACCATCTGACGACGCTGTTCCCGGAAGTGCGTTTGAAAACCTACCTCGAAATGCGCGGCGCCGACGGCGGACCGTGGGCGAGGATTTGCGCGCTGCCGGCGCTTTGGGTCGGACTTCTGTACGACACGGTGGCGCTCGATGCCGCATGGGACCTAGCCAAGACCTGGACCATTGCCGACATGATGAAGATGCGCCGCGAGGGTCCGAAACGAGGGCTCAACGCAAAGATTCGCAATCGAACGGTCGGCGCGGTCGCGCGCGACGTGCTCGCGATCGCCGAAGCTGGCCTTCGCCGCCGACAGGCTGCCGGCGGTCTCGCCGCCGGGGATGAAGTGCCGTTCCTCGATCCGCTCAAGGCGATTGTCGAGGCCGGAAAAACGCCGGCCGAAGAAATGCTGATCGCCTACCGCGGGCGGTGGGGCGGGTCGGTCAAGCCGGTCTACAGCGAGTACGCTTACTAAGACGCCGACTGGAGACCGCTTAGGGTGCGAACAGCGCGCCGACGGCGTTGAGGTTTAAGACGTCGCCGAGCGAACTGAGCGCTTGGCGGGTGGCTTCGAGGATCGCTTCGGCGTCTTCCCAGGCGCGTCTTTCGGAGGCCTCGCCGAGACTCTGAAGGCCGCGCGAAATCGCTCGCAAATAGTCACGCGCCGGTTTTTGCTGCGGGAGGGGGAAGCGCTCATTGAGCGCGCCAAGTTCGCGGCGGAGCACGCCGACGACGATTTCGCTTAGCTCGACATTTCGCTCGGCGATCACGAGGTCCAGCGCGCGACCGAAGCGATCGACGCGCGCGAGCTCATCGCCGCGCTTGACCGGATCTTCGCCGCGGTTGGTCCCGCCGACGGCGAGCAGATAGTCGATGAGATCACTCTGCTCCTCCGGGCTCAGCGACAATTTATAGTGGCGGTCGAAGTGTCCGACGACAGCCTTCAAACTCTGCGCTCGGCCGTCATGAAAATAAGGCGCGGTCGAAGCGATCCCAAGCAACGTCGGGGTGTCGAACAAGCCCGTGGTGCCGACATCGTGCTGGCGCTGGTCGATGAAGGCGCGATCCGGCGCATGGCAAGTCGCGCAGGAGAGCTTCAGTTGCCCAGGAAATGGACGGGTGAACAACGTCTGGCCGCGCCTGGCTGACCCCTTGGCGAGGTTGGTCAATTGGCCGCTGGCATCGAGCCGTGGATTGGGGAGGAAGCCGAACCGGATTAGGTAAGCGCCGAGGGCGTCGAGGGCGAGAGCCGGGGGCTCGGCGCCCGCGAACTCATGGACGATCACCTGGCGAGTGAAGTCGCGCAGCGTCCGAACGGTTCCGTCGCGGCCGTACGGCGCCGTATCGGCGATCCCGGCGAGGCTTGGGATGTCGCGATGATTGGCGACGCCGTCATCCGCGAGAGGGTTGAAGACGGCGCTCGAGAGATCGAGCCCACCCGCTCCCGCCGAAATGCCGGCAATGTAGAACTTGGCATTGTTGCCGCCGTTGATGTGACAGGCCTGGCAGGAGAGCCCGCTCCGGCGGGCGACGGCACCGAGGAGCTCGGGTGCGCGGAACAGCGCCTCGCCGAGCGCCGAGCGCGCTTCACCCGTTGGCTCGACCGGTCGCAACCAAAGTCGCGGCCGCGCGAGTTCGGGCGCGGCGCTGGTCGGCCGCCACTTGACCGCGAGCGGCGGCGGCTCAGCCCAAGCGGGCGCTCCGCCGCACGCAACGACGATGGCGAAAAAAGCCGCCGATAACCGCATGAGTCTATGGTTATGCCGCTTCGGTTCCGCCGACCGTTAACCCGTCGATCCGCATGGTCGGTTGACCGACGCCCACCGGAACGCCTTGGCCGTCCTTGCCGCAGGTGCCGACGCCAGTATCGAGCTTTAGATCGGAGCCGACCATCGTGACCTTCGTCAACACGTCCGGACCATTGCCGATCAGGGTCGCGCCCTTGACCGGCGCGCCGACCTTGCCGTTCTCGATGCGGTAGGCTTCGGTGCAGGTGAAAACGAACTTTCCCGACGTGATGTCGACCTGCCCGCCGCCGAAATTGACGGCGTAGAGACCTTTGTCGACCGAGGCGACGATCTCTTCCGGCGCCATGCCGCCAGCAAGCATGAACGTGTTTCGCATGCGCGGCATCGGCATGTGGGCGTAGCTTTCACGCCGCCCGCTTCCGGTCGAACGCGTGCCCATCAGCCGCGCGTTGAGCCGATCCTGCAGGAAGCCGACCAATACGCCGTCCTCGATCAATACCGTGCGCTCGGTCGGCGTGCCTTCGTCGTCGATGGTAAGCGAGCCGCGTCGGTTGGGCATGGTGCCGTCGTCCACCACCGTGACCCCCTTGGCGGCGATGCGTTTTCCCATCAGGCCGGAGAACGCCGAGGTTTTCTTGCGGTTGAAATCCCCTTCGAGACCATGCCCGACCGCCTCGTGCAGCAAAACCCCGGGCCAGCCGGGGCCCAACACGACCACCATTTCACCGGCGGGGGCAGGCTTCGACTCGAGGTTGACGACTGCCTGGCGCAGGGCTTCGTCGACTTGGGCGCGCCAAGCATTAGCGCCGACAAATAGGTCGTAGGGCGTGCGCCCCCCGACGCCGTGGCTTCCGGTCTCGCGCCGGTCGCCGTCGCCGACAACGATCGCGACGTTGATCCGGACCAGCGGGCGAATGTCAGTCGCCCGCGACCCGTCGGCACGAATGATTTCGACCGCCTGCCACGATCCAAGGAGACTCGCGGTCACCTGGCGCACGCGCTGATCCTGGGCGCGCGCGTAGGCATCGATCTCTTGCAGAACCTTGGTCTTGGTCTCGAACGGTAGACTCGATAGCGGATTGATGTCGGCGTAGAGCCGCCGATTGGTCGCCGAAGGACGCTCAGACATGGCGCCCGAGAATCCGGTCTTGACCGCCCGGACCGCTTGCGCCGCGCGCTTGAGCGCCGCTTCCGAAAGCTCGGTCGCGTGCGCATACCCGGTCGATTCGCCGACGACGGCGCGCAGGCCAAAGCCCTTCGCCGAATCGAAACTCGCGCTCTTCAGCCTACCGTCGTCGAACACGAGGCTTTCCGACTGGCGGTACTCGAGAAAAAGCTCGCCATCATCCATGCTCGAGAGCGTCTCGGCGACGATATGCTCGACGCGACGTCGGTCGAGCCCGGCACGGGCGTAAAAAATCTCGTCGGTCGTCAGTGCGGGCGTGGAGTTGGCCATGGTCAATTTCATCCGCTCGGCGTGCATCGTGGATGAGGCTTCGAGAAGGAATATGGGCGGTTTGCCGGCGAATGTCATCCGAGCGGTGGATCGAGAACGCGGGCCGACTCGTCTTCGTGGATTTTCCGTGTTGTTCGCGCCGGTCGGCTTGCGTATAAGTCAAGGCGGGCATTTGCCGACCCGTGCGCACTCCAACTACAATAATGAGTGGGTTGGGCGTAACGCCCGGGAGCCGGTCTCATGCGGGCAAGGAGCCACGCTTGATGCAAGTAGGTCGTTCGTTCACTAGGTTTTTTTCGAAGGCGGCGGCGCTCGCCGCGCCTTTGTTCATGGCTGGCGCAGTATTCGCCGCACAGCCGGTCGACTGGCAAATCGGTTACCAGCCGCCGGCAACGCCGATCGCCGAACGAGTCGTTGCCTTCAACGACTTGCTGTTCCCGATCATCGTTGCGATCGCGCTGTTCGTGACGGTTTTACTCGCGATCATCGTCGTTCGCTTCAACCGCAAATCCAATCCGGTTCCGTCGAAGACGACCCACAATGCATTGCTTGAGGTCGTGTGGACGGTTATCCCGATCATCATCTTGGTCGCGATTGCCGTGCCTTCGTTCCGGCTGCTTTATTTCATCGACAAGATACCCGACGATGTTGGCCTGACGATCAAAGTGACCGGGCATCAATGGTACTGGAGTTACGAATATCCCGACGAGAAGATCGGGTTCGACGCCAATCTGGTCGAAAACCCCAAGCCGGGGCAGCTTCGACTTCTCGATACCGACAATCGGGTCGTGATTCCGGTCAACACCACCGTCCGTCTTTTGTTGACCGCCGAAGATGTACTCCATGCTTGGGCCGTGCCGGCGTTCGGCGTCAAGTTCGACACCATACCCGGACGACTGGTGGAGACTTGGGTGCGCCCGACCAAAGAAGGGGTCTACTACGGCCAGTGTTCCGAACTTTGCGGAGCGCGGCACAGCAAAATGCCGATCACAGTCGAAGTCGTATCGAAGGAAAATTTCACCGCTTGGATTGGCGAGGCGAAAAAGAAATTCGCCACCGGTCCGGAAACGGTGGCGCCCGCGGCCGCCATTGTCGCCGTGACCGAGTAAGCGACCGTTTCTCGTACCAATGCGTTCGATGTAACCAAGGACCGATCTGATGACCGCTCAAGCCCACGCCCATGGCGACCACGACCACAGCCCGACCGGGTGGCGACGCTACGTCTATTCGACCAATCACAAAGACATCGGCACGATGTACATCGTGTTTGGTTTGGTTGCCGGCATCGCGGGCGGTATTTTGTCGATGATCATGCGCATGGAGCTGGAGCACCCGGGGCCGGGCATCCTCGGTGGCGACGATCAGCTCTTCAACGTATTCGTGTCGGCACATGGCCTGGTGATGGTCTTCTTCATGGTCATGCCGACATTCATCGGCGGCTTCGGCAATTGGATGATCCCGTTGATGATCGGAGCGCCCGATATGGCGTTTCCACGCATGAACAACGTCAGCTTCTGGCTGCTGATCCCGTCGGCGATACTGCTCTATACCTCGCCGTTCGTCGGCGACGGCGCCGGGACCGGCTGGACCGTCTATGCGCCGCTGTCGACCTCCGGGCACCCCGGACCTGCGGTCGACATGGTGATCTTTGCGCTGCACTTGGCCGGCGCTTCTTCGATCCTCGGCGCGATCAATTTCATCACCACGATCTTCAACATGCGCGCCCCCGGCATGACGTTGCATAAGATGCCGCTTTTCGTATGGTCGCTGCTGGTCACCGCGTTCCTGCTGTTGCTGTCACTACCGGTGCTCGCGGGCGCGATCACGATGCTGTTGACGGATCGCAATTTCGGCACCGCGTTCTTCGACGCGACAAAAGGCGGCGATCCGGTGCTTTATCAGCACCTGTTCTGGTTCTTCGGTCACCCGGAAGTTTACATTCTGATCCTGCCCGCGTTCGGTGTGATCAGCATGATCATCCCGACCTTCTGCCGCAAACCGATCTTCGGCTACCTCGGCATGGTCTACGCCATGGTTGCGATCGGCGTGATCGGCTTCGTCGTGTGGGCGCACCACATGTACACCGCCGGGATGCCGATCGACGCCCGCGCCTATTTCATCGCCGCGACAATGGTGATCGCGGTGCCGACCGGCATCAAGATTTTCAGTTGGGTCGCGACCATGTGGGGCGGCTCGTCCGAATTCAAGACGCCGATGTTGTGGTCAATCGGGTTGATTTTCCTGTTTACCATCGGTGGCGTCACCGGCGTCGTGCTGGCCAACGCCGGTATCGATTATTCGCTGCACGACACCTATTACGTCGTCGCGCACTTCCACTATGTGCTGTCGATGGGCGCGTTGTTCGGGATTTTCGCCGGGTTTTACTACTGGATCGGCAAGATGTGCGGCCGCCAGTACAACGAAACCTACGGCAAGATCCATTTCTGGCTCACCTTCGTCGGAGTCAACGTCACGTTCTTTCCCCAGCATTTCCTGGGCGTCGCCGGGATGCCGCGCCGCATCGCCGATTATCCGGATGCGTTCGCCGGTTGGAATTTGGTGTCGTCCTACGGCTCCTACATCTCGGGCGTGGCGGCCCTATGGTTCTTGTTCGTGCTCTTCCACACCTTGACCCGCGGCGAGAAGTGCGCAGCCAACCCGTGGGGCGAGGGCGCGTCGTCGCTCGAATGGACGGTGCCCTCGCCAGCGCCGTTCCATACCTTTGAGCACCAGCCGACGATCCGATCGGCGGCGGGCGGGCATTGAGGGCTGAGGCCGCGGTCACGCGGCCGCGGAGGTAACGCAGGTGGCGGACGCAACCGCGCTGAGCCCGGCCGCAAGAACCGACGGCGCGTTCGGCCAGGAAACTCGAGTCATCGATTTCATCGCGCTGCTCAAGCCGCGCGTCGCGTCGCTGGTCGCTTTCACCGGCTTCGTCGGGCTTTGGCTCGCCGATTCTCCGCTCCATCCGTTTCTGGCCGCGACGGCGGTTCTCGCCATCGCGCTCGGCGCTGGCGGCGCGGGCGCCGTCAATATGTGGTACGAGGTCGATATCGACGCGCGCATGGAGCGCACGCGTAACCGGCCGATCCCCGCCGGCCGGATGAGTCGGAGCACGGCCCTTGGATACGGCGTCGTAACGTGCGCGGCCGCCGTGTTCATTCTCGCGCTCGCGACCAACTACGTCGCCGCCTTTCTGCTGGCGGTCGCCGAACTGTTCTACATTTTTGTCTACACGATTTGGCTGAAACGCCGGACGCCGCAGAACATCGTGGTCGGCGGCGTCGCCGGCGCGCTGCCGCCGTTGATCGGCTGGGCCGCGGCCACGGGCGGCGTCGATCTATTTCCAGCGCTGCTGTTCGCCCTCATCTTCATGTGGACGCCGCCGCATTTCTGGGCGCTATCGCTCTATAAGGCGGGCGACTACGCCCGCGCCGGGGTGCCGATGCTGCCTGTCGTCGCCGGGCCGGACGAAACGCGCCGGCAGATCGTGCTCTACGCCGCCGCGCTCATCCCGTTCGCGCTCGCGCCGTGGGCGCTTGGTTTCGCCGGCGCGATCTATGGCGTCGGCGCGGCGCTTCTCGGCTCGGCTTTCTTCGCCTTTGCGTTCGCCCTGCGCCGGCGCGCGAGCGTCAGTTTGGCCAAGGCGACGTTCGCCTATTCGATCCTCTATCTGTTCCTCATGTTTGCGTTGCTGGTCTTCGACCACGCCTGGAACCGCTAACGAATTCATGCCGCTCACCGAACAGCATCGCAAAATGCGCGGCCGCAATTTAGCCCTCGCCGGCGTACTCTTGGGCTTGGTGGCGCTGTTCTTTTTGATCACCTTGGCGCGGCTCGGGGGAGGCGGTTCGTGACCGCGTCGTCCAGCCTCGCGTCGCGCCACACGACGACGGCGCTCATCTGCGCCGCGGTCGCCCTTGGCATGGTTGGCGCCGCGTATGCAGCGGTGCCGCTCTATCGGTTGTTTTGCCAGGTCACCGGCTACGGCGGCACGACGCAGGTAAGGGCTGAGGCACCCGGCGCAATCGGCGAGCGAATGATGACGGTGCGCTTCAACACCGACATTTCGTCCAACTTGCCGTGGTCGTTCGAGCCGCCCCCTGCGCCGGTCACGATTCGGGTCGGCGCGGAAACGTTGGTCGCGTTCAAGGCCACCAACCGCTCCAAGCGGACCATGACGGCGACCGCGACGTTCAATGTAACGCCGGACAATGTCGGGATTTATTTCAGTAAGATCCAGTGCTTCTGCTTTACCGAGCAAGTCTTGAATCCCGGCGAAAGCGTCGAGATGCCAGTGGTATTTTTCATCGACCCGGAAATCCTCCAGGATCGGCACTTCGACCCGCTCAAGACGGTGACGTTGTCCTACACATTGTACCCGGTTGAAGATCTAGCTAAGAAGAAGCGGCCCGTTAAATTGGCTGCGGCCGTGCCGAAGCCCATTCAGTAGCGCGACGGAGAGCGACGATGGCGGAAGCCCACACCACCCGAAACCACGACTACCATATGGTCGATCCGAGCCCGTGGCCGGCGCTCGGCGCGATCTCGGCTTTTGTGCTGCTGGGCGGCACCGTGTTGATGATGCATGGAATTCGTGTTGTCGGGTTACCGCCGTGGGCGGTGCCGACGATCGGTCTACTCATGATGCTCTACACGATGTTCGTGTGGTGGCGCGACGTCGTCAAGGAAGCGCAAAGCGGCTACCACACCAAGGTCGTGCAGCTCGGCTTGCGCTACGGCATGGTATTTTTCATCGCGTCGGAAGTCATGTTTTTCGTCGCGTGGTTCTGGGCGTTCTTCAATGCATCGTTGTTCCCGACCGAAGCCATTGGCGCCAAGTGGCCCCCCGAGGGCGTCATCCCGTTCCGGACGTGGGACTTGCCGTTTCTGAATACGCTCATCCTGCTGACCTCGGGAACGTCCGTGACGTGGGCGCACCACGCGCTCAAGGAGGGGAACCGCAAGGGATTGATTCAAGGCTTGTGGCTGACGATCATTCTCGGCGCTCTCTTCACCGCCGTCCAGGCTTACGAGTACTCGCACGCAGCGTTCGAGTTCAAAGGCGGTATCTACGGCTCGACGTTCTTCATGGCGACCGGCTTTCACGGCCTGCACGTCCTCATCGGCACGATTTTCCTGATCATCTGTTTGGTTCGCTCCTACGCCGGTCATTTTACGCCGGATCACCACTTCGGATTCGAGGCGGCGGCGTGGTACTGGCATTTCGTTGACGTGGTCTGGATTTTCCTGTTCAGCTGCATCTATTGGTGGGGCTCGGGCGGACCGACGGGCGTCGCGGCGATCGCCGCCGGGGGCGGCCACTGAGCGGGCATTCCGTGCCCGGCCGGCGTTCGCGGTGACCGCGGCCCCGGTTGTCGTATCTGCGTTCAGAAACGGAATTCTGTGTCGATGCCCGAGCTGCGGCCGGGGGCCTTTGTTCGACGGCTATCTCAAGGTGGCGGCGCGCTGTTCGGCGTGCGGTCTAGCCCTGTCGCACCACGACAGCGGTGACGGACCCGCCGTTTTCGTCGTCTTCATCGTTGGCGCCGTGGTCGTCGGCGCTGCTCTGGTGACCGAGATGCAGTGGAGCCCACCGATTTGGGTTCACATGATTCTTTGGGTAACGCTCTCGGTCGTTCTGGCGCTCGCGTTATTGCAGCCCTTCAAAGGCGTGCTCATCGCGCTCAAGTTCAAACACGACGCAGGCCAAGCGTGGCGCGAGCTGGACTAATCCGCCGCCCGTGATCCAATTCCGTCTGACGTTATGGCCGACACTGATTACCGTTCCGATGTTTGGAACGCTCATCGCGCTGGGCCTATGGCAACTCGAGCGTGGAGCGTGGAAAGAGGCGCTGATCGCCGATCGGGTCGCGGCCGTGACCGCAGATCCGCGTCCGCTCGGCGACGATGCGGCGAAAGGGGCGCTTCTCGGCCCGGTCCGCGTCGAGGCCCGCGGTTCGTTTCGCCACGATCGCGAAATTCACGTCATCGCGCCGCCGCGCCAAGGTCGATCCGGCTACCACGTCCTTACCCCGCTCGCGCTTGCCGACTCGGATCGCTGGATCCTGGTCGATCGCGGCTTCGTGCCCGCCAGCCGAAAAGAAGCATTGTCGCGGCCTGGTGGCCAAGTCGAAGGACCAACGACGGTCATCGGACTCGCGCAAGTACCGCCCCGCAAGCGTTCGTTCAACGTCAACAACGATCCGGCGAAGAACGAATGGACTTGGGTCGATCTCGGGTCGATCTCGGTCGCCGTCGGGCACCCGTTGCTTCCCGTCATGTTGACCGCCGAACCGGTGTCACTGCCGGGCGGCTTGCCTGAAGCGCCGCCGAGCATCGTCGATCGCTGGGGTCCCCATGTCGGTTACGCGCTCACGTGGTTCGGGATCGCCGCCGCGCTCCTGGTGATCTACATTCTGTTTCATATGCGCCGTGTCCGAACCTAGCCCATGACGGCCTACCAAACGCTCGAGAGCAAATTCAAACGGCTCGCCGGGATCGACGGTGCTCTCAGCGTTCTCCATTGGGACAGCGCGACGATGATGCCCGATGGCGGGGCGGAAACGCGCGCCGAGCAGTTGGCGACCCTGGCGGCGATTCGGCACGAGTGCCTGGTCGATCCGTCAATTCCGGAGTTGGCGGCCAAGGCGGTCGACGAAGTCGACATCGCGGATCATTGGCGGCGCGCCAACGTGCGCGAGATGCTTCGCCAATGGCGGCATGCGAACGCGGTCCCACCCGAATTGGTCGAGCGCCGTTCGCGGGCGAATTCGGCGTGCGAAATGGCTTGGCGCAGCGCCCGCAGCCGCAGCGATTTCGCGGCGGTCGCGCCGCTATTGACGGATGTGGTCGCGGTCGCGATCGACGTCGCAGCGATCAAGGCGCAGGCGCTTGGTTGCACTCCGTATGACGCCTTGCTCGATTCCTATGACCCGGATCTGCGCAGCGCCGAGGTCGACCGGATCTTCGCCGACCTCGCCTCGTTTCTGCCCGGATTCCTCGATCGCGTTCTCGCCAAGCAGGGCCGCGAACCGGCGGGAGTATTGCCGCCGGGACCGTTTCCGGTCGAGGCGCAGCGGGCGCTCGCCGACCGGCTGATCGACGCGCTTGGGTTCGATCGTCGCCACGGGCGACTCGACTCCAGCCATCATCCCTTCACCGGCGGCGTCCCAGCAGATGTTCGCATTACCACGCGTTATGACGTGGCCAATTTCATCCGCTCGCTCATGGCGGTGATCCACGAAACCGGACACGCTCTGTATGAGATGGGGCTTCCCGTCGCTTGGCGCGACCAGCCGGCAGGCGGTTCGCGCGGCATGACTTTGCATGAAAGCCAATCGCTGCTCATGGAAATGCACGCCTGCCGTTCGAGCGAATTCCTCGGCTATCTCGCGCCCCAGGCATGCGCCGTATTTGGCGGCAAGGGACCGACATGGGAGCCGACGAATTTGCGCCGCGTCTATCTCAAGGTCGAACGCGGTTTGATTCGAGTTGATGCCGATGAAGTGACCTATCCGCTGCACGTCATTCTTCGTTACGACCTCGAACGGGCGCTGCTGGACGGCTCGCTCAAGGTCGTCGATCTCCCCGGCGCATGGCGCGAGGGCATGAAGCGCCTCGTCGGTATCGCACCGCCCGATGACAAGGACGGCTGCATGCAGGACATTCATTGGTACGGCGGTGACTTCGGCTACTTTCCGACCTACACGCTCGGCGCGCTCGCGGCGGCGCAGCTCTTCGCCGCCGCCAAAGAGGCCGATCCGACGATTCCGAGCGCGATCGGGCGGGGCGATTTCGCTCCGCTCGTTAGCTGGCTTCGCGCCAACGTTCACGGCGTGGCATCGCGCCTTTCGACCCAGGAGATTCTCGTCGCGGCGACCAAGGAGCCGATCGGAACCGAGGCCTTCAAGCGCCATATCACCGCGCGCTACCTCGACGGTTAGCGGCCTAGCGGCGCCGCCCCGGCGCCGGCGCGGGACCACCGGGCAGGTAGAGGGTCCCGACGGTCGCGGCCTGACTGGAATCGAGGATCGACGTTCCGCTCGATTAGACCAGTTTCTGGAGCGCCGCGAGCGCGCCAACGCCGACGACAATCAGAGCGCCGAGCCGGATCGTCAACTGATCGCGCAATCGCTCGATGCGCTGTTCAAGGTCGGTCCGCGTTGAAGTAATTTCGCCGCGTAACGTCGCGGTTACCGTTTCAAAGTCCTTTCAGGTCGTTGCCGCGTATGCTTCAAGGTCCTTTCGGGTCGATGCGACCGCGGTCTCAAAGTCCTTTCGGGTGGTTGCGACCGCGACCTCGAGATCCTTTCGGGTATCGGCAACCGCCGTTTCAATGTCGCTCCGCGTCGTCAGAACGGCGCGGTCGAGGTCGGATTTGGTGGCGATTTCGGTAAGGATCATCTCGGCAAACGAGCTCGCATGGGCTTCGGCATGTTCGCGCGAAACGCCTGCTTTCTGCAGGCGACGGGCGTACTCAAGCGTATCGAAAATCCGCATGACGCTCTACTCCTTCCCTTGAGGGCCTATCGCCTTCCTTTAGGGAACAAATAGAGGGGCTAGCGCTTGAAGTGCTTGGAGAGCGCGAGTCCTTGGCGTTGGTACGACGACCCGATGCCCGATCCGTAAAGGCGATCAGGGACGGCGGTCAAGCGCTCGTACGTCAAGCGGGCGACGACTTGGCCATGCTCAAGGAGGAACGGTACTTCGTAGGATCGCACCTCAAGGACGGCGCGCGAGCCTTTGCCGCCGGCGCCTGAATAGCCGAATCCTGGGTCGAAAAAACCGGCGTAGTGAGCGCGGAACTCACCTTGCACTGGATTGAATGCGGCCATCTCCGCGGCATGGTCCGGCGGTACGGTCACCGCTTCGCGCGATACCAGAATGTAGAACGCGTCGGGGTCGAGGATCAGGTTCTGCGACAGGTTGGCGAGGATCGGTTCCCAGTAATCGGAGGGGTCATAGTGGTTGTACCTATCGACGTCGATGATGTCGGTATGGCTTTTCGCCTTGTGGCCAATGAGCCCGCCCAGCGCCTCGCCTTTGAGATCGACGGTGACCGGAACGCCACCGGTGATTCGATGGCTTTCCTCGCCGTCGACGAGCTTGGTCTCGTCGTGTAGCCGCTGCATGCCGGTATCGGTCGCGCGCGGGCTGCCGCGACGGAGACGGAGTTGGGTGAGGCGTGATCCGCGGCGCACTAGGACGCTGAACGTACGCGGCGAAATTTCCGCGAAGAGGGGCCCCTTGTAGGCTTCGTGAACCCGATCGAACTCATCGCCGTTATCGGTGATAAGGCGGGTGAAAACGTCGAGCCGGCCGGTCGAACTCTTGGGGTTGGCGACCCCCGACACCCGTTTGCCGAAGCGCACATGTTCCAGGAGCGGCACGACGTAGACGCACCCGCGCTCGAGCACCGCGCCGGTGGTGAGATCAATTTCGTGCGTCGCCAGCGCTTGGAGTTTGTCCTCGACCCGAAAATGACGTCCCGGAAGGAAGCTGGCGCGAACGCGATAGGCGACGGCGCCCAAGCGGAGGTCGATGCTCGAGGGCTGAATCTGTTCTTCGGTAATGGGAATTTGCACCGCCGCGATGATCTTGTCGCGGAGCACCGCCCGTAGTTCCTGGGCCGGCAGAATGCCGGTCGATCGCACGAGCGGCCCGGTTTCCTCTGCGCTCGGCGGGAAATGGATGCTGACTTGCTCGCTCGACACGGCTTTCTTCCTCGATCGTGTCGTAGTCGTTTTTCGTCTATTTTTCAATGACTTAGTTATATTCTTCAAAGCTCGATCCCCCCCCGCCTTACGCACCGAACGCAAATCGGCAAGACCCTGACCCGGCGTCGGTTTCGCCGTTTTCCCCGCAATTCACCGGGTGGGAACTAATTCCATCCACAAAGTCAACCCTGACAGGTTGTTGCCCCGTCGTCGCCGGCACCATATTAGTCTAGCCGCGAAGGAGTACGGCTGTGCGATATGTGAGTACTAGGGGACGAGCCCCCGCTTTGGATTTTCGGGGGATCGTTCTGGCCGGCCTCGCGGATGATGGCGGGCTCTACGTCCCCGAGGCATGGCCTACCATCACAGCCGAGGAATTCCGCCGGTTGCGCGGCCGAAGCTACCAAGACGTTGCCGTCGCGGTTCTCGAGCGCTTCGTCGGCAATTCGCTCGACCGCGCAACTCTAACGCAGCTGGTCGAGGACGCCTATCGTGGGTTCGCGCATGAAGCAATAGCGCCGCTGCGCCAAATCGGGGCGAACGAATGGTTGCTCGAGCTTTTTCACGGTCCGACGCTTGCGTTCAAGGACATCGCATTGCAACTCCTCGGCCGTCTGATGGACTACTTCTTATCGAAGTCGAAGTCGCGGCTGGTGATTGTTGGAGCGACTTCGGGCGATACCGGCTCGGCGGCGATTGAAGCCTGCCGCGATCGGTCGACGATCGAGATATTCATCCTTCACCCGAGGGGCCGTATTTCGGCGGTGCAACGTCAGCAGATGACGACGGTCTTGGCGTCGAACATCCACAACATTGCGGTCGATGGCACGTTTGACGATTGCCAAGCGCTGGTGAAGAGTTTGTTCGCAGACACGGCTCTGCGGCTCGAACTCAATCTTGGCGCCGTCAATTCAATCAATTGGGCGCGAATCGCGGCGCAGGTGGTCTATTACGTGTCCGCCGCTCTCGCCCTGGGCGCACCCGAACGCTCGGTTGCCTTTGCGGTTCCAACCGGCAATTTCGGCGACGTCTACGCTGGCTTCTGCGCCCGCCGCCTCGGGCTACCGATCAGCCGGCTTGCCGTTGCCACGAATAGAAACGACATCCTCGCGCGGTTTTTTGCCACCGGCGACTATCGGCCGGCCGGAGTGGTCGCGACGATGAGCCCGAGCATGGACATCCAGGTCGCCAGCAACTTTGAACGGCTGCTGTACGATCTCTACGACGGGGACGGCGCTGGCGTCGCTGGATTGATGAGCTCGCTTGGGCAGTCGGGTGCTTTTAGCGTAGAGCCGGCGCGGCTTGCTCGCGCGTCCGAGCTATTCGTCGCCGGCCGTGCCGATGAAAACGAAACGATCGCGACGATGCAGTTGGTTGCCCATCGTTCCGCCGCCGTCATCGATCCGCATACGGCGGTCGGCGTCAGCGTCGGGCGTCGCCGCCATCGACCGGGGGATGGTCCGCTCGTCTGCCTCGCGACCGCCCATCCAGCCAAGTTTTCCGACGCCGTGCGGCAGGCGCTTGGACGCGAGCCGGAGCTGCCGCCCGAGATCGCGGCGCTCGGGTCGAAACCCGAGCGTTACGACACGATTGCGAATGACATCGATGTGCTCAAGGATTATGTCCGTGCCAACGCCTAAGAGAAGGCAGCAATACCTGTGACCCAAACTGTCCGCGAATCTCGACTGCCAAACGGCCTCCGCGTTGTCACCGACGATATGCCCCATGTCGAAACCGTATCGGTTGGACTTTGGGTGGGTGCCGGGGCCCGGAACGAATCTGCGGCGGTAAACGGCATCTCGCACATGCTCGAGCACATGGCCTTTAAGGGTACGAAGCGGCGCAACGCCCGATCGATCGCCGAGGAGATCGAGGCCGTCGGTGGCCACCTCAACGCGTACACGTCGCGCGAGCAAACGGCCTACTATGCACGCGTGCTGAAGGAAGACGTCGCGCTTGCCGTCGATATTTTGGCCGATATCCTGCAGTATTCGACGTTCGAAGAAGAGGAGCTCAAACGCGAACGAGGCGTGATCGTTCAGGAAATCGGTCAGACCGAGGATACGCCGGACGATCTGGTTTTCGAAAAGTTTCAGGAGACGGCTTACCGCGACCAATCGCTTGGCCGTTCGATCCTCGGTACCGTCGAACGCGTGAACGCGCTCGGTCGCGACGATCTGTTCGCCTACATGAAATCGCACTACGTCGCGTCGCAGATGGTCCTCGCCGCCGCTGGCCGGATCGATCATGACGCCCTGGTCGCGCTCGCCGGCGAAAAATTCGGCGAGCTTCCAACCGCACCGAGCCTGACCTGGCAACAAGGCAAGTACACCGCAGGCGACTGCCGCGCCGCGCGCGACCTCGAGCAAGTCCACATCGTCGCCGGCTTCGACGGCCTGCCGCACGACGATCCTAATTTCTACACCGCTTTCGTGCTTTCGACGCTGCTCGGAGGCGGTATGTCGTCGCGGCTTTTTCAAGAGGTGCGCGAAAAACGCGGGCTCTGCTACTCCGTCTCGACGTTCACCGCCTCCTATCGTGACGGCGGATTGTTCGGCGTGTATGCCGGCACCGGCGAGAACCAAGTCGCAGAGTTGGTCGCGGTCATGGCGGCAGAAATAATGAGCGTCGCCGCGAAAGTCGGATCAGACGAAGTCGCCCGAGCGCGGGCCCAGCTTAAAGCGGGCATGCTCATGTCGCTCGAAAGCTCGTCGTCCCGTTGCGAACGATTGGGTAGGCAGCTCCTCATTTTCGATCGGCCAATACCGACCGAGGAAGTGATCGCCAAAGTCGACGCCGTCGATGAGGCGAGCGTTGCGCGGATCGCCGAGCGGTTGTTCACCGGCAGCCGGCCGGTGGTAGCCGCGCTCGGGCCAGTCGAGCAGCTTGAAGGCTATGACAAAATCGCGGCAAGATTTGGCTGATGGTAACGCAAAGCCGGTAGCAAGTTTCGTGTCGATCCTGCGCACCTTTACCACGCCTATCGCCGAGCGGACGGTCATC
>SHVV01000039.1 GCA_009694095.1 Alphaproteobacteria bacterium | reverse complement strand
CATCCAGGCCCAGGACGTGACGGCGATGGAAAGCCAACAACGCGGCGTTCGTTCGCGTGGTTACGCGCAAG
Organism: Alphaproteobacteria bacterium; assembly: GCA_009694095.1. Taxonomy (GTDB): domain Bacteria; phylum Pseudomonadota; class Alphaproteobacteria; order SHVV01; family SHVV01; genus SHVV01. The sequence goes on along the minus strand of SHVV01000039.1, from coordinate 19,273 downwards.
GACGCCTGATCGTCGATGCCGAGCGCACGTGGGCGAGCGAGCATGGGGTTCACCACTTCAACAAGTTGGTGTGGGAAAAGGTGAACGGTCCAAACTATGAGTGGGAAGCTCCGCTCGACAAACGGACGGCGCGTTGATCGTCTTAATCTCATCGAGGAAGTAAGGATGGGCGGTCCCCGTCCTTTCCCGTGGACTGAACGACCGGAAAGAGGTTGACTTCAGGGCATTACGAATGATCGGCGGCGACGGCCTTTCCCACGATCCGCCGATCCGCTCTAATCTGCGTTAAACGGCGGCATGCGGCGCGCTGCTAGCGTGCTCCGACTGTGACAGGAGAGTCCCGCGATGGCGACGCACATCAAGTTTGGCCGGTTGTTCACCGGTCTCAAGACCCAGGCCGACAAAGATCAGACCGTCGTCGTCGACGGCGACAAGTTCGTTTATGTCGGCCCGACCGCTTCGGCGCCGAAGACGCAGCCTGGCGACAAGTCGATCGACAACACGCGTTACTTTGGCGTGCCCGGCATGGTCGACGTTCATGTCCACCTGACCTATGGCAACGCCATGTGCGAGGAGGACATCGACCTCTATGCGCCGATCGAGTTTCGCGCGCTACGCGGCCTCATCAACGCGCAGCGTTTGCTGGCAGCCGGCTATACGTCGATGGCGGATCCCGGCGGCTCGAACCGGGTGCCGCTGTCGATCCGGAATGCGATCAACGCCGGTCTGTTTCCGGGGCCGCGAATTTCCTGCTCCGGTCCTTACATCACGAGCCGTCAAGGCCTGACCGACTGGTACCCGACATGGTTTGGGGCGCCGAAGACGTCGATCGGTCACCTCGTCACCAGCATGGACGAGGCGATCGAAGAGATCCGCACTCAAGTCAAAGACGGCGTCGACTACCTCAAGATCGCGATGGACGGCATCCAGCGCGGCCCGGACGGCGATCTTCTGGCGGCGTTCAACCAGGACGAAATTTCGCGCATGACCGAAGAGGCGCACCGGCTTGGCAAGCGGGTCATCACCCACGCGCGCGGGCGAGAATCGACGCTCTGCTCGGCGCGGGCGGGCGTCGACCTCATTTTTCACGCTTCGTGGATGGACGACGAGTGTCTTGAAGCGATCGTGAAAAACAAATGCGCGATCAGTCCCACACTCACGCTCATCAACCACGCGATCACGTTCCTGCAGCCGAGCGATCCGGGTTACGGCAAGGAGCGCTACGCGCTGGCGATGCGCGAATGGGGCCCTGCGTGCGAAAACCTTCCGAAGGCGCACAAGGCCGGCGTTCCGTTCATGACCGGGACCGATTCGGGCTTCTCCGGCACGCCCTACGGCGAATGGCACGCCAAGGAGATGGAGATTTTCGTCAAGTTCCTCGGTTTTACCTCAGGCGAGGCGCTGCGGTCGGGGACTTCGGTCAGCGCCGGGTTCCTCAACGGCGGCGATAAACTCGGCGCGTTCGAAAAAGGCCGGCTCGCCGACTTCATTGTGTTCGATGGCGATCCCTTGGCTGAGATCGCTCAGCTCCTCGATAAGAAACGCATCAAGGAAGTGTGGCAAGGCGGGGCGCCGATCGAGATCAAGCTCCCGGCGATGAAGCGTAAGGGCGTATCCGATTTTTCGTACAAGATGTGGAATGACATGTACACGCAGAAACGAGTGGGCGAACTCACGACCGAGCGGCGCGTGCGCAACATCGCTGCGGAATAACCGAAATCAAGAGAGGGCGTGGCCATGGTGTCTAAGTCTGCGTTGAAAGCGACGATCGGCGCCTATCCGAAAAGCGGGTTTCATCCGAACGCCGAGCTTTCAGCCACTTTGCCGGCCCGGTATTACTTCGATCCTGCCATTTATGAGGGTGAAAAAGACGCGATTTTCTATAAGACGTGGCAGTTCGTCGGCTACGCCTGGGACGTCAAGGAAGCTGGCAGCTTCATCGCCGCCGATGTCATCGATCAAAAAGTCTTCGTGATTCGCGGCAAGGACGGCAAGCTGAGGGCTTTTTTCAACGTCTGCATGCATCGCGGCCACACGCTGCTCGAAGGCAAGGGACAAAAAGCGATCATCACTTGCCCGTTTCACGCCTGGTCCTACGACGCGACCGGCGCGCTCAAAGCCGCAGGCAACTCGGAGAACGTTGCCGGCTTCCGGCATGAGGACTTCTCGCTCAGCGAAATCCGGGTCGAGGAACTGGGTCACCTCGTGTTCGTCAATCTTTCGAAAGACGCCACGTCGCTCAACTCGACTTGTGGCGGTATTGTCGATGAATTCCGAAAGATCATCCCGCGCTACGACCAACTCTATAACGCGCGCCGCGATCCTTATCCGATCAAGGCGAATTGGAAGTTCGTTCTGGACGGCATGGAATGCTACCACTGCCCGATCATTCATCCGCAGATCATGGGGAATGCCGGCGATACGTATCTGGTGCCTGCGTGGGACGTCGTCGAACGCGAGTTCTGGTCGACGCACTACACCAAGTCAGACCCCAAGGTCATTGCGAAGAACCAGGGCAAGTTGCCCTACGACTTCGACCTCAACGACGACATCAAGGACAGCGCGATCTGGTGGATTTGGCCCAACATGCTGTTTGTCGCGCATCGCGGGCCGTCGAATCTAAAAGTTTTTCACATCGTGCCGACCGGGCCGGAAACCTGCGTGCAGCACATCGACAATCTGGTGGCGGACAATCCGCCGACCGCCAAGAACCTCTCCAACATGGACTACTATCGCGACGTTCTGCAGCCACAGGACGTGGCGGCGATGGAACAGCAGCAACTCGGCGTCCATTGCCGCGGCTACCGCGAAGGTCGGTTGATGGTCGATAAAGAGCGGTCGTGGCGGAGTGAACACGGCACGCACCACTTCGATAAATTGGTTTGGGAATCGTTGAACGGTCCCAACTATGACGTCGAGTGATCGAGCACAGCGGAGCAGTCCCATGACAGCGACGACATCGAGATCTCGCGGACGACAGTCCGGCCGCGTCCGGTTTGATCCGAGCGCGGACAAATCGGGCACGCTGCCCGGGCGCTATTACATCGATCCGGCGATCTATCGACGCGAGGTCGAAGAAATCTTCTTCAAGACCTGGCAATTCGTCGGCTGGTCGCATGACGTCGCCGAACCGGGGAGCTACTTCACGGCCGACCTGCTCGACCAGAAAATCCTCGTCACACGCGGCAAGGACAAGAAACTTCGAGCGTTTTACAACGTCTGCATGCACCGCGGCCATCTCTTGGCCGAGGGCAAGGGCAACAAGACGATTTTCACCTGTCCGTTCCACGCCTGGTCCTACGACGGCACCGGTGCGCTTAAAGCGGCCGGCAACGCCGAAAACGTTAAAGACTTTCGGCTCGAGGATTTCAGTCTGTCCGAAATCCAGGTTGAAGAATTCGGCCGCATGGTGTTCGTCAATCTCGACCCCAAGGCGCGCTCGTTGCAGGCCCAAGCCGGTGGCCTCGAGAAGGAGTTCCGCACCCTGATCCCGCGCTTCGACGATTTAAAGCACGTTCGTACCGACGTAATGCCGATCAACTGCAACTGGAAGTTCGTGTTCGACCAGATGGAGTGTTACCACTGTCCGATCATTCACCCGCAGATCATGGGTAAAGACGATTCCTATCTTGAGTTCAGCTTCGACATCACCGCGCATGACATCTGGTCGCAGCACTTCGTCGCCGGCAACAAAGAGAACATCAAAAAACACAAAGACAAACTGCCCTACGAGTTCCAAATGGACGGCGACGACGTCCTCGAGGACGCCTACATCTGGTGGCTATGGCCAAACCTGCTGTGGGTCGCCCATCACGGCAAGACTAATTGGAAGCTCATGCACGTTCTGCCGACCGGCGTCGAAACCTGCGTGCAGACGGTCTACTACTTTTTCAGCACCGATCCGCCGGCCAAGGGCGAAGTCGAGCTCATGGATTATTTCACCAACGTGCTGCAGCGCCAGGACATCACGACGATGGAAAAGCAGCAGCTTGGCGTTCACAGTCGCGGCTACCACATGGGTCGGCTGATGGTGGACAAGGAGCGGTCGTGGCGAAGCGAACACGGCACGCACCATTTCGACAAGTTAATCTGGGAAACGCTTAACGGTCCCAATTACTGAGCCGGCCTGCGCCGTTCAGCCGGCCGAATGAAACGAGCGACGCCCGCTGCTTTTACATCGCTCGTGAAGCCAGGAGATCGCCGCCGGATACTGCCGACGCGTGAGGTCGGCAACGTCACCAATTCTAAACTCGCGCAGCAACATCGGCATGAGACTTCCGCGCGGTCTGCCGTCGCGCCACGCGGCGAGGTCTTCGAGCACGAAGATTTCTTGCGCTCCGATTTGGCCGTCGAGCGTCGTGTCGGCGGGGGCGCGTAGGCGAATGATGTCAAGTTTTCGGCGAAGGGCATCGTATTAGGGGCTTAGCTGTTCGATTTCGGTCTTGAGCCGATTGATGCCGGTCAGTGCGGGGCGCTCGCTCTCGAGCCGGGTGTCCGGTTCTTGCTGCCGTTTGTACCCGGTCAGCATCACGGTCAAGAACGCGCCGGCGACCGAAATCGCCGTGGCTAACCCCACGACCATGCCCGTCTTTGTTACCCTACGTATGTGGCGGTGCTGCTCGGCGCTGGCGAGGATCGCCCAAATCGCCAAGGTATCGTCCGTTGGCTGCATCCGCTATACCTTTGCGAGAAGCGCTAGGAAGCTAACTCAACTAACGATTTAATATCCTCCAAACGAACCAGTTTTGCGAGATCGCGATGGATCCCGCCTGCAACAGCCTGGCGGCTGGCGAATAGCGCAGTAAACGTGAATGAAGAGCTGGGCCTTCTTTTCGGCTTCGAGCTTTAAGCCGCGATCTTGGAGATAGCTCTCGGTGATGACAATGACGTGGTGCAGGACTGTCTCGTTGAAACTGCCCGACGCGCGGGCCGCGACCTTGGCATCGCCGACGCCGGCGAGCGCGTAGACCTTGGCGCGAGCGATCGGTGGATCACCCCGACCGTGGAGCGCATCGGCGAAGCGCTCGGCGACGTCGAGCGGCAAATACTTGCGCCGAGATAGACGCGAATCCTCGTAATGCTGATAACTCGATCCCCGGCGAAATCCCGCCTCGCGCGCCATGTCTTGGATGCTTAGGCCGGCACGATGACGCAGCTTCTTCAAACGACGCGTGACCCGACCACTTCGGCTGAGCGTTGCGCTCGAGTCTCCCGGCAACGTTTTTACGTAAATATTGGTACTACGTTCCCGTATAGACCGGCGCACCGCGAGCCGCAACCGCGTCAATGGGCCTGGCCGCGCTCGCTCCAATACTTGCGGTAGACGTGCTCGACAATCGCGCGCTTGTCCGTCCGCCAACAGCGCGTCGCGTCGGTGCCTTCGTGATCGACGCAGATGTTGCACGAGACGCAATCGACCAATCCGCGTCGGCCCGCCCGGATTTGATTTGGGAGGTCGGGTTCTCGGATGAACGGGCGCGCCATCGAGATGAAATCGGCATCGCCACTGACGACGATGTCGGTCATCGTCTCGGTGCGGCGGATTCCGCCGACAAGAATGACCGGAAGCTTGGCGTGACGTTTCTTGAGCGCGTGGGCATAAGGCCGAAAGTAGGCCTCGGGGTCGGCGGTCGTGAAAAAGCGCGGGATCACCATGTCTTGGAACGCCCGTCCCCAGCCAACGCCGACGAAGCGCCCGACGCTCTTAGTCAAGAGGTGCATGATGCCCACCGACGTTTCGATCGCATCGGCGCCCTCGGCGACGAGTGCCGAGGCGCGATCAAGGCTCTCTCCCAGTTCAAGTCCGCCCGACTCCATCGAATCGGCCATGCCGAGCTTGATCGTCACCGGAAAATCGCTACCGACCGCTTTGCGGATGGCGCGATAAACTTCGAGAAGGAAACGGCTGCGACGGCTTGCGTCGCCACCCCAGGCGTCGGTGCGGAGGTTGCCCCAAGGCGACGAGAATTCACTGATCAGGTAGCCGTGACCGGCATGAATGTGAATGCCGTCAAAGCCCGCCTCCCTGGCACGGCGCGCGGCGGCGCCGAACGCGCCGATCGCCTCCTCGATGTCGCCGATCGACATTTGCTGCGGATCGCGTTCGGAAATAAAATTGGGAATAACCGACGGAGCGAGCGGCGTTATCGAGGTGTCGCGGCATTGACTGCCAGCGTGGCCAAGTTCGGCGAAAATCGTCGCGCCGTCGCCGTGGATCAGCTTAGTGAACGCTTTAAGGCGCTCGATGACCCGATCGTCGTGCAATCCGGACTGGCGGCTGATGTAGCGGCCGCGCGGATGAACAAACATATGTCCGGTCAAAATCAATCCTGCCCCGCCCTTGGCGAGCGCTCGATACAGGTTGACGTAATCGTCGGTAATTTCACCCGAATCGGCCGACATCGTCTCCGACGTGGCCGAGCGGACGAAACGATTCTTGATCTCAAGCCGCCCGATGTGGACTGGCGCGAATAGAGTTTCGATCGACATATAAGCTCCTTGCACGCTCGGTCGAATCGTCAGCTATCGCCGTGCAGGCGACGGTTAAGGCCACGAATGCGATCGACCAAGACCTCGATCCAGGCAGTGAGAAACGGATCGGCTGCTTTGAGTTTTGTTTGAATCATCGAGCGAGTGATGTCGACGACCTCGGTTGTGGTCACCATGATGGCCGTGGCGCTTCGTCTCGAGTTGTCGACATGCGCGTAGTCGCCGAAGATTTGCCCGGGACCAAGCGTGCTGACGACGAGTGTCTTGTCGCCTTTCTTGACCTGAATTTCGATTTTGCCGCTGACGATGGGGTGCGCCGATTGCCCCGGATCTCCTTCCTTGAACACGAGCGTTCCAGCGGGATACGTCGAACGGTACACAAGTTCGGGGCGTTGTTTCGTGGCTTCTGAGGTTTTGCTCATTTGGTGGGGACGATGGAAGGAGGAAAGGCTATACATTTTTTCATAAGAAACAATTGGGCAAAATCCCGATTTGAAAGCAGGGGCGGGGACCATGGAAAATCCGGTAAAACGTAAACTTGCGGCGGGCGAGGCGGCCATCGGTGCGTTCGTCACCGCTCCAAGCGCGCCGCTGGTGCAGATCATGGCCGCAGCCGGTCTTGATTGGGTCATGATCGATCTTGAGCACGGGCTCATCGATGCGGCGTCGGCGCACGCGATGATTGCCGCAACCGCCGGGACGCGGTGTGCGCCGCTGGTGCGCGTCCCGCTCGAGCGCCACGATCTGACCGAGGTCGTGTTGGATGCCGGCGCGCTCGGGATTGTCTCGCCGATGGTCCGAACACGCGCTGAAGCTGAACAAACCGTCGCGGCGTTGAGCTATCCGCCCAACGGCAAACGCGGGTGGGGCCCCTTCTATGCCGCCGCCCGTTGGGGGCTGAGCCGCGACGAGTACTTCAGCGCCGCCGACAGCGTTTTGCTCAATGTCGTCTTGATCGAACACCCCGAAGCGGTGCGCAACCTCGACTCGATCTTGAGCGTGAAGCGAATTGACGTCGCCATGATCGCGCCGGGCGACCTGAGCATCAATCTCGGCTACCCCAATCAACGCCACCACCCCGAGGTCGCCAAAGTTGTCGCCGAGGCTGAAAGCAAGATTCTCAAGAACGGCGTGGCGCTCGGCGGTGTCGCGCTCACGCCCGACGAGGTTGCCGGCGCGAAGCAGCGTGGCTATCGCCTCATTTTGGTCGGCAGCGAAGTAACGCTCGTTCAGCGCGCTATCGCAGGGTTGCTGGCAACTCCGGGAAACCGCTAATCGGCCGCGCCCAACCGCGCTGCCAATCTAAGCGCGCGCTTGGCACCAGAGCTGGTACATCGTTCGAAACGTGAAGGGATGATCAAGCTCGAACTCGTGCCAATGCGCGAGATTGGTGAGGTCGGGATCGTCGGCGTAGCGCTGTCGATAGGCGGCGCTCGTGGCCGGAGCGAGGGCCTCGAAGCCGAGAAACTCGAGGTCGAGCGTTTCAAGCGCGGCAGCGATCTCGGGGATGGTGAATGGAATCTCGCGCGCCGCCATAAAGAGGTCGCGGCAAGAACTCGTCGTGAAGAAATCGTAGAGCCGGGTCACGGCGGCCGCCGGGTGGTCGGTCGGTAGCGCCCGGAGCGCCGCTCGTGCGGCCCGAATCCCGGCAAGCGTTCTCGGATAATCCATCGCCAGGGAGCGGGCGATCGCGACGTCCTGCCGCGCTTGGACGCTGTAAAGCCCGACCCGCATATAGCCGCGCGGGGCGAGCAATCGGGAAAGAGTACGCCAACCCTCAACCGGTTCGGCGAGGCACATCAATACTCCGGATACTTCGATCAAATCGTAGCTCTCCGCCAGTGAACCGAGCCGCGCGATATCGGCGTGAGCGAAGCGGATGTGCGAGAGCCCAAGAGCCTCCGCCTGGCGCTTGGCGTAAGCCAATGACGCTCGGCTCAGATCGATCGCCGTTACCTCGGCGCCGGTATAGCGCATAGCGGTGCGGACAGCGTGTTGACCGGTGCCGCAACCGGCGATCAGGATCCGGCAGTTGGCGAACGAGCGTTGCGGCCGATGCTGGGGGAACAACGATCCGACGACTTCGTCGAGCCGGCGCGCCTCGCCAATTCCCGCCGACAGCCACCGTGGGTAGGGGTTCTCCTCGTATTGTTCGCGTACGCCGCCGTTCGCTTCGACTGTGATGGGAGTCAGGATCGGAATGTCGGCCGCGAGCTTTCGCTCAGCAAGTGGCTGATGCACCAACCGCTGCCATAGGAACTGAGCGTTGCGTCCCGGCGGCTCGATCCGGGCCAACTCGGGCCATGAGCGGCGCGCGCGGAACGGCCGATAGAGGGCGAGAGCGACCAACCACGGGGCGAAATTCGAAACGCTTCGATCGCGCAACGCAGCGGCAAAACTCGATTCCTCGATTGATTCGTCGTAAACGTACTCGACCGCGTTGCAGAGTAGCGCGAGCGCGGCCCCGAATTCGACCAAAGCCGCCTCTGGTGGCTCGTTCGGATCGGCCAGTATTGGCGCGATGATCCGGCGGAGCGCGCCGATCAAGGCTTCGAAATCAGCGGCGGCGATTATCGTCTTGGCGAGCAGTTCCCTGAACAGGGCGAGCTCGGCTAGCTGCCGCATTTCCGCCGCGTCGAGATGGTGGCGGCGTTCGATTGCGCGCGCGAACGACCGCTTGGCGCGGAGTAGGCTCATTCCGGCTTGTGCGAGTCTTTGGTAGTCCAGTCCCGGCGAATCAAGCAGGCTAACGAGCGCCGCCTCGGCACGTCGATCGGGCCGGGTGAATTCGCCTTCGGCGAATGCGCTGACTAGTCGTCGTTTCAGCGAGACATCGGATGGACTGTGCTCATATGCGGCGAGCAGCGCTGCAAGCGCTTTGTCCGGTTTGCCGCGGGCGACGTTGAGATCGGCGAGAAGGATCGTCGCCAGCGCATACGAAGGATCAGCGCGCACCGCCTTCGCGACGGCAACGAGCGCTTCGAGCGGTCGACCAAGGGCCCGCAGCGCGACCGCCAGGTTGTAGTGAGCCGGCGGAAGAGCGGGGGCGTCGTCGATGGCCTCTCGATACGCGGCGACCGCCTCTTCGAGACGTCCTTGCTTATGAAACGCAATTGCGCGTCGGAGCGTAGCCGCCGTGTTTTGCTGGTCGCGTGTTGACATCGGTGCGAGAATAGCTGGCGATAAAGTGTCGTATCCGCCGCCGCGTGTCGATAGCTTACGCGACAGTTGCTTCGACTTAGCCGAACCGCTTAGAATTTGGCCCAACTACAGCAAGAAGAATTCTAGAAGAAGCGGTCTGGATGTCGCCGCGGTTCGGCTGGGCGGCTCGGCTGGTGTACTCGCATGTTACCGACGGGCGCGTCGGAGTCGCGTTTTTCGGGAGGGAATAGATGGTCCAGATCAAAGGCACCGAGGGCGAACGGCTCGAAGAGAAGCGACGCAGCCACAGCTTTGCCGTCACCGAGTACGATCGCCATCAAGAGGTGCTGCGCCAACGTGATTGGAAGCTCAAAGACGTGCCTTTTTACAAAGGCAAGGGCAAGCAGCATGACCCGTTCGATTGGGCCAATCTCGACTATCTTGACGCCTACCAGCAAATCTACGGTCGACGCTGCGGCTCGGCCGGGATCGGTAAGCTGCGCGAGGTCGGCATCGTCCGGCCGTCGCCGGACGACGAATATTCCAACCATCCGTATTTCCACGAGGACCGGGAGTACATGAACCGCGACGGGTTCTTCCTCCTCTCGGACAAAGTCGATATCGAGAAGCTCAAGGATGAAGCGGCGGCGTTTGCGGCGGCATACGAGAAAAACGGCGTCAAAGTCTATTGGATCGACTATCCCGAAAAGCCGATCGCCGCATTCGGTCCGATGATGAACATGCATTCGGCGGCGGAGCTCTTGGTCCTGCCAGGTGGTTCGATCATCCCGAAAAAAGGCTACGCACTCGCACCGACGGCCGGCCTGGGACGCGCCGAGTACCTCGCGCGTTGGGTGTTCTGGAACTTGGGTATCCCCCCGTTGCTCACCGTGACCGGCAAGGGCGTGTGGGTTACTGGAATCTTTCTTGCCGACGACGTTTACTGTCAGGGCATGGGGGTCGAAACCAACTGGGACGGACTCAATCAGGTTGCGCCGGTGCTGAAGCGCGTTTGTGGCGAGAATGTTCATATCCAGGCGATACGCACCCCGGGTTGGAAGTACTTCGACAAGTTCACCGGCACCAACACGCACGCGGGGATGGTGATCGGCGGACTCGACATCAATAAGGTCTTGGTTCATCCGGCGGGCGTGGATATCGAAACCCACACGTGGCTACGCAAAAACGGTTACACGATCGTCGAAACCGATCTTGAGGAGCAGATCCAAAACTCGGCGGCGGCGATCATCACGTTGGAACCCGGCCACGTGATGATGCACGCGCGGGCGAAAAAAACTATTGCCGCGGTCGAGCGCGCTGGCGTTCAAGTGACCCCGGTCGACTACGATGAGTACAATAAATACGGCGCCGCGATCACCTGCGCGACCATGTTGATCGATCGCGATCCGGGCCCGCGTAAGTTTTCATAGTCGACGCCAAGTTGGAGTGATCGCGCGTGACCCAAACATATGGACGTGACGGTAAACCGCTTGCGCCCGGCCGGCGTAGCCAGGAGTTCGCTCTCACCGAGTACGACGCGTGGCAGGAACGCCAGCGCCGGCGCAACTGGACGCTGGGCGAAGTACCTTTTTACAAGGGTAAGGGCCAGAGCCTTGAGCAGAACCCGTTCGATTGGCACAACTACGATTACTTGAACTACTACGATCAGGTGTACGGGCGAAAATGCGGCTCGGCCGGGATCGGCCGGCTGCGTGAGGTCGCGTTGACGACGGTTTCGTCGGACGACGACTATGCCAACCACCCCTACATGAAGGAAGACCCCGACTACATCGTTCGCGATGGGCTCTTGACCCAGCGCCGGTTCGACATCGGCAAGCTCCGCGAACAACAGCTTGCCTATGCCGCCACGCTCGAGCAAAACGGGATCAAGGTCTATTGGCTCGACTATCCCGAGAAGCCGATGGCGGCGTATGGACCGATGACCAACCAGCATTCGACCAGCGAACTCACGATCCTGCCGGGAGGTTCGATCATCCCGAAGAAGGGTTACGCGCTGGCGCCGCTCTCCGGGTTTGGCCGGACCGAATACTTGGCGCGGTGGGCGTTTTGGAACCTCAGCATCCCGGTTCTGCTCACCATCACCGGCAAGGGCGTTTGGATCCAAGGCATCTTTCTTTGCGATGACGTCTATGTCCACGCCATAAGCGTCGAGACCAACGAAGACGGAATGCAGCAGTTCCTTCCAGTGCTTCGTCGTCAGTGCGGCGAGAACGTCCACGTTCAGCGCATTTACACGCCGGGCTGCGGTTACTTCGACCACAAGTCGGGGATAAGCGCGCATACCGACATGATCATCGCTCCGGTCGATATCGATAAGGTGGTGGCTTATCCTGCCTCGCTCGACGTCGATACTTGCAATTTCCTGTGGAGCAACGGCTGGAAGATCATCGAAGCGCCGCTCGAGGAGCAAGTGAACGCGAGCGCCTGCAATTTGGTCACCATCGAGCCGGGCCTCGTCGTCATGCACCGGGGAGCGAAGGAAACGATCAAGGCGGTGCGTAAGGCTGGCGTTGAAGTGATCGAAGTCGACTACGATGAGTACAACCGCTTCGGGGGCGGCATTCACTGCGCGACGATGCAGATACTGCGCGATCCAGGACCGCGCAAGTTTTCCTAGTGTGCCGGTGAATACTAGTGTGCCAGTGTGTAAATGAGCGTAACCACGTTTAAGGGGGAGGTCGAATTGAAAAGTAAGACGAAATCGCGAGGCGTAACAGGTGTAGTTCTCGGGCTGGCGTTGGCAGCGGGCTTGTCGGCGGCGAATGCGCAGCAGACATTGACGATCCCGTTCTCGGGACCGCTCACGGGCCCAATCGCGACGTATGGGCTCGAACCGCTCCACGGCGCCATGCTGGCGGCCGAGGACATCAACAAGGCCGGCGGCCTAAAGGCCGGGCCATGGAAAGGCTTCCAGATCAAGCTTGAGCAATTCGACGACCGCGGCGATCCCCAAGAATCAGCTAATATCGCGCAGAAGCTGGTGCTCAACCGCGACACGGTCGCCGTGATCGGCCATATCTTCAGCGGCAATTGCCTAGCCGCGTTGCCGATCTACGAGCAGAACGGACTCTCCAACGCGACCCCGATTTGCTCTAATCCGAAGATCACTGAAAGCGGTTACAAGACCATCATGCGCGTCGTCCAAGACGACGTCGCCAACGGCCGCGCGCAGGCGGAACTTGCCGTCAAGACTCTAGGCGGCAAGAAGATCGGCGTTCTGTGGGCTAATCAGGACTTCGGCAAGGGCATGTTCGAGCAGAGCACCGCCCGGTTGAAGGAACTCAATGTCCAGTTCGTCGCCGAGCCCTATAACGAAAAAGAAACAGACTTCAACGCGATCATCAGCCGGTTCAAGGCAGCAGGCGTCGACCAGATCATGCATCTCGGCTTCTACACCGAAGCCGCGCTGCAGGCCCGTCAAGCCAAGGCTCAAGGGCTCAACGTACCGTTTTTCGCCGGTCCCGGCGTCGTCAGCTCCGAGTTCATCAAGCTCGGCGGCAAGGACGTCGAAGGCGTGATCGTGATGGACTTCATGAAGGAAGAACTCGTCACGCCGAAACTCAAGGAGCTTTCCGAGCGCACCAAGGCGGCATTCAAGGAGGGCTTCAACCTCTATCACCGCAATGGCTACGACATCATGAACTTCGTCGCAGCTGGTATCGAGGCCGCGAAGGAGAAATCGCGCGAGGCAGTGCGGGTCGCGTTGCGCGGCACGACGCTCAAAGGTTTGACCTATGAGATTAAGCTCACGGACAAAGGCAACTTGATCGTGCCGGCCGACAAGCTTCTCGATTACTATGCACTCAAGGTGGTGAAAGACGGCAAGTTCAACGACCGTAAATAGCGATCGATTCCAACGATCGATGGGCGGCCCGGCGACCGAGAGGCGGCCGGGCCGTTTTCTTGCCTAGTACAGTAACCGCGCCGTGACGATGGAATTCCTTTTCTTCCTGCAGCAGATAGTGAATGGACTGGCGTTGGGCAGCGTCTATGCGCTGCTCGCGATCGGCTTTTCCATGATCTACGGCATCCTGCGAATGATGAACTTCGCTCATGGCGACCTCTATGCCTTTAGCGCGATTTTTATCGGCGGTGTCCTGGCGCAGGGGTGGCCAGTCTATCTCGCGCTTCCGCTCGGTATCGCGGTCGGAGCTCTGATCGGCGTTCTCGTCGAGCGGATCTGTTATCGGCCGCTTCGCGTCATCGATCGATCCGTCGCGATTGTAAGTTCACTCGGGGCTGCCTTCGTGCTGCGCAATGCGTCCGAATATCTTTTTGGTGTGCGCCCGGCGCCGTTCCCGCTGCTGCTCGGACAAGACAAATTCGTGATCGGATCGGTCTCCTTTCCGCTTAACGCGCTCTACATCTTGTTCGTCGCGCTGGCGGCGATTTTCCTCTTCAATACGTTCTTGAAGCGCGCCCGACTCGGACGCGGGATCATGTTGGTGGCGCAGGACATCCCAACCGCGAGCCTGATGGGAGTCCCGGTCAACCGTACGATCGTGCTGGTCTATGCCATCGGCGGTGCGCTCGGCGTGATTGGCGGCGTCCTTTACGGCTCGATCTACGGCATCGTCTTCACCGACATGGGCTTTCCAGGCACGATCAAGGCGTTCGTCGCCGCGATCGTCGGTGGCATCGGCAACCTGGCGGGCGCGATGATCGCCGGTCTGTTCCTCGGCGTGATCGAGACTCTGGTGGTGGTCTACGGCGGTGACTGGGTCGGTTTGCCGCCCGGTTATCGCGACGCGGTCGCCTTCGTCATTCTGATCGTCTTCCTGCTGTTTCGGCCGACCGGACTCATGGGCACACGTGTCTCGACGGCGGAGGCTGGCACCGGGGCCAGCATGGGCTACTCGGCGACAACGCGGCGCGCGATCAAGCTGTTCGGGGCGATCGTCGTACCCCGCTGGATGATCGGACCGGCGGCCTTGCTGGCCGCGGTGGCATTTCCGCAGCTGATTTCCGATCCCTACCTGCTGCGAATCGCCAACTTAATCATGATGTACGCGATTGCGGTGCTGGGGATGAATCTGGTGCTCGGTTACTGCGGGCAGTTCCACTTCGGACAGGCCGGATTTCTCGCGATCGGCGCCTACACCACGGCGCTGCTCATGCTCAATTTCGACGTTAACGTCCTCGTCGCGTTGGCGGCGAGCGGCGCGCTCGCGTTCGCGCTCGGCGTCTTGGTCGGCATCCCGGCGATCAGAGTACGCAGCGACTATCTGGCGCTCGTCACCTTTGCGTTTGGCGAGATCGTGCGGTTATTCATCCTCAATTCCGGATTTACCCGTGGGCCGATGGGATTGCCCGGCATTCCAGTGCCGGAAATTTTTGGCTTCAAGATCGCCGACAATGTCGGATTCTTTTACTACGCGTTGGCCCTGCTCGTGCTCGCCTACGTGTTGTGCGTGCAGGTGACCCGCTCGCACATCGGGCGAGCTTGGAAAGCGATCTATGAAGATGAGACCGCGGCCGAAGCGATGGGCATCAACACGGCGCGCTACAAGATCTTGGCGTTTGGGTTGTCGTGTTTCCTAGGCGGAATCGCCGGCAGTTACATGGCGACGTTCTCGCGCTTCATCGCGCCCAATAGTTTCGGCGTCGATCTTTCGGTTCTGGTCATAATCATGCTGGTGCTAGGCGGGCTCGGCAACTTATGGGGCTCGATCATCGGCGCCGCGATCATGATTGGCGCGGTTGAAATCTTGCGTCCGATCGCCGAGTTTCGTATCGCCTTCATCGGGGTGGTGATGATCTTGATCCCGATTCTGCGCCCGCAAGGGATATTTAGCGGCATCGGGAACGAAGCGGTTCCGTTTCGGGCGTGGATCGAACGCTGGCGAACAAAAGCCGCGACGCGCCACGCTCGATGAGCGTACCGTGCGTGCACTGTCGAGGGGGGGCACATGCTGGAAGTACGCGATCTAGCGACGGGCTATGGCCAGGCCGAAGTCCTCCATGGCGTCACGATCGCGGTCAACGCCGGCGAAATCGTCGCCGTGGTAGGCGCCAACGGCGCCGGCAAGAGCACGCTGCTCAAGGCTCTCTCCGGCCTGCTACCGGCGCGTCGCGGCTCCATCACATTCGATGGCGCCCGGATCGACGGTGCGGCCCCCGAGGCGATCGTCAGGCTCGGTATCGCGCACATTCCCGAGGGGCGGCGAGTGTTCCCGTACTCGACGATCGAAGAGAATCTGTCGGCCGGTGCCTATGTCCGGACCGACTCGGCCGCCGTCGAGGCGGACCGAGAGGCGTACTACCGTCGCTTTCCCGCCTTACGCGAGCGCCGCGATCGGCTTGCGTCGACCTTGTCTGGCGGCGAGCAGCAGATGCTTGCGATTAGCCGTGGATTGATGTCGCGTCCAAAGCTGATCCTGATGGATGAACCCTCGCTCGGGCTATCGCCCATCATGGTCGACCGCGTGTTCGAGATCATTCAAGAGCTCAATAAGGAGGGAAAAGCGATCCTTCTGGTCGAGCAGAATGCCACGCGTGCGTTGGCGATCGCCCATCGAGCTTACGTGCTGGTAACGGGCGAGGTCGCGCTTTCCGGGTCGGGTAAGGACCTCCTCGGCAACGAAGAGGTCCAGCGCTCCTATCTCGGAAGTTGATCCGAGCGCATCTATAGGCGAGTGACGCGGTCGGGCTCGCGCTTTAGTTCCGCTTTGCAGAACGCACGGGCGACACGTTCGGCGTCTTCGAAACTCGACTGGGCATCACCCTGATAGATTCGTTTGCCGTCGAGCCATGCGGACCAGGGGAATTCGGTTTTCCCGGCCTTCGACCAGCGGTCGATTATGATTTCAATCATGGACCCATTTTGGCGCGCCGCCGGCGATTAGCCAAGCAGCCGCCCAGACTGATCATTTTGAAGCCGGGGCATTGTTCCGATCCGCGAGTCCGCGTAGCCTATGGTCCGAAGGCTTCTAGTCGGCGGCCATTGCCGCGGAATAGAATGCGCACGGGGTGCGTTCGCCGGATTGCAGATTGGAAAGCGAGGAGGCTTTGATGTCGATGAAGAGACTTTTCGGTGCTCTTGCTGGAGCAGCCGTTGTAGCAACGCTCGTGAGCGCGCCGGCACAGGCCGATCTCAAGATGCGGCTCGAGTGGTCGCCAATCATGATTCACAGCTGGTTTTTCCTCGCCGAAGCGCGGGGTTGGTACAAGGAAGAAGGAGTCAACGTCACGTTCGAGTCGGGCAATGGCTCAGTTCACACGACTCAAGTTGTCGCCGCTGGCAGCCACGACATCGGTCAAGCGGGCCAAGCGACAGCAGCCATCGGCCGCGCGAAGGACGGATTGCCGGTCAAGTCGATCGGCGCGCTCATCCGCAAGAACGAGATGGGAATCCTGGTGCCCAAGGATTCACCCTTCAAGGGGCCGAAAGATCTGGTCGACAATAACATCAAGATCGTGACGTCACCGGGCAGCTTCGAGATTCCGTTCCTGGAGCCCTGGTTCAAGCTGGCCGGAACCGACTTCAAGAAGGCCAACATGATCTACGTCGATACCAAGCTGAAAGGGTCGACCTACCTAAACGGCGACGCTGGGGCGGTCAGCACCTCGCCGGCGTTCATGCGCGCGCAGTTCGAGGATAAGCGCCCGTCGAAGTTCTTCATGATGTCGGATGTTGGGGTCGATGTTCCAGGGACCGGTTTGATCGCCAACGAAACCGCAATCCGCGATAAGGCCGAAGAGATTCGCAAGTTTCTCAAAGTCACTTATCGAGCGTTCGACTATATCGTTGCAGGAAAACGCTACGAAGAAGCGTACGACGCCCTTACCAAACAGCGCCCAGAAGCGAAAATTCCCAAGGAAGTCATGATGGCCCAGTTTAAGGACCATGAGACGCTCTGGGTCACCGACGCTACCAAGGGTAAGCCGTGGGGTTACATGGCTCCTGTGGATTGGGAGAAGGCGATCAAAGTCTTAAAAGATATTGGCTCGGTGCCGGCCACGGCTGTAGCGACTGATTTCTATACCAACGCGCTGCTGCCCGCCGTCACCAACTGAAGCTGCGGATGCGGTGAAACGATCAAAGCGAGCGGCATGACTGCCGCTCGCTTTTGTTTTTTTGGTGGAGAACTGACATGAAAACGATGTGGCGTTCGTTTGGCCTTGGTATCGTCGGCGCGATAGTTGGCGGATCGATTTTAGTATCGGGAGCCCGGGCGGCGACCGAGCTAAAGCTTCGGCTCGAGTGGACGCCGATCCTCATCCACTCCTGGTATTTTCTGGCCGAGGAGCGCGGTTGGTACAAAGAGGAAGGGCTCAAGGTCGAAATCGAGTCGGGCCGAGGCTCGGTCAACACCACGCAAGTGGTCGCCTCCGGAAGCCACGATATGGGTCAAGCGAGTCACAGCGCCATGGCGGTCGGCCGCGCCAAGGAAGGGCTTCAAGTCAAAGCGATCGGCGCTTTGATCCGAAAAAACGAAATGGGCATCCTGGTTCCGCAGGGCTCCGGCTGGAAAAGCCCAAAGGACCTGGTCGACAATAAGGTGAAAATCGTCATGTCGCCGGGCGGGTTCGATATTCCGTTCCTCGAGCCGTGGTTCCGCCTGGCCGGCACCAACTACAAGGACGCCACGTTCGTCTCCGTCGATACAACGATCAAAGGCTCGACTTACGTCAGCAAAGGCGGCGACGCAGTTTCGACGTCACCGGCGTTCTTCCGTGCCATCTTCGCGGCGCAGGGCCGCCCGTCGGATATCTTCTGGATGGCGGACCTCGGCGTCGACGTGCCCGGGACAGGCATCATCGCCAGTGAAAAGGCGATCGCCGAAAAACCCGAAGCGATTCGCGGTTTTCTCCGAGCAACGACGCGCGCGATGGATCATATCCTAGGCAAGAAGAACTACGAGGATGCGTTCAACGCGGTCTTGAAGCTTCGTCCCGAATCAAAGCCCAACAAGGACGTCATGTTGGCCCAGTTCAAGGACCATGAATTCCTATGGGTGACCGATGAGACCAAGGGCAAACCATGGGGCTATATGGGCGTCCAGGACTGGGAGCGCGCGGTCAAGGTCATGGCTGACATCAACGTGATCCCGGCCGGTCGCGATCCCAAGGAATTCTACACCAACGACTTGCTGCGGAAAGTGACGAACTAACGATCAACACTCATTCGCTCGGCAAGCGCCGCCTCCGGGCGGCGCTTTTTTTTGCTAGGCGCGGATATGTGAGGCATCAAGATTGTTGGTGACATGTCTGGAAGGAAAGCCATGCGGGTGAAATCAATCTTGCTTGCGGTCGCCGGCGTGATTGCCATAGCGATCGCCGGCGCGGCCATCGTTCTCGCCACCTTCGATGCCGATCGCTATCGGCCCGAAATCGCGGCGGCTTTTGCCGCTGCGACCGCTCGCGAGCTGACCTTGGGCGGGCCGATCAAACTCGCGATTTCATTGACGCCAGCCATTGAACTTCGTGACGTCAAGGTCGCCAACGCGCCTTGGGATAGTCGCCTTGATATGGTGCGGGTCGCTCGAGTTGCAGTGGCGGCCGAGCTACTGCCTCTGCTCTCGGGTCAAATATGCGTCACCAAGGTCTCGGTCGAGGGACTCGACGTTTTGCTCGAAACCAACGCCAAGGGCGAGCCAAATTGGCTTCTCGGCGGCGCCCC
>SHVV01000038.1 GCA_009694095.1 Alphaproteobacteria bacterium | reverse complement strand
ACCATGGTGTCGACCGCGACGCCTTCACGGCCGACTTCGCCATCGCTCATCGGATGGTCGGAGTCGTAGCCCATCAACGTCGGCATATCGAAGTCGGTCGAAAGCCCGGTCTGGCCCTGCGCGATCAGGTACTTGAAGCGGCGGTTGGTGTCCTCGCCGGTGCCGAAGCCGGCGATCTGACGCATGGTCCAAAACCGGCTCCGGTACATGGTCGGGTACGGGCCGCGGGTGAAC
The DNA here is from genome assembly GCA_009694095.1 of Alphaproteobacteria bacterium. Taxonomy (GTDB): domain Bacteria; phylum Pseudomonadota; class Alphaproteobacteria; order SHVV01; family SHVV01; genus SHVV01. Next base: position 19,631 of record SHVV01000038.1, on the reverse strand, counting down.
GGGTATTGGCCGGGAAGTCCGTCGTCGGCCGGGTCGTGGCTCCATGTGTCGGCTTCGGTATAGACGCGCTGGACGGGAATGCCGCCGTGGGTGCGGAATTGTTCTTGCCGCTCGGACTGTTTTTGCCGGAAGCGCTCGACCTCGTTGTCCTCCCAGGCGCGGACATCGGCGCGGAGGCCATCGAGGGTTCGGTCTAAGCGTTCCGGTTTCATCGGCTCTTGTCCTCGGCGTTGGTTGGTTCGAGCAACTCCGTCGCCAGCGAATACGGATCGGCCTCACGCCGCGCGAGGAGGGCGATCAACGGCGCCGCACGATTGTCGACCGAGGCGGCGAAGCGGTCGAGCAACAAATTCTCCGCGGTTTTTAGCAGGCGAAACCCGGCGATGTGGCGGCGGCGGTCGTTCCCTGCATCGGGGTCGAACGCAACTGCGCGATGGCGATCGATCGCTTCGATCAGTTCATCGAAGCCCTCGTGTTTGACCGCGCTCGTGCCGATGATCGGCGGAATCCACGGCGACGGCCCCGACGCCGGGCTCGGCATGAGGCTTGCTTTCAAGTCGCGTAGAGTAAAGTTGGCGTCGCTCCGGTCGCATTTCGAGACCACATGGATGTCGGCGATTTCCAGGATACCGGCCTTGATCGCTTGGATGTAGTCGCCCAGGCCTGGCGCCGACACGACGATGGTCGTGTGCGAGGCGCGCGCGATATCGACCTCGTCCTGGCCGACACCGACCGTTTCAAGGATCACGATCGGAAAGCCGGCGACGTCGAGGATGTCGACCACATCGAGTGCAGCGCGCGCCATGCCGCCGACGACGCCGTGCGTCGCCATGCTGCGGATGTAGACGCCGGGATCAGTCGCGAGTTCAGTCATCCGCACGCGGTCGCCCAAGATCGCGCCGCCGGAGTAAGGGCTCGATGGGTCGATCGCGACGATCGCGACCTTGACTCCACGGGTCCGGAGCTTCCCGGCCAGTACGGCGACCAGCGTCGACTTGCCGCTCCCCGGAACGCCCGTGATGCCAACCACGTGCGCCCGGCCGGCGCGTTTGTAGATTTCGGCGAGGGCGTCACGTGCCTCGGGCAGGCCTTTTTCGGCCCGCGTGATGAGCCTGGCGGTTGCCGCCGTCTCACCGGCGGCGACACGGGCAATGAGATCGCGAGACGGAACGTAGTGGCTCACCGGCGCCCGGCCCGGTCGATCGCCGCTTGCATGTCGCGGAACACCGCGCGGTCATCGATAACGCGCCGGGCCTTGAAATCGGTGCGCGGCAGTGAGCCGTGGGCGACGATTTCGATCGCGGCACGCAAGCCCAAAACCTGATTGAGCTTGCGCTCGACCTCGGCGCGGAAAGCCGCCAGCGTTTCCGCGCCTTGGCTTTCGGTTGCCAGCGTCGCCTCGACGCGCAACAACAGCTCATCCATCGCCGCTTCGCGGCTGATCACGATGCGATGCTCGCCGCCGTAGCGGGCGAGTTCGTTCAGCGCCGAGTCGATCTCGCTCGGATAAACGTTTTCGCCGCGAATCGTGAACATGTCGTCGATCCGCCCGAAAATGCCCTGCGGCAGGATGGGATAGGTGCGGCCGCAGGCGCTGGGTCCCTCCTCCCACAGCGAGAGATCGCCCGACAGTAGCCGGATCATCGGCTGCGAGGTGCGTTCGAGATGGGTGTAGACCGGCGTGCCACGCTGGCCGTACGGCACGCGGCGCATGGTCTTCGGATCGCAGACCTCGGTGTAGACGATGTCCTGCCACGCCAGCATGCCGCCCGATTCGGCCGATCCGGCGACGTTCATCCACGGCGTCATCTCGGCCATCGAGCCGCAGTCGATGATGCGGGCGCCGAAAATCTCGTGCAGCCGGTCGCGGATCGCGGGGATCGATGCGCCGGGCTCGCCCGAGAAAAACATCACCTTGAGGCGGAAATCGCGCGGGTTGAGGCCGGAGTCGGCGGCGGCCTGCGCGAGGTGCAGCGCGTAGGTCGGCGTAGAATAGAAACCAGCCGGTTTCAAATCGTTGAGCCACTGGGCGCAGCGCGCCGTCATGCCGGCGGCGCCGGCGCCGAAGGGGAAGACCTTGGCGCGCAAGCGCTCGGCGCCGGCGAGCGCACCCCAACTTCCCATGTAAAGGCTGAAGATCGCCGATACGCAGACGATATCGCCGGGCCGGAGCCCCATCGCCCACATGATGCGCGCGTGCGCATTGGCGATGCCGCGCCAGTCGTCGCGCCCGATCGCGAACGCGGTCGGCCGCCCAGTCGTGCCGCTCGTACCGTGGACGTGAAAGACATCGGCATCGGGAACGCAGAGATAGTCGCCGAACGGCGGCGCGGCGGCCTGGCTTTCACGCAGCTCGGCCTTGCGGATGACCGGCACCTTGTCCTCGAAGTCCTCGAGCGACTTCAGGTGATCGGGGTGGAACCCGGCCGCGTCCCAGCGCCGCTTATAGAAAGCCGAGCGCGCATAGGCGTAGCGGCAGACCTCCTGCAACCGGGCAAGAATCTCTCGCTCCCGTTCGCCGGGCGGCATGGTCTCGCGCCGCTCGAACCAATAGCGGCTGCCGGCCGGCGGCAGGTAGTCGTCGTCATAGTCGGGCGGAAACGACCATTGTTCCATGATCGCCCCTCAGGGTCAGCGCGGGCCGCGCTCGACGACGAGACGCTTCAACGTATCGATGATGGCTTGTGGCGGCGTTTCTTGCAGCATCACTTCGGCAACGCCCATCGCTTTTAAGGCCGCGACATCTTCGTCCGGCATGACTCCGCCGGCGACGACGATCATGTCGCCCGCGCCTTGGTTCGCGAGCAGTTTGAGGATTTTGGGAAACACGGTCATCTGCACACCGGACAGCAGACTGACGCCAAGGATGTCGACATCTTCCTGAACGGCGGCGGTCACGACTTCTTCCGGAGTTCGATGAAGGCCGGTGTAAATCACATCCATGCCGGCGTCGCGCAACGCCCGTGCGACAACCTTGATGCCGCGATCGTGGCCGTCGAGCCCGACTTTGGCCAAGAGGATGCGGATCGGCTGTGTCATGGGAACCGCGCGCGTTGATTAAGGGCCGCTCGACGCGCTTTCATCGAATCGGCGCAGGTCGGCAAGTATAACCGCACAAGGTCGATCCGCCGCAAGGCGTCCGCCACGGGTAGTGCATCAGTCTGAGATTAGCGGCACTTGACGACGGTTGGAAACGCGCCGCGCCCGTGGCATGCTTAGCGGTATGCAACAGCGACCTAAGCGACCCCGCGACCCCAACCAGCTAGGCAAGCTTATCGTCGACCTCAGCGTTGGTGCTGCGAACGAGGCTGTGCCACCCCAGCCGATCTTTTTGCGCGTCTCGAAGCACTCGAAATCGCGACCAAGACGCATCACCACCCACCACTATTCACCGTCGATGACAGCAAGCAGCTGCGTGGGGAGATTCCGGGTGGGCATTGCAAGTCGTTGTTTCTTAAGGATGAAAAAGTTGCCCTTTTCCTCCTCGTCGCGCTGGAGGATCGAATCGTCGATCTTAAACGGGTTCATAGGCGTATCGGCTGCGCGCGGCTCTCGTTCGGAAAACCCGAGCTCCTTTGGCAGGTTCTCGGCGTAACGCCCGGCTCGGTCACCCCCTTCGCCCTCATCAACGACACAACGCAGAGGACGAAGGTCGTCCTCGACAGCGACATGCTGAACCACGATCCGCTCAACTACCCTTCGCTCGAGAATACGGCGACGACCGCGATAGGCCCGGCCGACCTTATTCGCTTCATCGAGGCGGGCGGCCATACGCCCAGCCTCCTCGATTTCTACCACACGTCCCCGGAGTAATCATGACGTCAGAAGCGACCATGAAATTCGGGTTAGGGCAGCCCGTGGCCCGGGTTGAGGACCGGCGCTTCCTCACCGGCACAGGATGCTATACCGACGACATCGATACGCCCGGCCAATTGCGCGCGTTCTTTGTGCGCTCCCCCCACCCTCACGCTCGTATCCGACAGATCGACGCATCCAAGGCGCGCGCCGTAGCCGGCGTTCTGGCGATCGTCACTGCGGCCGACATCGGCGACGACCTCGGGCTCTTTCCATGTCTCATCGCCCAACTGATGCCGCTGAAGCGGCCCGATGGTTCGCCGGCCTTCATTCCGCCGCGGCTGGCGCTTACCCGTGACCGGGTACGGACAGTCGGTGACCCGGTGGCTGTCGTTCTCGCAGAATCGGTCGCGGCCGCGCGTGAAGCAGCCGAACTGCTAAACGTCGACTACGAGCCGCTCGCCGCCGTCACGGCGACTTCCGGCGCCACCAAACCTGGCGCGCCCGCGGTGTGGGACGAATGCCCGGACAACATCTCTTTTGGCGTCGCGCTCGGCGACAAAGCCGCCGTCGATGCCGCGTTCGACAAAGCCGATCACGTAACGACGCTCAACCTCGAGGTGACAAGGGTGTTGGGAAACCCGATGGAAACCCGCTCCGTCGTCGCTTTATACGACTCGAACGAGGATCGCTTTACGCTTTACACCGGCAATCAGGGCCCGCACGACTTGCGTGCGGCGTTGGCGACGGTCATGGGGCTACCGCTCACCAAACTGCGAGTCGTGAGTCCGGATCTGGGCGGCGGGTTCGGCATCCGCTCAAGCCTGAACCCGGAACTCCCGGTGCTGCTCTGGGCGGCCAAGAAATTCCGCCGACCGGTGAAATGGACCGCGGATCGGAGCGAACTCGCGCTCTGCGACGATCACGGCCGCGACAACCTGTGGCACGCCTCGCTGGCGCTCGCTAAGAACGGCCAGTTCCTTGCGCTGCGCGTGGAGCAGACCGCGGCGATGGGTGCATACCTGTCGCTATTTGGGCCAGCCCCGGCGTTCCTCAACCTGGGCACGCTGGCGGGCGTTTACCGCACGCCGGCAATTCATGTCACGGTCCGTGCGGTTTTGACGAACACGCCACCGATCGCCCCTTACCGTGGCGCGGGCCGCCCGGAAGCGTGCTACGTCCTCGAACGATTGATCGACAACGCCGCGGCTGAAATGGCGATCGACCGAGTTGATCTGCGGCGACGCAACATGATTTCGCCCACCGCGATGCCGTTTCAGACTGGGCTCACCTTCAAGTACGACTGCGGCGAGTTCGAAAAGAATATGGACGACGCCTTGGTTCGGGCCGACGTTGCTGGCTTCGCGGCGCGGCGCGCGGCGGCGAAACGCCGCGGCAAACTCCGCGGCCTTGGGATCGCCAATGCCATCGAGCAGGCCGCGGGCGGTTTCGAGGACTATGCCACCATCAAGTTCGACATCGATGGCACCGCGACCGTTATCGTTGGTACCAGCTCACACGGCCAAGGGCACGAGACTGTGTTCCGCCAAATAGTCGCGGAAGCGTTTGCGCTGACATTCGACAAGATCCGCTTCGTGCAAAGCGACACCGATACCGTGCCGTACGGCCACGGTACGTTCGGCTCGCGCTCGGGCGCAGTGGGCGGCAGCGCCATCCGGCGCGCGAGCGACAAGGTGATCGAGAAGGCGCGTGCGATCGCCGCGCACGCATTCGAGGCAGCGCCGAGCGACGTCGAGTACGCGGCCGGGACTTTTCGCGTCGCCGGCACCGATCGAACTCTACCGCTCGCCGACGTCGTCAAACTTGCTTTTGCCGTCCGCAAACTGCCGCCAGGGCTTGAGCCCGGCCTGCAGGCTGACGGCTCGTTTATCCCTCCGACGCCGACTTACCCGAACGGCTGCCACGTCGCCGAAGTCGAGATCGATCCGGAGACCGGAGCGACCGAGACCGTCACTTACACCGCGGTTGACGACGTCGGCACGGTGATGAATCCGCTCCTGCTCGAGGGCCAGATGCACGGCGGCATCGCGCAAGGCATTGGTCAGATCATGATGGAGGTCGTGCGCTGGGATGCGACGTCGGGTCAGCTGCTCAACGGCTCGTTCATGGACTACGCAATGCCGCGCGCCGAGGACTTGCCGAACTACGGCATCAGCGAGAACGCGGTTCCTACCAAAAGCAACCCGCTCGGCGTGAAGGGGGCGGGTGAAGCCGGCAGTGTCGGAGCGTTGCCGGCACTCATGAACGCGATCGTCGACGCGCTCCGGCCGCTCGGCGTTACAGAGCTCGATATGCCGGCGACACCCGAAAACGTGTGGCTCGCCATACAGCGCGCCAAGCCGCGAACGGCCGCATGACCGTTTCTCGCTTTAGCTTCTGCTCCTTTTGTGTCAAAATGCCCTATGGATTGAGTGGGAATTGTCATGAAGATATCGCGGCAGATTAACGTTCTGGCTCTCATGCTCGCTGCGAGTTTCGCGACAGAAACTCTCGCGCAGCCGAAATCGCTGACTCTCGGCACTGCGTCCATCGGTGGGACGTATTTCATATACGGCGGGGTGGTTGCCCAGATTCTCACCGAGAAAGGTGGGCTCAATGTCTCGACCCAGCAGACCCAGGGACCGAACCAAAACATCATCCTGATCGAGGACAAGAAGATTGAGCTCGGCATGACGACGATGGGAATTGCCTATCAAGGCTGGAACGGAACCGAGTGGGCTCAAGGCAAGAAGTACAACAACATCCGCGCGCTTTTTCCAATGTACGATACGCCGTTCCATTTCATTGCGACGGACAAGTCGGGTATCAGCAAGGTCGCCGACCTTGCGGGCAGGACTGTCGGGGTAGGCCCCAAAGCCGGAACACCCGGAACCTATTTTCCGTTGATGTTCGAGGCGCTCGGCATCAAGGCGACGATTCGGAACGGGAGCGCCAACGACATGGCGAGCCAGCTCGGCGATGGGCTGATTCACTCCTTCGCGTTCGCCGCCGGCGTACCGATCGCAGCCTTCACGGAGATCGAAGCGGGCCGGCCGGTCAAGTTCTTCACGTTCTCGGCCGACGAGATCAAGAAACTGCAGACGAAACTTCCCGAGCTTTCCGTCTCTCTCGTACCGAAGGGAACCTACAAGACCCTTACCGAGGACCATAAAACGGTCGGGCTCTATAACTTTTCCATCGCGCACAAGGACCTGCCCGACGATATCGTCTACCAGGTCGTGAAAACGGTGCTTGAAAACAACGCGGCGATGGTGACCGGCCACTCCGCCGCAAAAGAGACTGTGCGTGAAAATTGGAGCGCCAACTCGTTCCTCCCGTTTCATCCGGGTGCGGTGCGTTACTACAAGGAAAAAGGCATCACGATTCCGGCCAAACTTTTGTGAGGCCGGCCGTTGCGGCGATCGACTGACGTAGGTGCTTCGGCGTTAGAATCGAAGGCGTCGGTGTTTGGCCTGCAGCGAATGCCGTGACGCCTTTCACGCAGATACCAGGTGGCCCGAACAGCCCGCCGTTCGACCCCAACCAATTCGAGTTTCAAGGATCGCTGCGAACGCTCGACGGCGTTACTGCAAAGGTGTTCATTGCTCTCGGCGCGGGATTTACAGCCTTTCACATCATCGTTCTAAATTTCTACCCGATCGATTCGATTCTGCTTAGGGCGATCCACTTGGCTTGGGGATCGGTGTTGGGCTTCGGCTATTTCGGCCTGACGAATCGGGTCGATCGCCAAACGATCCCTTGGTTTGACTGGGCCCTCGCCGTGCTCGCAGTCGGGTGCGCCGTTTACATCGCCATTTTTTTGAGCGAACTCCAGTTTCGCGCCGGCGCGCTCTACACGACCGGCGATTTCATCGTTGGACTGGTCGGAATTACCCTGGTCTTGGAACTGACGCGCCGCGCCGCAGGCGTGGCTCTTGTCGTCGTATGTGCGGCGTTTTTGCTTTACGCCTTTGTTGGCCCGTTGATGCCCGGGGTGCTTTATCACAAAGGCTACGACATCGCTTTCCTGGTCACGTATGTCTTCAGCGATCAGGGCGTTTTCGGTCAGACGCTTGAGGTTTCCTCGACCTTCATCGTCATGTTCACGGCTTTTGCCGCGTTTCTCGGAAAGTCGAAAGCCGGCGACTACTTCAACGACCTCGCCATGTCGCTCGTCGGCTGGGCGCGCGGCGGACCAGCCAAGGGCACCGTCATCTCTGGGATACTGTTCGGCACCATCAGCGGTTCATCAGTCGCCAACGTCGTCGCGTCGGGATCGATCACGATCCCTTTGATGCGCCGGAGCGGCTACGACCGCGCCACGGCCGGAGCGGTCGAAGCTACATCGTCCACTGGCGGCCAGCTGACGCCGCCGATAATGGGCGCCGGTGCGTTCATCATGGCCGAAATCACCGGCATCCCCTATGCCGACATCGCGCTCGCCGCAGTCATTCCCTGTCTTCTTTTCTACGTCGCCTGTTATGCTCACTGCGACCTCCACGCGGTCCGCAACGGTTTGCGTGGGCTGCCGCGGAGCGAACTTCCGGCACTCAAACCGCTCCTCCGGCAAAGTTTCCTACTGGCGCCGATCGTTATTCTGATTTGGGCATTCCTCAACGGCTGGTCCGGGTTTCGAGCTGCCGCACTCGGGATGATCGCCTGCGTGGTCGTTTCATGGTTGACCCGGACTCATCGCATAGGCCCGCGCGCGCTGATCGGCGCGCTCGATCGTGCGGCGCGCGACTGCATTCAACTCGTCGCCATTTGCGCGGCCGCTGGAATCATCGTCGGCGTCATTGCGCTGACCGGAATCGGCGGTCGATTTTCTTCGCTCGTACTAGCAATCGCTGGCGAAAGCAAACTCTTGGCCCTGACATTCGCGATGCTCGTTTCACTTATTCTCGGCATGGGTATGCCGACGACAGCAGCTTATGCGGTCGCTGCGGCGGTGATTGCGCCCGGCCTCATTCGCCTCGGCGTGCCACCGCTCGTCGCCCACATGTTTGTCTTTTATTACTCCGTCCTTTCCGCGATTACGCCGCCGGTCGCGGTCGCATCGTTTGCCGCCGCAGGCTTGGCCCGCGCCGACCCGTGGCGAACTTCGTGGATTGCCGTACGCCTAGGCCTTGCGACCATCATCGTGCCCTTTATGTTTTTCTATTCGCCGCTGTTGCTCGGCCAAGGCCCGTTGTTGGAAATTGTCCAGGTGTTCATGAGTGCCGCCGTCGGCGTCGTATTCTTGGCAATGGCGACCGAGGGTTGGCTGAACGGTCCGCTGCCGTGGATTTTGCGCGCCGTCATGCTTTTGGCCGCGTTTAGCTTGATCGTGTCCGATGATGTTGCCGACGTCGTCGGTCTAGTCATTGGCGGCGCCGTATTCGCGTGGCAACGCTATCGGCATGGAGCTGATCCCGGTGCGAAAATCCCGACGCCGGCGAGCACCTACGAGGCTAACGCTACTCGTACCTGAGCGCCTCGATCGGATCGAGCCGCGATGCCTTGCGCGCCGGATAAAATCCGAAAAATACTCCGACTGCGCTGGAAAAGAAAAACGCTAACAATACGGCGTCAATCTCGATCAATGTCGGCCAGCCGGCAAACGAGGCGATCGCCAGCGACGACCCAGCGCCAAGCAGGATACCGATGACACCGCCGATGATCGCGAGCGTCACCGCTTCGATCAAAAACTGAACCAAGATATCGGAGCGCCGCGCGCCGACGGCCATGCGCAATCCGATCTCCCGGGTCCGCTCGGTAACCGAGACCAGCATGATGTTCATGATCCCGATGCCGCCGACGATGAGCGATACCGAAGCGACCGCTGCCAGCAGAAACGCCAAAATTCGGCTCGACTCTTCGCGCGTCGCCGCTATCTCGGTAAGGTTGCGGATCGTGAAGTCATCGTCGTCTCGCGCCGCCAGTCGATGGCGCTGGCGCAGGAGTTCTTTCACCTCGGCCTCGGTCTCCTTCATGTCATAGCCGTCGCGTACTTTGACCAGCACACCGCCGACCGAACGAGCCCGCGTGCCGGCCCAACCGAAGATGCGCTTTTTCGCCGTCGAGAGCGGTACCAAGACGATGTCGTCTTGATCTTGGCCCTGTGTGGTTTGACCTTTGCGGTCGAGTACGCCAATGATCGTTACCGGCGTGCTTCGAATCCGCATCGCTTGACCGATCGGGTCGCCGCCATTGAACAATTGATCGACGATGGTTTGGCCGACGATCGCAACTTTCCCCGCGCTACTCAAATCTTCGCCAGTGAATACTCGCCCGCTGGAGAGCCCCCATTCTCGGGCGGCGAGGTAATCGATCGTCACACCCTGGATCGAGGTGCCCCAATTCTGGTTGCCGACCACCGCCTGCGCGCCGCCGCGAACGGTCGCGGAAGACACTTCCACCGACGGTATTTCGCGGGCGATGGCGTTCGCGTCATCTTCGGTGATCGAGGGTCGCGAACCGGCGCCGGTACGCGCTCCGCCGGTTGTGGTGGTGCCGGAAAAGACCACGATCAAATTCGAACCAAGGCTCTTGATCTGTTCCTCGACCAACCGGTGCGCGCCGGCGCCCACCGCGACCATGGTGATGACTGCGGCGACTCCGATGATGATCCCAAGCATGGTGAGCCCGCTACGCAGCGGATGCACGCGAAGCACATTGACCGCGGTCCGAACGACATCCCACGAGACAGCGGCGCGGGGTCGAACTTGGCGCGCGCCCGGATCAACGTTTGCGGCGTTGCCGGCCGGCGATCGGGTGACATCGGTTGCCGTCACGCGGCCCGCTCCGAATGCGCGACGCGCGGCGCTGCGTTGCGCTCGTCCTTGAGCAAGCGTCCGTCACGGAACGCGAGTATGCGGCCGGCGTGCTCGGCGACGTTGTATTCATGGGTGACGACGACGATGGTCAAGCCAACTCGGTTGAGTCCCTGCAAAAGTGCGAGAATTTCAACCTGTGTGCGCGAATCGAGCGCGCCGGTCGGCTCGTCGGCGAGCAGCAGGATGGGCCGATTCACGAGCGCGCGGGCAATCGCGACTCGTTGCTGCTCGCCGCCCGAGAGACGAGCCGGCGTATGGCCAGCCCTTCGGCCCAGTCCGACCTGATCGAGCGCCATCGTTGCGATGCGTTGGCGTTCGGCGCGGGGCACCGCGCTATAGACAAGTGGCAGCTCAACGTTCTCGAGCGCAGTCTGGCGCGCCAATAGGTTGAACTGCTGAAAAACGAAACCGATCGATCGATTGCGAACGAGAGCGAGCGCATCGGGCGTAAACGTCGAAACGAGTTCACCGCCCAGTCGGTATTCGCCAGTTGTCGGACGATCCAGACAACCAAGCAAGTTCATCAATGTGGACTTACCCGACCCAGACGGCCCCATGATGGCGGCAAATTCGCCTTCCGCGATGGTAAAGCTCACGTCGTCGAGCGCCTGAACGATGTGGTCGCCCATGCGGTAGGCGCGACCGAGGTTGCGCGCATCGATGACCGGGGTCGCTGCCGGGGGCATTTGGTCGTTCATCGCCGGCTCGACCAGTGGCTCGAATTAGAATCCAAGACGCGGGCCAGTCTGGCGCGGCGCCGACGGCCGCTCGGCGGAAGCCTGGCCGATAATCACCTCTTGCCCCGGCTTGAGGTTGCCGCCGACCACTTCGGTCACCTGCGCATCGCCGGCGCCGATCGTGATCGAGACGGGTTCCGGTTTGCCGCCAGAACCGATCACCCACACGCGTCCCGGCCTCGATTCGGTTCCCTCGTTGCGGGCGAGGAAGCGTTCGTAGGCGCTGCGCTGCTCGGGCGTCAGCAGGGCGACGATTTTTTGCCGAGTTTCCGACCGCGCCTGTTGACGCGCCTTGGCGAACTCCTCCTCGCTTCCGCTTTGCCGTGCGGCGCCCATTTTATTCCGCGACTCCTCGAAAATACGAAGCGTTTGCGCCTTCTGCTCCACCGTGAGCGATAGTCCGACGGCCAGCCGTTCGGCTAATTCCTGGGGACTCGGGAATCGCCCGCCGCCGCCCTGGGGTTGCCCGCCCGATCCGCCGCCTTCACCGCTCGATTTCGGCTCGGTCGAATCGGCGCTGCTCCCGGGCGGTCGAAAACGAAGCGCTGCGTTCGGGACCCGGACTACATCGCGCCGCTCATCGGCAACGATCCGAACGCTCGCGGTCATTCCCGGCAGCAGTTTGAGGTCTGTGTTCGCCGCCGAAATCACCGTGACATAGCTCACGACGTTGCTGACGATCTGGGGCGCCTTGCGAATCTGAACCACCTCGCCCGCGAAGGTGCGGTTTGGAAAAGCGTCGACCGTGAACGTGACTCGTTGATTGAGAGAGGCACGCCCGATGTCCGCCTCGTCGATATTGGCGAGCACCTGCATGTCGCGCAGGTCTTGCGCGAGTTGGAACAGGACGGGCGCCTGCAAGCTCGCGGCCACCGTTTGGCCAGTGTCGATGTTGCGACCGATGACGGTGCCATCGATCGGGGCGCGAATATACGTGCGCTCGAGATCGATCACAGCTTGCTGGAGCGCGGCTTCGCGCTGTTTTACTTGCGCGCGCGCATTTTCGACTCCCGCCTCGGCGGCGCGGAACTGCGCTTCCGAGGAGAGCACCATCGCTTTTTGTGCATCCATTTGGCTTTTCGCCGTTCGCACGGCGGCGTCGGCTTGATCGGCCGTCGAAACCGCCTGGTCAATATCGCGTTGCGTGAAGACGTTGCGGCCGGCGCTTGAGGTTTTGCGCTGTTTCTCGCGCGATGCATCGCCCAATTGCGATTCGATCCGCCGTATCTGTTGCTCGCTTGCCCCGAGCATGGCGCGCGCATTGTCGGCTTCGGCGCGCATGCGTTCGGCGGTCGCCCTTTGCGTGAGCACGGCGGCTTTCGCGACAGCTAGCTCAGCCTCCGCCTGGAGCACTTTCGCCACGAACGTTTGCGGATCGATGCGGGCAAGAAGCTGGCCCGCTTTCACTTCGCTGTTGAAATCGACGCGCAGCTCGCTGATCTGGCCGGAGACCTGGGAGCCGACCTGGACCGTGATGACCGGGGACAACGTTCCGGACGCCGAGACTGCGACAGTAATGTCACCGCGATCGACCTTGGCGGTACGGTAGGTCGAAGTCGTCGTTTGCCCATCGCGTCCGAAGGCGATGACTAGTGCAACGACTGCAATCGCGATCGCCGCCCCGGCAACGAGCGTACGTTTCAGGTTTCGTTTCAATGCCATAACAGAAGATTACACGGAAACCGGCGGTTGGGTCCGTCGCTCAGCTATCTCCTAAGATGGGCCGCGATTTCGCTGGCGGCAAGACGGAGGCCCGTGCGGGTATCCGGCCCGATAACTTGGTAGAGGACGAGGTGATCGACCCCGGCCAGAGCGTAAGCAGCGAGTCGTTCCCTGCACTCATCCGGATCGCCGGCCACGACAAGCGTGTCGACGAGCGCATCGGGGATCGCCTGGGCGGCCAGGTCGAGGCTGCCCGCATCGACATACCTCGTCACCTCAGCCTTCACCCCGGTGAACGCATCCATATCGAGCCCCGAATGGGCCAAACGGGGGCTGCCTGGTCGCGCCGCCGTGCGGGAACTTCGTTCGGAGAGATAGCCGATCATTTGCGGCCGTACCGCGTTTTTGGCCCGCGCCGAATCTTTATCGACCGCAAAGGTGACGTAGGAAACGAGCTGGAAATCGGCCCACGTGCGGCCAGCGGCGACCAATCCTTTCTCGATTTCGCCGCGGGCATAGCGAACGAACCCCGGGGTCGCGAACATTCCCAGTACGACGCCGTCGGCGACACGTCCCGCAAGCTGGAGCGACTTGGGTCCCATCGCGCCGAGATAAATCGGAAGGCTCGGGCGCGGCGTGGCGCCAACAAGTTGAGCGCCCGGCGACCGAAGGGTGAAAAAACGCCCATCGGCTTGAGTCGCCTCGCCTGCCAGCATCGACCGGAGAATCGCGACCGCTTCCTTTAGCGATATGGCCGGTTTGGTGTCGGCGAGCCCCTGCCGTTCGGCCGATATTTGCGCGACTCCCAGCCCCAAGATCACCCGACCCGGCGCGACCTCATCGAGCGCCGCGGTCTCCATGGCGATCAGCGCTGGATGCCGCGTGAACGGACTGACGATTCCGAGGCCGAGCGCGAGCCGTTTGGTCGCCTGCGCGACCATGGTCGCGACGGTGTACATGCCGCGCGCGTAGTAGCGCTCGCCGATCCAAAACGAATCGTAACCTTCGGCTTCGGCGATCACGGCGTAGTCGACCAGATCGGCGATGCGGTGGTGGCTCGAAAAACCGACGCCAACCGTGGCAAATCCCGCGATGCGCTCAACAGTCTCGGTACCTATGGGATACACCTAAATAACCTACTCAAAATAGCGGATCGGTTTACGAAGCGCGCCCGGCGGGGCGACCCCCTTCGTCCATCGCCTGCGTCGCGAGCGAGCAGCTTAGTTGGGTTCTCCCGGCGACGTTAACATAGGGCAACCATCGGAACGAGCCACGATGCAATTCTACGCCAATCGAAAATCGGCAACGATTGCGAAAAGATGGGGCTATCAACATGGCCGATTAGGTATTCGCCCAGCGGCGGCGCGGCTTGCCCCTTTTTTTCAGTCGCTGGAGCTGCAGCGACATTCGACCACGAGCTCAAAGGCTCGATTGGTGAGGACGCTTCGAACGCTACGTTATGACTGCGGCGCTCGGGGCTCGCTACCCTGGCGCTGAATCTTTTCTCAGGACCGCGTTCGAAAAAACCCAGACGGAGCGCGATAATGTCCTCGATCGGCGCACATTTCGACGTCGTGTGGCGCTTTTGGCGTCAGCATAAAAATACCTCGGCATTGGGATCGCGGAGGCTGCGCAGAATGTCATCGGATTGTTCGAGAAAGATCTGAATGACGCCGCCTTGCGGCGGCGGCAAGTCTACTTTTCGGGTCCGCCAACCATCACCACAGACGAAGAGCGTACTCGGCGCATTGGTGGCGGGAACCAGTTCGATCACGACGTAAACTTGTCCGGTTCCGGCGCGAGAGGACCCGAACCGAATGCGGTGAGGCCCGGCCGTTCTCGTTCTCACCTCGCCCGATGCCGCTGTAGAAACGGCCGGAAAATAGACCAGCGCCGTGCGGTCGAGCAGCGCCCGAAAATCGCTTCCCGTTCGTTCGTCGCTGAGAAGCACGGCCGCAAGTTCGAGGTCGGACGGCGGGTTCAAACGGCAGGTTTCGGCCAACCTCACGCAATCGAACCTCGCCGGCGCCAATCTGATCGATGCCCGGCTCGATAGCTCGGATCTCGACGAAGTTAACCTCCTCGGCGCCAATGTGCGGCGCACGATTCTCGAGCGTCTTAATCGGCGTCCGGCCGCATGACCTCTGCCAAATAAGCGCTAGCGCTGCCGGAACGGTCGGTCGATCGGCGACGGCGCGACGTTGCGCGCCACGGTGGTATAAGAGCGGCGGTTCGTCGCCTTCACCACCAACCAAGAGTCCACCGATGCCTAACAAGCAATTCACCTGGCGCGCCCTTTGGGCACTGACGATCCCGTATTTCCGCTCCGAGGAGCGGTGGTCCGCGCGCGGACTGCTGTTGCTGATCGTCGCGATCGCGCTGGCAAACGTCTACCTCGACGTCGTTTTTAACGAGTGGAATAAATTCTTTTACGACACCTTCGAGAGCGGAAACTATGCCGAGTACAAGCATCAGCTACTTCGCTTCAGCTGGCTCGCCGCGCTGTTTATTATTCTCGGAATCTACCGTCTCTACTTCAATCAGATGATGCAGATCCGTTGGCGGCGGTGGATGACGGAGCAGTTTCTCACCAAGTGGCTCGCCCACCGGACTTACTACCGCCTGCAATTGACGGGCGGCAAAACCGATAACCCGGATCAACGCATCTCCGAGGACATCAAGCAGTTCGTGGGGTTGTCGCTGGGCCTCGCTCTGGGTTTGCTCTCGGCCGTCGTCACCCTCGCTTCGTTCCTTGCCATTCTCTGGACGCTGTCGGGGTCGTACGAGATCGAAATCGCTGGTATGGCGATCGAGATTCCGGGCTACATGGTTTGGGCGGCGATCGTGTATGCGTTCGCCGGTACATGGATCATCAACCGCGTCGGTCGCCCGCTCTTTGGACTCAATTTCGCACAGCAGCGATTCGAGGCTGATTTTCGCTTTGGATTGATGCGACTGCGCGAGAACGCGGAAGCCGTCGCGCTTTATGGCGGCGAGGCGCGCGAACATGCCGCGTTTCGCCTCCGGTTCGCGGACGTAGCGACGAACTGGTGGGCGCTCATGAAGCGCACAAAATTGCTTGGGTGGTTCACCTACGGGTATGGCCAATTGGCGATCATCTTTCCGTTCGTCGTTGCTGCGCCGCGGTTTTTTGACAAAACTATCAAGTTGGGCGACCTGATGCAGATCGCTTCCGCCTTTGGCCAAGTGCAGTCGTCGCTGTCCTTCATCATCAACGCCTACAGCACCATCGCCGAGTGGCGCGCGGTGGTGGAACGGTTGCTGACCTACCAGGCCGCCATGGACGCCGCGGCAAGTGCTGCGGTGGCGCAACCGATGACCGTCGAGCGAGCCGCGACGACACGGCTCACGGCCGACGACCTCACGCTTCAACTCCCCGACGGACGCACGCTCACGCAACCGGTGACATTTGCGATCGATCCGGGCGAAACGGTGCTGGTGTCAGGCCCCTCTGGTAGCGGCAAGAGCACGATCTTTCGCGCGCTCGCCGGCATTTGGCCGTTCGGCCGCGGTCGAATCCGTATTCCCGCGGATGCGAAGGCCCAATTCATCCCGCAGAAACCCTACATGCCGGTCGGTACGCTTGCCGAGGCGCTGAGCTATCCCGAGCCGGCCGATGCCACGACCGAAGCCGCTAAACGGCACGCGCTCATGGATGTCGGGCTACCCGCGCTCGTCGAGCGCTTGAACGACGATCAGAATTGGGGCCAGGCGCTCTCGCCCGGCGAGCAGCAGCGAGTTGCCTTCGCGCGCGTACTGTTGAAAAAACCAAACTGGGTGTTCCTCGATGAGGCGACCGCTTCACTCGATACCCAGCTCGAAGAAAAGATGTACGCGCTCCTATGCGAGCGACTGCCCGGCCTCACCGTGGTCTCGATCGGCCACCGACCGGCGCTCGCCCGTTTCCACCGGAGGCGATTGTCGATCGTGCCCGGGCGCGAGGGGGCGATGATCGAATCATCCCCAATCCCGGCCTAACGAACGAGCCCCACCCCCGCGTTACGGGAGAGGGGCCCAACGCAAAGTACCTAGACGAGTTGGAGAAAAATCAGCAGCAGGCCGACGATCGATACCGCAAACACACCGGTGCGGAGCCACGGCACCCCCACCATGTAGACGATCGCGTAAACGATCCGCGCCCAGAAGAAAATCTGCGCACCCATGGCCGTCATCGCGTTTGCTTTGCCGGTGACGTGGGCGACAAGCAGGAGAGCGGCAAACAACACCATGCTTTCGAGCATGTTGCGATGCGCGCGCACGGCGCGACCGGCCCAACCGGTTACCTCCGGGAACTTTTCGCGATTGCCCGCCTGCGTTGGCAAGCCGACTTGCATGGTCGCTCCGGTTGCGGAAACTCCAGCCTGAACAAACGTCAACACGCACGCCCAAACCAATAGTTGTAGATCGATCGACATCGTTACCTCCACTGACGCAGCCGCTGACCGTCAGGCGGCGCCAAAGTCTAACGCCGTTTCGGTCGCGCATCGCAGCTTTTCGTGTGGGATCCTCAACGGCGCTCCGCGCTCGCCTCGGCGGCGAAATCGCCGCGACTTCTGACACTCTGGCCGTCGAACATGGTCGGATATTTGGCCAAAAAAGTCGGGATTATTGTCGCGTGCGGAACATCGGCGAAGGTGCCGCGGAAGCGCAAGTACTCCATGTGGCGACGATCGTCGGCGTCGAAGGCGTGTAGCAGCGCGTCGCTGCGTCCGTCGAATTCGAGCGGGCGCACGCGAAATCGTTCGCACAACTCGATATTGAACGTCGGCGTTGCCTTGACCCAGCGCCCGTCGAGACGGAGATCGGCGTAGCCGTGAAAACAAAAAACGTCGGTACCCATCAGCGCCCGCAAACGTCCGGTCGCGAGGTGATTGCGGACATCGGCGAAGCCAATTCGTGCGGGAATGCGAACGGCGCGCGCAAGCGCGACGAACAGCGCCGCTTTGGTCACGCAAAATCCGACGCGTTCGCGCAAGCAGCGAGACGCCGAAAGTCCTTCCTGGCTCAACTCGATCGCATACGGGTCGTAACGGATTTGGTCACGCACCGCGTAGTAAAGACGGCGCGCCCGCTCGATCGGCTCAACTACACCGGCAACAATCGTGGCGGCGAACGCCGCGATCGCCGGATCGTCGCTTTGGATGAGGGGGGTTGCGCGCAAGAAGGCGTCTGGGACGTCATCTGGTGCTTGTGGCGTTTGTAAAGCGCCGTCAGGGACTACGGCAGAGTGCGACATCGATCGGCCTCATACTGAACAGGAGCGCGTTGCGGACGAGCTTCGGTTGAGACAGCTTCGCCGGCGGACCTGCCACCAACGAAAATTCAAAGAACTAGGAAGCTTGGGGGGGGGGGCGTGGGTGTGCTGGTGACGGACGTCACCACCACCAGAACCAGCGGACCGAGAGGTTCAGTGGCCGGGCAGCCAGAAAGGACGTGGTGCCAAGGTGCATAAGGCACGCTACCCGAGAATAAAATTGGCGGCAAGTGAAAACAGCGTAGTTCTCGTTACGGCCGCTCGCGCTAGTTCGTCGTGTTTCGAGAGGCCGACTTGGCCTTTTTCTCGACGAGGTCTTTAATTTTTTTCCGGCATCGCCCCAGTTGCGACTGCGGAGCTTGATCTTGCTGATCTTGGATCACGATAAATCAGGGCGCGTCGCCGCTGAGCTTGAGTTCATCGCGAACCCAGCGCAACTCCTCCGTCCAATAGTAAGAATCACTCACGTTTTTGAATGACTGTTGACGATCATTTTGAAGCGTACATGCGCGCGCTCAGGTGAACTTTTCTGATCCGGCGCTATCGCGACACCGTTGCGACACGGCCTTTGTCTGGTGTGGTGCGGCGACCGACTGCCCGGTCAGACGCTCCTACCGCTGCAGGGCCAATGCTCGCGCGAAAACTGCACTCGATAATCATTTTCGCCCCGTCTTCGGTTTTTTCTTGCCGAAGATTGCGTTCCAATTGTCCCGGTACGCTTTGTCGGTCGGTTTCTGGCCCTCGCCCCGACTGTAAGCTGCCGGCGAGTCGGTGGCTTTCTCCACGCTCTCGGTTTTGACACTATCGGCGCCGGGGGTGCCTTTGTCCGCTGGCGCCGGTTCGCTTTTTAGCACCGGAGTTGCCTTGGTTTTCTTATCGTCATTGGCCATCGTGTTTCCTAGCATCGTTCGTGCTGGCGGCTTCTCCACCATGGAGGAATACCTTGAAGTGAGCGACTTAAATTGCGAATTATCCACCCACACGTTCAAGTTCAGCAGCTACCGAAGGCAGTCCGCTGAAGCGCGGTGTGAGCCGATGTTCTATCGGCCACAATGGTAACCATTTTCAAGATAGGATCGTCGTTAATTTCACCAGCCATTTGTATTGTCTCATCAATGATTTTATCCCGATTGCTAATCCCACACGCATAATGAAAGACCATTTCTTGCGACTTGCAGTCGTCTCTGTTGGCGATAAAAGCATCTCATAGGCAAGACCTGAACTGGTCAATGTTGCTTTGCTCCAATGGGGAGCGGAAAAACCGCACTGGCAACCTTGATCGGCCGCCAACGAGTGGTTCGGGTGGAATGTTAGTGCATGATGCCGTCCTTTGCCATTGTCGGCTGT
>SHVV01000037.1 GCA_009694095.1 Alphaproteobacteria bacterium | reverse complement strand
CCCGTGCGAGAGTGGAAAATAAGGCTTGATCCGGCGCATCTGCCCCTCGGAAAGCAAAAACAGTTCATCCATGGCGACACCTCCGTGTGCCGCCATTGAATCAACAGATCCTTCATGGCACAAGAAAGTTAATGGGTCCTGAGCCTGGTCGGCAGCCGGTATTGCAAGATCGATCGTTTGATGGATGTGGCGCGGTTGAAGTTCGGCGGTATTCAGCCGGGTTGGTTTCTCGTCGAGGCGATCTGCAACTTCGTCCATGACTACGTCACGTTTGGCTATCCTCAGGCCCACCCGTCAAAGATGGCGTGGGACGTCTATAACGACTGCAAGGGGGTTTGCCGAGAATTCACGCACGTCGCGATCACGCTCTGTCGCTGTCTCAACATTCCGGCGCGGTACTGCAACGGCTATATGGGCGACATCGGCGTGCCGATGGAAGACGGTCCGGGCGACTCCAACGCCTGGTTTGAGGCCTATGTCGGTGATCGCTGGCACACGTTCGATGCACGCTACAACTACCCACGGATCGGCCGGGTGCTGATTGCACGCGGGTGCGATGCCGCCGACGTCTTGATGACGCACACCTTCGGGCTTTACCGTCTGGCAAGCTTCAAGGTGTGGACCGATGAGGTTCCGAGCGCCCAGGGCGCCAACGCCGCCCCGGCGCCGATGATGGCGGCAGCGGAGTGGAGTAGGGGCGCTTTCCCGGTGAAGCGGGCGAGAAAAGCGCTGCGCTTAGCCGATCAACTCGTCTTGACCGAACAGCGCCGCCACGCCTGAACCGGGCCCGGAGTCGCATTGGGGCTGCTCGCGATGACCTTCATGTGCATCAAGTTTTCGTGCATGAGCACCATATCGACGGTGGCGCCCGCGTCGGGATCCTTGGCGGGGACGGTGTAGTTGAACGCGTGACGCGAATAGTTGCCCTTAGTCTTTGTGCCTCCTGGGGTCACGATATCGGGCCCCTGCATCGAGAGCGAGCGGCCGTCGCCGAAGCACCAGTCACCGTCGATCGAATCGGCAAACACCGACGCTCCGATCCCGGCTACGGCGGCGAGGACGACCGATCCGAAAATCCACGAATGAGTACGAATCCGCATGCGTGCATTCTACTCGGCCGGCAGCGCGCCGGGTAGAGGCGCGGCTTGCCGGCGTCGGAACAAGCGCCGTACGCCCGCCCGAGTGTGCTCGCCAAGCGCGAGTAGGCACGGCGTCACAACTAGCGTCAGCACGGTACCGAACATGAGGCCGCTCGAAACCGCCGTCGAGAGTTGCACCCACCACTGGGTTGATGGCGCGCCGAACTCAAGCAAGCGGTTGACGAAGTCGACGTTGAGCGAGAGCGCCATCGGCAGCAGCCCGACGATCGCCGTGAACGCGGTCAAGAACACCGGGCGGAGACGTTGAGCACCGGTGCGGACCGCGGCTTCGATCGGATCAAGACCGGATCGCCTGAGGATGGCGTAGGTATCGATTAAAACGATATTGTTGTTAACGATCACGCCCGCCAACGTGATAATTCCGACGCCCGTCATCACGATGCCGAACGTTTGCCCGGTCACCAGCAAGCCAACCATGACGCCGATAGTAGAGAAAATGATCGCCGATAGAACGAGCAGCGCATAGTAAAAGCTGTTGAACTCGATGACGAGGATCAGCGCGATCAAGACGATCGCGGCGATAAAGGCTTGCGACAGAAATTTCTGCGCCCGTTGCTGTTCCTCGTCCTGGCCCTTGAATTTGACCTCGACGTCGGGCGGAAGCTGAATGTTTTTGAGGAGGGCGGCGATCTCCTTGACCTTACCGTCGACGTTTACGCCCTCGACGACGTTGGCTTCGACGCTGACGATTCGCTTGCCGGCGACGCGCTGCAACG
This sequence comes from Alphaproteobacteria bacterium, assembly GCA_009694095.1. Classification (GTDB taxonomy): domain Bacteria; phylum Pseudomonadota; class Alphaproteobacteria; order SHVV01; family SHVV01; genus SHVV01. The sequence goes on along the minus strand of SHVV01000037.1, from coordinate 18,043 downwards.
TGCCCACTTTGGGCGCCGCCGTGCGTTGGACGAAATTCGAGATCGGGATGATGCCGTCACGCGTTGGCACGCGCAGCGTGTCGAGCTGATTGATACCACGCTCGTCGAGCGGGAAGCGGACGCGGATTTCGACCTCTTCATCGACGTCGTTCGGACGGTACGCGCCGACCTTGGCGCCGTTGGTGACCATTTGCACGACACTGCCGATGGTCGCCACGTCGGCGCCGAAGCGACCGGCCTGCGACCGATCGACGGCTAGCTGCCATTCGATGCCGGGGATCGGCCGGCTATCCTCGATGTCGCGCAGGTCGGCGACCTTGTCGATCATGGCCCGGATCGCTTCGATCGTGGGATCGATCCGCTCCGGGAAACGCGAGGCGACCTGGAGCCGAATGGCTTTGCCTGTCGGCGGTCCGCTTTCGGGTTTGCGCGCTTCGACGAAGATGCCGGGGATGTCTTTGGTTCGTTCCCGAATGTCGGCCAAGATCGCGTTGGCCCGGCGACGCACGCGCCAGTCCTTGAGCTCGAGCAGCAGTGTTCCGATCGTGTCCTCGGACTGCTGGTTGTTCGAGCCGGCGGCACCTACCCGGGTGTAGACAGCGGCGAAATCGTTGAGCGGACGGACTCGCGCTTCGACCTCGCGCACGAGTCGGTCTTTTTCATCGGTCGAAAAATTGCCGCGGGCGTGAACCAGAACGATCGCGTTGTCGGGATCGACGTCGGGGAAGAACTCGACGCCGTGGCCGTACTTGGAGTAGAGCCCCTGAACGCCGATCATCAGCCCGATGGTGACGAAGAGGACGGCGACCGTTCGCCAAGGCTTGCGCACGAGCGAATGGAGGAACCGGGCATAGGCGCCGGTGAAGCCCTGGAGCTTCAGGACGTTGCCTCCTTCGAGGGCGGCGAGGCGCTCGATGTCGCGGCTGCCGGATACGCCGAGGCGGCCGAACTTGCTACCGAGCGCAGGAATGAACACGAACGCCATCAACAACGAGCCAACCAAAGTGATGACGAGCGTGATCGGCAAGAATTTCATGAATTGGCCTACGACCCCCGGCCAGAACAGGAGGGGGAGAAACGCGGCGATCGTCGTGGCGGTCGAGGCGAACACCGGCCACGCCATGCGCTGGGCGGCCTCGGAATAGGCTTGAGCGCGCGGTTTGCCCTCGGCCATGCGCCGGTCGGCGAATTCGGTAACGATCACGGCACCGTCCACGAGCATGCCGACGGCAAGGATAAGGCTAAACAGCACGACGATGTTGATCGTGAATCCGAACGCGTACAGGTAGAGAATTCCGATCAGGAACGATCCGGGAATGGCGATGCCGACGATGCCGGCGGAGCGCAGCCCGAGCGCGGCGAGCACGACGATCATCACCAAAACGACCGCAGCGATGATCGAATTGGTGAGGTCGGTCAGCATGTCGCGGATCTTGACAGATTTATCTTGAATGAACGTCACTTCGAGGTTGGCCGGCCAAATTTTTTGCTCCTCGGCCACCACCTTGCGCACTTGTTCGATGGCGTCGATTACGTTGAAACCGAGGCGCTTGCGGATTTCGAGCGCGACTGTCGGCTGGCCATCGAGACGCGCGTAGCTCTGCGCGTCCTTGAAGGTCAGGCGAACGTCGGTCACGTCGCGGATGCGAACGACTCCATCGCCGGAGACCTTGGCGGGCAAATCGAGAACGTCGGCCGGGGTCTTAAACAGGCCGGGTACCTTGACTGCGAACCGTCCGGCCCCGGTATCGAGCGCGCCCGCGGCGACGAGCCGGTTGTTGAGGTTGATCGTTTGCAAGAGTTCGGTGGTCGAGATGCGGTAGCTTTCGAGCCGAACCGGGTTGACGACGACCTCAAGCACTTCCTTGCGATCGCCGACGATGTCCGCCGATAGCACGCCGGCGATCCCTTCGAGCCGGTCCTTGAGGTCACGCGCCTTTTTGTAAAGCGCCCGGTCCGGAACCTGCCCCGACAGCATCACGACCAATACCGGGAATAGACCAACGTTGACCTCGCTGACCTTGGGCTCGTCGGTTTCGGCCGGGATTTCCGCTTTGGCGATGTCGACTTTCTCGCGCACCCGCTGCATCGCTTTCTTTGCGTCGAAGCCGGCGTCGAACTCGAGCAGCACCGAGGCAAATCCCTCGCGCGCGGTCGAGCGCATCTCCTTGACGCCTTCGATCGAGCGCAACTTCTGCTCCATCGGTCGGACGAGCAGACGCTCGCCATCTTCGGGCGAGATGCCTTCCAACGTCATGCTGACGTAGATAATCGGAATGTTGACGTCGGGGTCCGACTCTTTGGCGATGCTGAAGTAGGCGAAGGCGCCGGCGCCCAGAATCACTACGAGCGCGAAAATGACGACGTTCGCTCGTTCGATCGCGGCTTCGATGATCGCTTTCATAGCTTGGCCCAGATGTCGGGAACGGCGCGCACGGTATCGCCGTGCCGGACGTACTCCTGACCGACCGTGATGACCTGAATTTTTTCCGGCAAACCGCCGAGCCAAGCCCCACCGGGCCCGTCGCTCAAGATGTGCGCGGTGCGGAATTCGACCTTGCCGGCCTCGTTCACCACCTTGACGCCGACCTGTCCCTTGTCGTTCAGCGTCAGCATGGCGGGCGAAACGAAATGGGCCTGCTCCCAGTCGACGGTAATACGGATTTCCGCCGTGACGCCGGCGCGAAGCTGGCCGTCTTTGTTGGGGACTTCGAGCTCGACCCGAAACGTTCGAGTCGCCGGCTCGGCCATAGTCGCGACATAGCGCACCCGGCCTTCGATTGCCTCGCCGGTGATGACGTTGATCCGTCCCGTGTTGCCGACGCGGATTGCGCTGATTTCGCGTTCGGCGACCTGGGCGATCACGAGGATCGGATCGCGGTCGACGATTCGGACGATCGGGTCGCCGTCCTTGAGATAACTGCCGAGTTCAGCCAGGCGTTTCTCGACGATGCCGTCGAAGGGCGCTCGCAACACCGTGTTGTCGATCTGCACCTCCATGCGTGTCAGCAAAGAACGAGCCGCTTCGAGGAGAGCCGCGGTTTCGAGTGCTTTGGTTTCAGGGCGGAAGCCTTTTTCGAACAATTGCTTCGATGCGGTATGTTCGAGCTCGCGTTGCTTGACGAGAGCGCGGGTTTCGGCGAGCTGCGCCTCGCGCTCGCGCTTGTCGAGCCGGGCGACGATGTCGTTTTTTCGCACCCTGGCGCCTTCGAGAACCGGGAGTTCGATGATGCGTCCCGGCACTTCGGCGCGGATGTCGACCATGCGTAGCTCGGCGGTGCGGCCGCGCGCGACGATGTCCTTGGCCTGCATTTCGGCGACCAAGGTGCGGACGCGGACCGCAATGGGCTCGGCGACCGGAGCGACCGCGAGCTCCTTAACCGGCGTCGTCGCTTTAGCTGAATAGGTCGCGACGGGCGCCGGAGCGCCGTTGGCATGCGGTGTATCTCGCCCCTCCAACAGACCGGAACCGAGCCAGCCGGCGACCACGACCGTTAAGATCAGGGCGTAGACATAAGAACTCTTCATGTCTGCATCTCCTCTGGCGCCGGTTGGCTGCGGGGCAAGGGTTGGGCTTGAGCGGACTTGGCGGCGGCGGCGTGGTCGCGAGCGCCGAGCAGCGTTTGACCGACCAGCGCGTGGCGGTTGTTTTCTAGATAGGCGACCATGGCGCGATAAACTGTCAGGCCAAATCCGTTGACAAAGGCATGGCCGGGCGTCAGGCCTTTCGTGTTGCACGCGGCCATCGCGTCGATGAGGGCGTGATACTCGGCGACCCGGATTGCGATCATCTTGTCGACTTGCCCCGGCGAGAGCAGGTCGCCGAACAAGAGCGTAGCGAGGAAATCGGACCGAATGCGATCGCGTCCTGGCATCTTGCCGAGGTCGTCGAGGAAGGCAATCCGGCCGGCGGTCGTGATGCGGTAGACTTTTTTATCGGGACGTTTGCTTTGTGCCTGTTGGCTAAAGGAAACGAGTCCCGCCTCGGTCAGTCGGGCAAGAGCGGGATAGATCGAACCGAAACTCGCTTCGTAGAAATGCGAGTACTTCTGCTCGAATAATTTCTTGATCTCGTATCCGCTTGCGTCCCCGTGGGCGAGGATTCCGAGGCAAAGAGTTTTTACATCCATGGCCGCAACAACCTATATTATTACGCCAAATATATGATTGATTGATATATGGAATAAAATCATATATCTTTTACTGTAATTAAGTGATTAAATATATTAATAACATGTAGTTAATATATTACTATGATCTTTAACATTATGTTTTTTGTGCCCAAATTACCGCTCGAAGCGGGCTCGGATTGTAGCCGGCGGCCGGATTATTGATCTGCGGGCAGTTGGAAATAATCGCGATGACGTCCATGTCGGCGCGCAGATCGACGTGATCGCCCGGTTCCGACAGTGGATCGCGGAAATCCATCGCACCTTTGTTTCCGATCGGAACGTAGGCGAAGAAGTTGACGTTGGCGGCGTAGTCTTTTTGCGTTAGGCCCCACTTCTTGAATTCGGCCAGGAAATTCGCCCGGCAACTGCCGTGCCCGGCGTTATTGTAGCGCTTGATATTGACCGCGTCCGAGCAGCAACCGCCGATCGTATCGTGAAAGCCGACGCGGTCGGCGACCACCGTCATCATCGGGTTGCAGTTGATCGAATAAAGCGTTGTCCCGAGTCCGACGAAGAGATTGCCGTTTATTTTCATCGTGTCGGCCGCCGCGTATCGGTCGTCGACGTCGTGGGCGTTGTAGCAGAGGAAATCGACCCCTTGTTTGCCGTCGACGTCGATGATCCGCAGCATGTGGCCCTTCGCGATTTTGGCGCTCCAACGGCCGCGCGCGGGTATGACGGTGTCCTCGATAATGCGGCCGGAGATGGCGGGCGGGGTGGGCATGTCGGCGATCCTCCGAAAAAATGCGATGAATGCTACATGGTAGAGCAAAACGCTCCAAGGAAGCGCTTTCAGATCCGCTGAACGCCCGTGGTAGGGTGCCAGTCTCGCCGCGACAGCGGCCAAGCGAAAGATCGTCAATGAGCGCTCTCGCCACCGCGGACCGTCCGCGCGAAGGACTCAAAGTTGTTGCCATCGTGAGTTCGGCGCACTTTTTCAGCCACTTCTACCAGTTCGCCTTAGCCCCGCTGTTTCCGATTCTCAAGGGCGTCTACGGCGTCTCGTACGCGGAACTCGCGGTCTTGATCAGCGTCCTCTTCGTTGCTTCGTCGAGCGCCCAAGTGGTCATCGGGTTCTTCGTTGACCGCTTCGGCGCCCGCAACATCTTGATCACCGGCGCCACCCTGATGTCGGGTGCATTCTTCCTCATCGCTTTTTTTCCGACCTACGAGGCCGCGTTGGTTCTGATGGTTTTCGTCGGGCTCGGTAACGCCGTCTTTCACCCGGCCGATTTCGCGATCTTTCAAGGTTCGGTGCCGAAATCCTTCGTCGGTCGCGCCTTCAGCCTGCATTCATTGAGCGGCAACATGGGATGGGCCTCAGCGCCGCCGGTGGTTGGCGGCCTCGCCGCGCTTTGGGGCTGGCAGGCGGCGGTGATCGCGACCGGCCTCGCTGGATTGGCGACGGCGGGCTTGGTGATCGTGTATCGGCAGATGTTGCTCGACGATTCTGGCGCCAAAGCTACGGCCGCCAGCGACAACGGGTTCTCCTGGGCCGATACGCGCCACCTCTTCACGGCACCAATTTTATCCTGTTTCTTTTTCTTCCTGATGATCTCGATCACCTTGATCGCTTTCAACACCTTCGCCGTCCCGGCGTTCACGACTGGCTACGGTTATTCGCCGATCCTCGCGAGTGCGCTGCTCACGGCGTTCCTGGTCGCATTCACCGCGGCAATTTTTCCCGGCGGCGTCCTCGCCGACCGGATCGAGAACCACGACCGTTGGACCGCGTTCTCGTTTACGCTGGGCGGGGCCCTAATTTTGCTGGTCGGCATCGTGGCGATGCCGCTGTCGGCGATCTTCGCGCTGCTGATCGTGGCCGGACTGTTTTTCGGGAGCGCGATGCCATCGCGTGACATGATCGTGCGTAAGGCGGCGCCCGAAGGCTTCACCGGCCGCGTGTTCGGTTTCGTCTACTCGGCGCTTGATGTCGGCGGGGCGCTGGCGCCGTTGGCGTTCGGCTGGCTGTTGGCGGTCGACCGGCCGAAGGAGATGTTCATCGCGGTTGGTCTGGCCTTGGTGTTGGCCGGCTTTTCAGCGATCCTCGCGACTCGCTGGGGGCCGCCCAGAGGACGACCCGTCAAGGTCTAGTGCGAGGAACCAAATGCCTGTGATCAATCGAATCGCCGAGTTTCATCCCGAGATGACCGCGTGGCGGCGTGACATCCACGCCCATCCGGAGACCGCCTTTGAAGAAAATCGCACCGCCGATTTCGTGGCGAAGAAACTCGCGGACTGGGGGCTCGAAGTCCACCGCGGTCTTGCCAAGACCGGTGTTGTCGGCACGCTCAAGGGCGGAAAAGCCGGTCCGCGCACCATCGGCGTTCGCGCCGACATGGATGCGCTGCACATTCACGAGAAGAACGGTTTCGCGCACCGCTCGAAGAACGACGGAAAAATGCACGCCTGCGGCCATGACGGCCACACGACGATGCTGCTCGGGGCCGCGAAATACCTCGCCGAAACTCGCAATTTTTCCGGCACGGTGCATTTCATCTTTCAGCCGGCCGAAGAGAACCAGGCTGGCGGCCGGGTCATGGTCGAGGACGGTTTGTTCGACAAGTTCCCGGCCGACTTCGTGTTCGGGATGCACAACATGCCCGGCATGGCAGTCGGCACCATTGGCATGCGGACCGGACCGATCATGGCCGCCGCCGATAATTTCGAGCTCATCATCCGCGGCCGCGGCACGCACGCGGCGATGCCCCATCTCGGCATCGATCCGGTCGCGGCAGCGGCGCAGATCATCATGGGTTTCCAGACCATCGCCAGTCGCATCACCGATCCGCTCGACTCGGTCGTCGTCAGCGTGACGCAGGTGCTGGCCGGCGACACCTGGAACGTGCTGCCCGAAGAGGCGACACTGCGCGGCACGACGCGCGCATTGACCCCGGCGGTTCACGCCACGATCGCGCCGCTGATGAAGCGTATTGCCGACGGGATCGCGGCAGCGAACGGGTGCACTGCTCAACTCGAGCACCGAATCGGTTATCCGGCGACGATCAACACGGCGGCTGAGGTCAAGCTGGCTGCCGCAGCCGCTGAAAAAGTCGTCGGCAAGGCCCGCGTTGACACCGACGTGACGCCGCTGATGGCCGCGGAGGACTTCGCTTTCATGCTGAAGAAGCGGCCCGGCGCCTACGTCTGGCTCGGCAACGGCCCGGGCGAGGGAGGCTGCCTGCTGCACAACCCGAGCTATGATTTCAACGACGAGATCCTGCCGATCGGCGCGAGCTACTGGGCGGCACTGGTCGAAACCACGCTTGCGAAGTAGCTCCTCCTAAGCCTGTTTTCACGCGGAGGGGGCGGTCCTTCTAAGAGAGCGTTGAGGCGCGGGCTTGGGGCGATGTCTTGTCGACCACTGCGGTCCCGTCTCCGCGACAGCATGAAGAAGACTAGCCGCCGTTTAATCTGTACGACCTATACGCAACGCGCCTCAGGCGAGATCGAACAGCAGCACCTCGCCGTCGCCAAGGCCGCGAAATCGAAGCGTTCGCTCGCCGCTGATGCCGACGCCGTCGCCTGGCGAGAGGCGCTGGCCGTTGACCTCGACGCCCCCGGTCACGACCTGGAGCCATCCAAACCGACTCGGTGCGAGGACGTGACTGACTATAGCATCCGGGCCGATCGTCGCCGCGAAGATCGCCGCATCCTGATGGATGACGACCGATTCGTCGCGGCCGTCATGGCTGGCGACGAGGCAGAACCGATTGCGTCTTGATTCGGGATCGAAGCTGCGTTGGGCGTAAGAAGCCTTCAGCCCTTGGCTTTCGGGAACGATCCAAATCTGTAGCAATTGTACTTGGTCGTCCGTCGATGGATTGAATTCGCTATGGCGGATGCCAACGCCGGCCGACATCCGTTGGACGTCGCCAGGGCGAATCGCCGAGCCGTTGCCGAGGCTGTCTTTGTGCTCAAGTGCGCCGGCGACCACGTAGGTCACGATTTCCATATCGCGATGCCCGTGTTCGGCGAACCCGCCGCCGGGGGCCACCCGGTCTTCGTTGATGACTCGTAGCGCGCGGAAACCCGAATGCCGGCGATCGACGTAATCGCCGAACGAGAACGTGTGGCGGCTATCGAGCCAAACAAGTTTCGTGTGTCCGCGCTCGGCGGCGCGGCGTATGGTGAGCATCTGGTCCTCCGTCAGCTCGAACGATTCCGCCTTTCCTGTTGCGCGGTCAAGTGGCACGCTCGACGCTTCCGGGCCGGAAATTAAGCGCCGCCGAAAAAAAAGAAACGCCATGACCAAGAAAACGACTGAAATCGACGTTGGCACCTTTCGCACGGCGGATTGGCCGATCGAGTCGATGATTTTGAAGCGGTGGTCGCCACGCGCCATGAGCGGTGAATCGATCACCGATACCGAACTGATGACGATGCTCGAGGCGGCGCGCTGGGCGCCGTCGTCCTACAACAGCCAGCCGTGGCGCTTTCTCTATGCGCGGCGCGGAACGACGCATTGGGATACTTTTTTCAACCTGCTCGGCGAGGGTAACAAGGCCTGGTGCAAGCACGCGGCGGTGTTGTTCGTGATCGTGACGCGCAATTTCCTCGACGCGATTAAGCAGCCCGCAGTCGCCCACATGTTCGACGCCGGCGCCGCGTGGGGCAACCTGGCGCTCCAGGGGACGAAGATGGGGCTGGTCGTTCATGGCATGCAGGGCTTCGACTACGCCCGAGCTAAAAGCGCGCTTGGCGTACCGGACGACTTCAACGTCTGCGCCATGGTCGCGGTCGGCCGCCCCGGCACGATCGAGCAGATCCCCGAAGGCGCCCGCGAGCGCGAGAAGCCCAACAGCCGCAACCCGATCGCCGCGTGGGCATTCGAGGGCCGATTCCGCGCCGGTTGATCGCTCGCGGTCGCGCGGCCCGCCGAGCTTCCGTTCGGCGGGCACAGCGAATGGCGAGATATCCGTTCGAGCTATTCGGATGCCGGCGCCCGGCGGCGGCGCTCTGAATCGAGGGCAAAGTCGCACCGCGACTTTGGCTTGAGCGAGGCAGCGCATTTCGGCGTAAGCTCGAGCCGGGACTCCCTATGATTGAGCCATGCTGATCGAGCAAATCTACACCGACAACGCCTACCGTAACTTCAACTACCTCATCGCCTGCTCCGCGACCGGCGAAGCGCTCGCGGTCGATCCGCTCGAGTCGGAATTGTGTTTGCGGGTGGCGAAGTCCAAGGGATGGGACGTGCGTTACGTCCTCAATACCCACGAGCATCGGGATCACACCGGCGGTAACGACGCCGTGGTCGCGGCGACGCGAGCCACCGTCATGGCGCACGCCGGAGCCAAGGACCGCATTGCCGGCATGGACCGCGGCCTCAAGGCCGGCGATATCATCAAAATCGGGACGACGGTGGAACTCGAGGTGCTCGACACGCCGGGCCACACGATGTCGCACGTCTGTCTCCGCGCCCACGGCGAACAACCGGCGCTTATTTGCGGCGATACGTTGTTCAACGCCGGCGCCGGAAATTGCCACTCGGGGGGACACCCGGAAAAACTCTACTCGACCTTTTCCGAGCAACTGGCGCTCTTGCCCGACGCGACTCTGATCTACCCCGGTCACGACTACATCGCCAACAATCTCGGCTTCACGCTCGATCGCGAGCCCGACAACGCACGCGCCAAGGAACTGCTGGAACGCGTCAAGGGCCAGGATGCACATAAGCCGCTGGTCACCACGATCGGACTCGAACGCGAAATCAACACGTTTTTTCGATTGAGCAGCGCGTCCGTGATCCGTCGGTTGCGCGACGCCATTCCCGATTTCCCCGCCAAGCCGACGCCGAAGGACGTATTCGTTGCGTTGCGCGCGCTGCGCAATAAGTGGTGAGGAGCGCTCGCTTGCTTCGCCGGATCCTGGCCGCGCTCGCTGCGGCGCTTGCGTTTACGTTCGCCCAGCCGATGCCGGTGGCGGCGACCCCGATCGATCTCGTGCTTGTGCTGGCTGTCGATGTTTCCGCGAACGTCGACAGCGTTGACTTCCAGGTGCAAATGGATGGTTACTCCGCGGTGTTTCGCAGCCCGAAAGTTCACGCCGCGAATACGGCCGCCGGCCATAGAGGCGTCGCGGTGGCGACGGTGCATTGGTCGGACGCAGGTGCGGCGAAAGTCGCCATCACCTGGAGGGTCCTTCGCGACGCGGCGAGCGCTCAATCCTATGGCGAGTTAGTGGCCGGAACCGCGAGGCAGTGCGCCGGGCATTTGACCGCGATCGGATCGGCGATCGATTTTGCCGCCGACATGATCGAACCCGGCCTCTACACCGGCCGTCGTAAAGTGATCGACGTTTCCGGCGACGGCCGCTTGAATCACGGCGTGCCGCCCGCCGAAGCGCGCGACCGAGCGGTCGCCCGTGGCATAACGATCAACGACCTGCTGATCTTTCGGGTCGCGCGGCTGGACGCTTATTACCGCGACAACGTCGTCGGTGGCGACAATGCCTTCGTCGAAACGATCAAAGGATTCCGCGATCTCGCCGAAGGTATTCTGCGCAAGCTGATTCTCGAAATCAGCAGTGAAACAGTATCGTAACTCGAATGTATCGATCGGCGGGGCATCGCTAGCGGTGATGCGACCATGAACCGACCTTTTGAGCATCTCGGCCGCTCGGGGCTGCAACGATGTGCCCGCTTTGCGTTGGCCTTGACGGGTGCAGCCTTGCTCGCGGCGGCGATTCCGGCGGCGCGCGCGATCGAACTCGAACTGGTGCTCGCGGTGGATTCATCTACATCGGTCGACTTTCGCGAATTTAACCTGCAAATGCGTGGTTATTCGGCCGCGTTTCGCGATCCGCGCCTCGTCGAAATCGTCGCAACGCATCCCGACGGCATCGCAATCGCCCTGGTCCTGTGGTCGGGGCCGCGACAGGCGGTAACGGCAATCGAGTGGACCGTGCTTCGAGACAAAGCCAGTTCTAACGCCTTTGCCGATCGGATCGATGCGATGCCGCGGCTGGTCTGGGGCGGCAGCACGGCGATTGCGTACGCAATCGAATATGCCGTTCGTGAACTCGAAGATAACGGCGTTAGCGCGCGACGCATGGTGATCGATATTTCGGGCGATGGAAAATCGAACGACGGCGGTTTACCCCTGACGCAGCGCAACCGCGCGGTGGCCAAGGGCATCACGATCAACGGCCTCGTCATTCTGAACGAGGAACCCGACATCAAGGAGTACTACGAGAAATACGTGATCGGCGGCGCCGACGCGTTCGTCGAGGCGGTGTGGACATTCGAAGATTTCGCCGAAGCGATTTTGCGAAAATTGGTGCGCGAGATTCAAGGCGCGCCGGTTTCGTCGGCTCTGCACGCGCCGTCGGAAAAAGAAATTGCCGATGCCGGTCGATAGCGCGTTCTGCACCCGCGGCTACGATCTTAGCCTCGATCGATAATTCGCGATGGCGTTGATTGGCCGACTATGGCGCGGCGAAGTAGCGCTCGGGCAGGTTTTTTGGATCTACGGAATTGCAGTCGGCGCCATCGTCAATGGTTTGGCGACCACCGCGTCGCTGGCGGTTGTGGCGAGCGGTGGGTCGGCGCTCGTGGCGCTCGCAATTCACCTCGCGCCGATTCCATACAATCTTTTCACTCTCGTCGCGGTGTTGGAGAGTGCCCGCCGCTTCGCGGCAACGCCCGCCAAGTTGCGCAGCGTCAGGTTCGCGATCGTCGCCTGGACGATTTTTCTGTGCGTCGCGTAAACGCCTTGTAGCGCACCTGACTCGGTTCGCGCCAGGCCGCCAGGCGGTTTACCGCAAACGAGGTAAAGGCTGGTCCGGCGGTGCCGTCGATGACGGCCGTCACACCTACTCCTTCAGGAGTACTCCCGAAAGAAGCCGCCCGCCCCATTATTTGACCTCGATCTCTTCCCATCTCCGCAGTGTGATCGGGCGTTCGTCGCCCGAAAAGGCAACAAAGGGGGTAAACGAAAGTGGGCTCAGTTCGCGTAGCAAATATGGCGGCGTTGCTTGTACTCGTCGCCGGTGTTCTGGCGGTCGTTTTCGCTGTGGCTCCGGTCGACGAAGCAACGATTTCGCTAGCCGATATCGGTATCTTTGAGTCGAGCAGTACCGAAGTTTGGGCGCCGCTTCAGATCGAAGTTTCCCTCACCCCGGCGGCTCTCCTGATGGGGCCGGCGATCGCTGGTATCGCTGGCTTCCTACGCATTCGACGCACCGATCGCGAACAACGTTAATCCGCGTTCCACCGGTACCAGTGGAGTTCGCTCAAGCATCGTAATCCCCGATCGGTTGCCGACATCCATCTTGCGAGCGCGCGCGATCGGGTGAATAACAGGGCGCGCGGCTTCGGCTTCGCCGCGATTCGGAGACCAAGACTCCCAGTATCTGGTAAATAGTCCCGATGTTCGACGGTCTATACCGCTGGGCGATGCGGTTGGCGCAGCATCGCCACGCGCTGCCGTGGCTCGGCGCGATCTCGTTCGCGGAGAGTTCGTTTTTTCCGATTCCACCCGATGTCGTGCTGGCGCCGATGGTTCTCGCGCGCCGCGACCAGGCGTTCCTCATCGCCACCATCTGCACGGTGACCTCGGTTGCAGGCGGCGTTTTCGGCTGGGCGATCGGCTACTTTCTTTACGACACGCTGGGCGTCTGGCTAATCGAGCTCTACGGCCTTGAGGGAGGCGCTAGCGCGTATCAAACGTGGTACGCGGAGTGGGGCGCGATGCTGATCCTCGTTAAGGGCTTAACGCCGATCCCGTTCAAGCTGGTCACGATCGCGAGCGGGTTGGCTAAGTTCGATCTGGCGACGTTCGTGGCGACGGCGCTGATCACGCGCGGGATGCGGTTTTTCTTGATTGCCGGACTGCTATGGAAGTTCGGCCCGCCGATCCAGGCGTTTATCGAACGCCGGCTTACCTTGGTCGGCTGGCTGTTTCTGGCTGGGCTCGTCGGCGGCTTCGCGCTGCTGAAGTGGCTGTAAGGTTCGGCGCTAGGCGGCGGCGAGCCGCAAACGGCGACGGCTGCGATCGACGAGCAGAAGAGCGATCGCGATCGTCACCAAGTTCCAGGCGATACCATGCAAGAAGGCTGCGTCGTAAGACCCGGTCCAGTCGAAGATGGCCCCCGACGCCCAGCCGCCGAACGCCATCCCCAGCAAGGTCGCGGTGATGACGACTCCGACCCGGGTGCCAGCCTGCCGCGCTGGGAAGTGTTCGCGTACGATCATCGCGTAGGCGGGAACGATGCCGCCTTGGAACAACCCGAATAGGATCGACACCAACCGCAGAACGTCGAGCGATTGGTTAGGCAGGAACAGCGCCAACGCGATCGCCTGAAGCGTCGCGCCGAGCAGCAAAGTGCGCGCGCCGCCGATGTGATCGGAAATCCAGCCGGACAACAACCGGCTGATGATGCCCGATCCAAGCATCAGCGACAGCATCTCGGCGCCGCGCGCCGAGCCGTAGCCGAGATCGGCGCAGAGGGCGACGATGTGTACTTGCGGCATCGACATCGCGACGCAGCAGCCGACACCGGCGATACAGAGCAGCGCCTGAAGCTGATTGGGCGTCATGCCGAGCGGCCTGCCGTCGAGGCCGCCGGGGGCGGGGGACGCCGACGATCGAGCCGCGGCGGCGGCGAGCGCGGGCGGCGCCGGCCGCAGCACCCAAACCAGGGCGAGGATCGACACCAGCGAGAACAGTCCGATCGCGACATACGTGGTGCGCCAGCCATAAGCCTCGACCAAGGCATTGGTGAGCGTTGGCCAAAACGCGCCGGCTAGATAGTTGCCGGCCGAGGCGATGGCTACCGCGAGGCCGCGCCGGCGCTCGAACCAGATCGCGATGTCGGCGACCAGCGGCGCGAAGGTCGCCGAATTGCCGATGCCGATCACGAAACTGCCGATCGCGAAGATCGTAATGGTCGGCGCGTCCGCGGCGAGCAAGAAGCCGACGACCACGAACAACACGCCGATCAGGACCGATGTCACGACGCGGAATCGATCCGACACCATCCCCATGGTGATGCTGCCAATGCTGAAGCCGATCAGATTCATCGTGTAGGGCAACGACGCGCCCATGCGCGCGGTGCCGAATTCAGCCTGAACTACCGGCAAAACGACGACAACGATGTACATGCCGGCGCCGCCGATCGTACCAAGCAGCAGCGAGACGAGCAGGCGCAGCCAAGGGTAAAGCGGGCGCGTGTGCCAATGTACCGGCGCGGTCGGACCGGTGCGGCGTTCGGGGTCTAAGATGGACATCGGGTTGGCGAGGCTCGCGATGGCAGTGGACGGGGTCTATCTTTCGGACGCTCAAGCATCGTCTCCCCCGAAGATCGCGCCGCCGGCGGGCGGTCGCCGCACTGCGCTTGGCACGCGACACGACGATTGAGGATGAGCGGATGTTTGTCCGGGCGATCATCACCCGAGGGGCGGCCGATCCGCAAGCGATACCACGCTGGCGAAAGCAGATTCCGGCGACGCGGCACTGATTTTCCTGGCCGCCACCCTGGTGGCGGCCGGCGTCCGCTAGCCGTGACGATGTTGAATTGAAAACGGGAGCGGATGAGGCGGCTCTTCGGCCGCCGTTCGCGCGTTCGCGGCCGTGCCGTTCGTCTCAGCCTGGCGTCAATACGGCCGGTCGCCTTCGGCGACGACGCGGTTCATCGCGCGGCGAAAACCATGCACGTCGTTGATCGCCTGATGCAACAGGCAGCGATTGTCCCAGACCGCCAGCGATTTCGCTGCCCAGCGGAAACGGCAGGTGAATTCCGTCCGGATCGCATGGGTCAAGAGGTAGTCGAGGACGGGGCGGCTTTCCGCCTCGGTCCAGTCTTCAAAGCGAATTGTATATGCGCGGTTGACGTAAAGCGCTTTGCGTCCGGTCTCGGGATGGGTCCGCACGACCGGGTGGAGAGCCTCGATCTTCAGCGCCTCGTTGACGACATCCTCGCCACGAAGCTTCATGCCGCCGTTTTTGAACTGCCCCAGGCCGATCGCATTGTGATAACCCCAGGGCGCATGTCTCGCGCGTAGCCCATCGATAAATGCGCGCATTCCGGGCGAGAGTGATTCGTACGCCAAGTACTGATTTGAAAATACCGTGTCGCCACCGTAGGGCGGCACCTCCTTGGCGTAGAGGAACGAAGCGAGCGGCGGCTTCTCGAGGTAGGTGTTGTCGGAGTGCCAGTTCTCGCCGAACGCGCGCGCTTCGTGTTTTTCGCGGACGACTTCCATCAGTTCCGCGCGCTCGTCGGCGCTCTTGATGAACGGATCGACTAACAGCGGGCCGAAACGGCGCGCGAACTCGATCTGTTGATCGACCGTCAACTCCTGATCGCGAAAGAAAATCACCTGGTGGTCCAAGAACGCCCGGTGAATCGCTTCAAACGTCTCTTGGCTTAGGTCGCGCGCGAGATCGAGGCCGAGCAACTCGGCGCCGACCGACCCAGACAGCGGTTTGATCTCGAACGAATCAGACGCCATCGGCATCGTCCCCCCAAAAGGCGACTATAAAGAGAAACGTCCCTCGGTTGGAGACCCCTGGGAGGCGATCAAATGCGGTCGTACCGCGTCGGCGATGAGGTCGACCGCGGCGACTCGATCCGGTCCGAGCGCGTGATAAAGAACCGGCGCTTTGATCCCTGCCGCGGCGTAGGCCTTGAGCCCGGCGACGCATTGGTCGGGAGTACCGGCGACCGCTAAAGCGTCGAGCACATCGTCGGGCACAAGATCGACCGCTTCTTCGACACGACCTTGATCGAAAGCCGCCTTGAGTTCGGCTTGGAGCGCTTCCATGCGTGGCACGTCCAAGCCGGCGAACGCGAAACGTTCTTTGTCGCGGATCCGGCGCAAGTAATGGGAGACGAGTTTCTTGGCCGTGCGGCGTGCCGCCGCACCGTCCTTGGCGACGGAAAAAATCACGTAGCACGCGATGTCGATGTCGGCGATCGAACGACCTGCGCGCGATAGCGCCGAGCGAACGTGCGTCAGGCGATCCTTCACGAAGGCCGGACTGGCAAAGACGCTGAACAGCAGACCGTCGGCGATCGGCGCCGCCATGGCGAGCGTCTTCGGTCCCATGGTCCCGAAATAGATCGGGACGCCACGCCGGGCGAGCGGGAACGACAACTGGGCGCCAGGCGCCGGTAGGCGAAAGACTTCGCCGGCATAGGTTACGCGCTCGCCACCGAGGAGCCGGCGGCAGATTTCGCTTGCTTCGCGGAGCGCCCGGATAGGTCGCGGATTCTGCAAGCCATGCGCGTTGATCGAGGACCATGCCGCGCCCAGCCCAAGAACGACCCGAGGACCACCCCACTCTTCGAGGTCGGCGACGCCCATGGCGATTTGGGCCGGGTGGCGGGTGTAGGGATTGACGATCCCGAGCGCTATCTCAATCGACTTCGTTGCCCCGGCAACCGCGGACGCCTGCACGAATATGTCTCGGCTGTGGTGATCTTCGGCCAACCAAACGCGGCCAAATCCCCTTGCTTCGGCTTGCCGAGCGACGGCGCAATTATCCTTGGTCGAGGAAATGCTGTAGAGCCCAATTTCGAGTCGCTGAAACGGCTTGTCGGTCATGGCCTAGGCTCAACGCGGTCGGTGCGCCGTCGCGCGCGCCGCTTCACAAGCCAGCCTTCTTCAAGAAGCCCAGAAAAATTTCGTTGAAGCGGGCGGGGTCTTCCATGTACGGGCAGTGACCACAGCCCGGCATGACGACGAGTTCGACCCCAGCCCGATCGCGGGCGCTTTCCCCGACCTTTAAAGGCACCGCGCGATCGTCGGCGCCCCAAATCAAGATGATCGGCTTACTGCTCGCGAGAGTCTTGATCTGATCGCCGATGGCGTCGTGGTCGATGCTTTCGACGATGTAGTCGCCCAATATGTCGAATGCGCGCTGGGCGCCGGGCGAATTGTTGATGCGGAATTCCTCATCGATGAGCGCATCCGTAATGAGATGGTGGCGCGCCAAGACGAACTTGAGTTTGCCGATGATGCCGTCGCGCGTCGTGTTCTTGACGTTGGTGCGGACATTTTCGCTCGCCTGGCGGCCGAGCGGGGCGAGGCCGACGCTGCCGACCAGCGCCAGCGCCTGTGTTCGCGTTGGGTTGCGACTGGCGAAATACCCGGCGACATGACCGCCGAGCGAAGTGCCGACCACGACGGCACGCTCGATCTTGGCGCTGTCGAGGAAGTCCTTGACGAAGCCAGCGAAGGCCGGAACGCCGTAAGCGAAGTCGGCTCGTTTGTCGGCGTAGCCGTGGCCGGGCAGGTCGAGTGCGTAACAGTGGTAGCCGGCGGCCGCGAGGACCTCAAGGTTGGCCGTCCAGCGGTCGGCGCGGGCGCCGAGGCCATGGATCAAAACCACGTGCTTGTCGCCCTGGCCGGATTCAAGCACGCGGGTGAGTGTTTTTCCGGCGCCGAAGGGGTAACCGATTATGCTCATTGCCTCAACCTCTCGAAAGGGCGCTTGAATGACGAACGCGGCGAAGAAGGATCAGCCGGCAGAGCGAACCCAGTTCACCGGCGGCTTCTCGCGCCACGCGAAGTGGTCGAGATGCTTGGCAATGACGTCTTCCAGTCGCGCCAAGGACGCTTCGTCGGTCGCTTCGCTCCGCAAGGCCATGTGGTCCGGGTCAGACTGCATGGTGCATACGCCCATGTCCAATTCGATTCGTCCGGTATTCTCAGTGTAGGTCGCCGGCACCCGATGGCCGAAGTGTTTGCAGAGTTGGACCATGTACTGGCTGGCTTTGTCGGTCTTGACCTTCGCCTCGGAAACGACGCTCATCGCATTCCTTTCATGTTAACCTGAACCAACTGAGCCTATCGCAAAGCATGGGCGGGCCGAAGCGTGAAAGACAACGATTGACGTGTACGAGTGGAGCGTCCGGTAGCCCTG
>SHVV01000036.1 GCA_009694095.1 Alphaproteobacteria bacterium | reverse complement strand
GTCGATCATTTTGTAGTAGACGTCATGGCTGAGGGCGTTCGCGATCGCGACCAACGGATTAAAAGCAAAAGGGCCGCAAAATGCGGCCCCTGCCAAACCGAAACAACCTCGACGTTAAGTGGCGACGGTGGTCGCTACGCCCTTTTCCCTGAAATACGCCTCAAGTTCGTGGGCGGCAAACATTTCGCGGATAATGTCGCATCCGCCGACGAACTCGCCCTTCACGTAGAGCTGAGGGATCGTCGGCCAGTTGCTGAATTCCTTGACGCCCTGGCGCAGGCTGGGGTCTTGCAACACGTCATAGCTTTTGAATTTCACGCCGAGCTGGGTCAGTATTTCAATCACCGCGGCCGAAAAGCCGCACTGCGGAAACACCGGCGACCCTTTCATGTACAGAACGACCG
The DNA here is from genome assembly GCA_009694095.1 of Alphaproteobacteria bacterium. GTDB lineage: Bacteria > Pseudomonadota > Alphaproteobacteria > SHVV01 > SHVV01 > SHVV01. Next base: position 19,872 of record SHVV01000036.1, on the reverse strand, counting down.
GGCTGTCGCTCAAATCCTGGCGGATGCGCTCGTGAACTTGACTATCGCTCATGGCAATATTCCTTGCTGAGGTGACTATGATTTAGCGCTTCGGCTGCTCGGGCTCAAGCGTCCTCGGGCACCGCGGTCTGGAGCGCCAGCGCATGTAGGGCGTCTCCCATCCTGCCGCGGAGCGCTTGGTACACCATCTGGTGCTGTTGGACCCGGCTCTTGCCCTTGAACGCCGCGGCGACGACGTGGGCGGCATAGTGATCACCATCGCCACGCAGGTCTTCGATCGTGACGCGCGCACCGGGAATCCCCGCCTTGATCAGGCCTTCGATTTCGGCCGCATCCATTGCCATCGAGGTTCCTCAGAGGTTGTTATTGGTTTGGTGCCGCCATGTAGGTTGGAAACCAACCTTCATGAGCGGTCTGAAGCTCGCTCAACGATATGCCTTTGGTACCCTTGACTGTCAAATCGCGACCGCCGGTCGAGCCCAGCTTGGTCGCCCGAACCTGAGCCTCGCCGGCCGCCGCTAAGATCGCATCGGCGTCGGCAGATTTGCAGGTGAGGATGTACCGCGCCTGATCCTCCCCGAACCAGAAGGCAAGCTCGTTGGCGGCATCGACTGGCTTGGCGACGACGGCGCCTACGTGCCCGCCGAGCGCCATCTCCGCCAGGGCTACGAGAAGGCCGCCGTCGGATACATCGTGGCAGGCGGTGAGAACGCGCCGGTCGATGAGCTTGCGGACAAAATCGCCGTTTCTGCGTTCGGCCACGAGATCGACTCGGGGTGGCGGCCCCGCATCCCGCCCAGCGAGCAGGCGGGTGCAAAGCGATGCGCCGAGATGTCCGAACGTTTCGCCGATGAGAATGATCGAGTCGCTGCCACCGCCGAATGCCGATCGCATCATCGTCGTTAGGTCGTCGAGCAGGCCCACGCCGCCCACCTGGGGCGTCGGTTTCACCGCGACACCACTAGTTTCGTTGTAAAGCGAGACGTTACCGGAGACGACTGGGAAGTCGAGGGCGCGGCAGGCCTCGGCCATGCCGGCGATGCAACCGACCAACTCGCCCATGATCTCGGGTCGTTCCGGATTGCCGAAATTGAGGCAGTCGGTGATCGCGAGCGGGCGAGCGCCAACCGCAGTCAGGTTCCGCCAGCACTCGGCGACCGCCTGTCGCCCACCCATCTCCGGGTCGGCATAGCAGTAGCGCGGCGTGCAGTCGCTCGATAACGCCAAGCCTTTTGTGGTCCCGTGGACGCGGACGACGGCCGCGTCGCCGCCGGGGCGGGCGATCGTGTCCGCCATGACCATGTGGTCGTACTGCTCCCAAATCCAGCGCTTGGAAGCGAGATCCGGCGTGGCCAGAAGGCGCTTGAGCGTAGCCCCGATATCGATGCCAGGTGGGCTCGCCGGCACCGGTTCGCTATTGCAAACGATCGTTGTCCACGGCCGATCGTAGAGCGGCGGCTTATCGGCGAGCGGCTCGACGGGAAGGTCGAGCACCGTTTCGCCGGCAAACGTCGCGACGATTTTCTTACTTTCCGTGACGCGCCCGACGACGGCGAAATCGAGCTCCCACTTGCGGAAGATCGCCGCTGCTTCGGCCTCGCGTCCTTTGGCGAGGACCAGCAACATGCGCTCCTGGCTTTCCGAAAGCATTATCTCATAGGGCGTCATGGCATGCTCGCGGGTCGGTACCGACGATAGATCGAGCTCGATGCCGACCCCGCCGCGCGCTGCCATCTCGAAGCTCGATGATGTGAGGCCGGCCGCGCCCATATCCTGGATGGCGACGATCGCGTTGGTTGCCATCAATTCGAGGCAGGCTTCGAGCAATAGCTTTTCGGTGAACGGATCGCCGACCTGAACGGTCGGTCGTTTTTCCTCCGATGTTTCATCGAACTCGGCAGATGCCATGGTGGCGCCGTGGATGCCGTCGCGGCCAGTCTTGGCACCGACATAGACGACCGGATTGCCGACCCCCGCGGCGCGGGCGTAAAAAATCCGATCGGCCCGCGCAAGTCCGACCGTCATCGCGTTTACGAGAATATTGCCGTTGTAAGCCGAATCGAAGGTGCACTCGCCGCCGACCGTGGGTACGCCGACGCAATTGCCGTAACCGCCGATGCCGGCGACCACGCCGCCGACGAGATGGCGCATCTTCGCCGCTTGCGGATCGCCAAACCGGAGCGCGTTGAGGTTGGCGATCGGTCGAGCGCCCATGGTGAAAACGTCACGTAGGATGCCGCCGACGCCGGTCGCGGCACCCTGATAGGGCTCGATGAATGAGGGATGGTTGTGGCTCTCCATCTTGAAGACGACGGCCTGACCGTCGCCGATATCGACGACCCCGGCGTTCTCGCCCGGGCCGCAGATGACCCAGGGCGCCGTGGTCGGGAATTGCCGCAGCCACTTCTTTGACGATTTATAAGAGCAGTGCTCGCTCCACATCACCGAAAACACGCCTAGCTCGACAAGGTTGGGCGGACGCCCGATCGCGGCGACGATACGGTCGTACTCGTCCGGCTTGAGGCCGTGCGCGGCGACGACCTGGGGCGTAATCGCCGGCGGCTTATGCGAAGCGGTGTCGGTCACGACAACGAAGCGACGAGGCTCTCGAACATCGGCCGCCCATCATTGCCGCCGAGCGCCGGATCGGATGCTCGCTCGGGGTGCGGCATGAGGCCGAGAACGTTTTTGTTGGCGTTGAAAATTCCGGCGATGTTGTCGAGCGAGCCGTTTGGATTGGCTGAAGTATCGAGGCCGCCCCGGCGGTCGCAATAGCGGAACGCGATTTGGTCGTTGTCCAGCAACGAACGATGGGTCTCGGCGTCGGCGAAGTAGTTGCCATCGTGGTGGGCGACGGGAAACGTTACGACTTCGCCGTCGTCGTACTGCTGGGTAAATGGCGTGAATGGATTCTCTACCCGCAGATGTACGTCGCGGCACACGAATTTAAGATTTGAGTTGCGCAATAACACGCCCGGCAATAGGCCGCATTCGGTCGCGACTTGAAAGCCATTGCAGATCGCAAGCACGGCGGTGCCGGCGCGCGCGCGCGCGACCACTTCGCGCATGATGGGCGAATGGGCCGCCATCGCACCGGCGCGCAGATAGTCGCCGTAGGAAAAGCCACCCGGCACGACAATCAGGTCGGCCGGCGGCAGTTCGGTGTCGCGATGCCATATCATCGTTGGCGCCGAGCCAATGCTTTGACCAAGCGCAACGGCAATGTCGCGATCGCAGTTCGACCCTGGAAAAACGATGACCGCCGCTTTCATGTCGCGTCGATATCGACCCGGTAGTTTTCGATCACTGGATTGGCGAGAAATTTGGCGCACATCTCCTTGACAATACGCTCGGCGCTGGCGCGGTCGCTATCGGCAAGGTCGATCTCGATATACTTACCTTGACGAACGTCGTCGAAGCCGCCGAAGCCGAGGCCCTTGAGGGCACTCGCGATCGCCTTGCTCTGCGGATCGTGAACCCCCGGCTTGAGGGTGATGTGGACGCGCGCTTTCACGGGACTAGCGGTTACTCGACGAGGCGAGGCCGATTCTTGAGCGCGTCGAATTCGGCTTCGCGCATGACGCCCAAACGGCGTGCGACCTCGACATAGGCTTCGGGTACCTTACCGAGATCGCGGCGGAACCGATCCTTGTCGAGCTTTTCGTTGGTGACGACATCCCACAGGCGGCAGTTGTCGGGGCTGATCTCGTCGGCCAGAACGATGCGCACCTGATCGTTTTCGTACAGGCGCCCGAATTCGAGCTTGAAATCGATCAGACGAATGCCGATGCCGAGAAACAATCCGGTTAGGAAGTCGTTGATCCGAAGAGTCAGCTGGACGATTTCGTCCATCTCTTGCGGGTGCGCCCAATTGAATGCCGTGATGTGTTCTTCGGTGACCATCGGGTCGCCGAGTTCGTCGTTCTTGTAGAAGTACTCGATGATCGAGCGCGGCAGCGGCGAGCCTTCGGCCATGCCGAGGCGTTGCGCAAGCGAACCAGCGACGACATTCCGCACCACCACTTCGACTTTGATTATTTCCACTTCCTTCAACAGTTGCTCGCGCATGTTGAGTCGGCGGACGAAATGGGTCGGGATGCCGATCTCGCCAAGCTTGGTCATCAAGAACTCGGAGATACGGTTGTTGAGGACGCCCTTGCCCTCGATCGTGCCTTTTTTCTTCGCATTGAAGGCAGTCGCGTCGTCTTTGAAATAGCAGACGACGGTTCCGGCTTCCGGTCCCTCGAACAGGACTTTGGCTTTTCCTTCGTAGAGTTGGCGGCGGCGAGCCATGCGTGGTCCCCAACGGTTGCTACCGGGTCCCAACCACTATAGGCGCTCGATTGGGGAGGCAACATAGTCCAATCGATGACGCAAAACAACGAACCTGGACTCGAGAACCGATCGAGCGTTAGCCGCGATTGGCGTCGCTTTGCAGTTGATTTGGGGGGGCGGAGCCGTTATCTCCATGCCTGCCATAAAGCCATCTGAACAGGGAGCACCGCGAGCATGGCCACGTTCAACGAGCGAGAGAAAGGCGAAGAAGCCCGCTTCGCGCGATCGGCCGAAGCGGAGTTCAAGATCAACGTCCGTCGTAACAAATTGCTCGGGCTTTGGGTCGGCGAGCATTTGGGGCTCAAAGGCGCTGCCGCTGACACCTACGCGAAAGAAGTCATTCAAGTCGACTTCACCGAACCCGGCAGCGAAGACGTGTTTCGGAAAATTTGGGCCGATGTCCAAGCGGCCAAGGTCAACGTCTCGGAGCACCAGATTCGGCGCGAGATGGACCGGTTCAAGGAAGTGGCGGCAACCCAACTCGAAGCCGAAGCGGCCAAGAAATAGCCGCCGCAGAAACCTCGCTAGCTGCCGCGAGTTTCGCTAAACTGTTGCAATCGAACTCCCCAAGACGAGGGAGGCGGGCAGGATTTTTTGAATGGTTACTCGCGCTGAGGCCCGTGACTCTCCGGAATTATCGTCGTCGCACTCGGAACGACCCAGGTCAACTCGCGCTACCGCTTGAAGCGCCGCCGGTTCACTCGGCGCCGCGCAAGCTCGGCACGGTTGCTGCTGTCGTCCTCGCGTGGGGATTGAGCGATCGGCTTGCGCGCGCCGAGAAGATTGGCCGTGGCTATGACGAATGCCTCGGCGCCCGGGTCACCAGTTCACGCCGCGCCAAAGTTTCGGCCGGTGTTGCTTACATCGCCGAGCGCCGCATTGTCTTGAATGCGGCGCTGTTGACGCCAGGCCATGAAGCAGACCGCGACGCGACGTTCTTGCACGAGTGCGCCCATATCATTGCCGACGTCCGCTACCAGCGGAACTGCCGGCATGGCGCCGGGTGGCGCCGCGTGATGGAGACGCTCGGCGAGCCGGCGGTCGCTCACCATGCGATCGACTACCTTTCGCATGCCGCGAACGCGGTCCTGACATGGGTCTGCGTACGCTGCGGCGGTGAGTATCACTTCGTTCGCCGACCTCGGCGTCAGATTGACGAGTGCCACTGTCGGCGGTGTGGCCCGAAGCTCGGCCGCCTGGCGGTTCGCACGCCGTTTGCGACCAAGCGCTAGCCGGCGCCAGAGCGGTGCTTGGTCGGGCAGTTCTTCATGACGGCGACGAAGAATATCGTGCGACGGACGATCGCCCGCCGCTAACCAGGGCCGAACACGCGCGCGAAGATATAATCGACATGGCGCGTGTGATATCCGAGATCGAACAAAGCGGCGAGATCGCGTACGTCCAGCGCGGCCGTGACCGCCGGTTCGGATTTCAATACGTCGAGAAAATTCACGTCTTCTTCCAACGCTTGATGTGCGGCGCGCTGGACAAGTTCGTATGAATCCTCGCGGCTGACGCCGGCCTGGGTCAGGGCGAGGAGTACTCGTTGCGAATTGATGACTCCTTTGAGTGCGTCGAGGTTCTCGATCATGCGCTCGGGATAGACGACCAAGTTTCCAATAAGATTGGCGAGCCGATGGAGCGCAAAATCGAGCGCGATCGTCGCATCCGGCGCGATGACGCGCTCGACGGCCGAGTGCGAGATATCGCGTTCGTGCCAAAGCGCTACGTCCTCGAGCGCCGGGATCACGGCTGCCCTGACGATCCGCGCGAGTCCGGTCAAGTTCTCGGACAGCACCGGGTTACGTTTATGCGGCATCGATGACGAGCCTTTTTGCCCTGAAGTGAACGGCTCTTCCACCTCGCGAACCTCGGTTCGCTGCAAATGGCGAATTTCGGTTGCCAGCCGCTCGACCGAGCTGGCAACGACCGCGAGCGCGGCGAAATAGGCGGCGTGGCGATCGCGCGGAATGACTTGGGTCGAGATCGGTTCTTCGGCAAGGCCGAGCGACATGGCGACATGGGTCTGAACCGAGGGGTGGATATTGGCGAATGTACCGACGGCGCCCGATATGGCGCAGGTTCCGACCTCCCGCTTCGCGTCTTCCAAGCGGCGCCTGGCGCGGGAGAATTCGGCAAAAGCCTGGGCCATCTTGAGACCAAACGTCGTCGGCTCGGCGTGGATGCCGTGGCTACGACCGACGCACAGAGTGAACTTGTGTAAAAGCGCCATTTTTTTGAGCGCCGCCCGCACCCGATCGACGTCGGCAATGAGCAGATCGGCAGCGCGCACGAGTTGGATCGCAAGCGCGGTATCAAGCACGTCGGAAGACGTCATTCCCTGATGGACGAAGCGGGCTTCCGGGCCGACGTTCTCAGCGACGTTGGTTAGGAAGGCGATGACATCGTGCTTGACCTCGGCTTCAATCACATTGATTCGTTCGATCTCGAACTTGCCGCGGCTGCGCAGAGCTCCGGCGACGCCTTTCGGGATCACGCCGAGTTTTTCTTGCGCCTCCGATGCCATGATCTCGATTTCGAGCCAGATTTTGTAGCGCGTCTCGGGCGCCCAAATTGCGGCCATTTCGGCCCGAGTGTAGCGCGGAATCATCGGCAGCCTTCGAATGAATTTCGGGTGTTTATAGCACGACCGCCTGCTGGGCGCGTTGGGTCGCCGAGCGAAATAGCAGGAGGCCGCTTACAACGATCGCCGCGCCGCCGACGGCCGCCCAACCGTCCGGTACTTCGCCCCAACCGAAGTAGCCGATGATCAGCGCCCAGATCAGCATCAGGTACTTAAAAGGAGCGAGGACGGCAGCTTCGGCATGACGAAACGCCTCAACGATAAGCCAGTGAGCCGCAAAAACGAACGTACCGACGCCGGCGATGATCGCAAACGTGAAGCCGTCGAGCGGCTGCCAACCGAACGGCAGCGTGGCAAGGCCGACCAGAACGACCGCGAGTGTGGTGAAAAAAAGAATTGATACGGCCGAATCAGTCGCGCTCAATCTCCGGGTGACGATGTCGGCATAGGCGCTCGTGAAAGCGGCGCCGAGCGGAAAGAGCGCAGCCCACTCGATCCCTGACGCGCTCGGCCGCAGCATCAGCACTACTCCAGCGAATCCGATCAGGACGGTGAACCACCGTCGCCAACCGACCTGTTCCCTTAGCGTGAACGGCGCCATTGCGGTCACCAGGACCGGTCCAAGAAACGAGATGGCATTGGCCTCGGCGAGCGGCAGGCGCCATAGCGCCTCGATGAAAAGAAAAGTACCGGCGACGAAGCATCCAGCTCGGATGAACTGGTCGCGATAGTTGAAAGCGCGAACAGCGCTGAAGCCGCCACGCGCGACCGCGAGCGCCGCGATTCCGATCAAAGTGAAACAGCCACGAATGAACATGATTTCTCCGACCGGGATGGTCGGAGAAATCAGCTTGATCGAAGCATCGACAGCGCCCAACACCATGCCGCCGGCGATGAGAAGCGCGATGCCGAACGCCGGCGGGCGCAGTCTAGGGGAGTTCGACATCACTGGGTGGGCAGCGGCTGGCGGGGGAGGGCTATCACGCGAGTCGCAGCACCTGACCAGGCAAGCGCTTGGCGTCGAAAGCGGCATCGTGCCCGTGGCGGCGCGTTATCGTGCCATTGACGATGACGGCGTCGATTCCGCTGGCGTCGCTGACGATTCGATCGCCGCCAGCGGGGAGGTCGTAAGAGCGGCGCAAAGGGGTAGCACCGACGGTCGCTGGATCGAAGACGACGATGTCGGCGGCGCGGCCGATTTCGAGACGCCCCCGATCGGTAAGGCCAGCGACTTCGGCCGGACGTCCAGTTAGCATCTGTACCGCTCGTTCTAGCGAAAGAAGGCCTTTCTCGCGCACCCAATGCTGCAACAAATGGGTCGAGTAGTGGGCGTTGCACAATTGGCTCGCATGAGCGCCGGCATCCGAAAACGCAACGACTCCGCACGGGTCCTGGAGTATCTCGCCGACTTCGTCGTCGTCGAAATTGAGGACCGCGAGCCGAAAACGCGCCTTGAGATCGCTTTCGATCGAGAGATCGAGAATGAGATCGATTGGATCGATGCCGCGATCGGCCGCGACCGCCGCGAGCGAGCGTTCTTCGAGTGTCGGATCACCTGGGACATGGGCGATGACGGTGCGCGTCGCCCAGCCCTTGAGCGCAGCGTCGAGTCCGGAAGGGGCATCGTTCTTGAATGCTCGGCGAAAGGCTTGATCGCGGTACAGCGAAAGCTTACCGGCTGTGTCGAGCGTCTTGCTCGCGGCGATAAACGGCCTCCGTTCGAACGGCAGCGGAACGTCGAAGTCGAACTCGAACTCGACCGGCAGCGGTGAAAATTGCGGGACGACCTTCAGTCCGCGGTCTTGCACCGTATGGGCGTCGGCTAGGTATTTCCGGTGCGAGCCGGGACCCGTCAATCCGGATAGTATCCCGGTCCACATGAACGTGGTGTCGTGCTTGGCCGAGAGCGCGTTGAAGCGCTCGAGATACTCGAGCTTGCCGATCGAGGCTTGCATTAGGCCGCCGGCGCCGAACGCGCCGGCGAGCGAGTCGATCTCGTCAAAATCAGCAAGGCGGCTCGGAATCGCCTGCCCGTCGTAGGCAAACTGCCCGAGCGAAAGGGAGGTGGTGAAGGCGCGGGCGCCCGCTTCGCGCGCGGCGCGAACCAGGCGGGCCATCGCGGTGACCTCGTCTCGCGTCGCGCGGCGCCGGACCGCGTCTTCGCCCATGACGTTGAGGCGCACGGCCGTGTGGCCGACGGCGAAGCAAACGTTGATCAGCGTACCGCGGCGCTCGATCGCATCGAGATAGGAGGCGAACTCATCGAGCGGAAAATCCTCGCCAATTCCGGCGCGCAGCGTCGCCAGGCCCATCCCTTCGACTCGCTCCAGCGTGCGCAAGATCAGGTCGCGGTGTTCGCGGCGCGTCGGCGCGATTGAAAAGCCGCAGTTGCCCATCAACACCGTCGTGACGCCATGCCACGGCGAAATGGCGAGAGTCGGGTCCCAGGTGACTTGCGCGTCATAGTGAGTGTGGAGGTCGATGAATCCAGGCGCGACGACTCGGGCGCGGGCGTCGATCGTCGTCGCGGCTTGGCCCTCGATCTTGCCAAGCGCGACGATCTTTCCAGCTTCGACCGCGATGTCGCCGGAAAACCCCGGTTTGCCGGAGCCGTCAACGATCGTGCCGCCGATGATCGCTAGATCGAACATGCTCTGACTCGATTCCTTGAACTTCGAAGCGGGCGCAGCACCTGGGGCAATGCGCCGCTCCGGGCGCCGTGAGACCGCCGTTCGTGGCTAACGTCCAGACGCGAAGTACTTCTGGATATTGCTGTCGAACCAAGTCTTTTCCCGTGCGCCATAAAGGCGGTTGGGATCCATCGGCTCCATCTTTGCCGCGTTGAGCCGCACGAATCCGCCCGGCCGCGACTCCGGTCGCGCTGGAATCTTGCCCGCGTCGGCGATGATTTTCTGGCCTTCATCGGTCAGCATGAAGTCGACGAATAGCTTTGCCGCGTTTGGATTGGGCGCCTTGGCATTCGCTTGAATCGTCAAGCCGACGAAAAACGTCGGCTCCGGCGTCGCCCAGTCGATCTTGGCGCCCTTGAGCTTTAGCGGTTCGGTGAAGTCGGGGTAGGCCGCGAGTTGGATGGCGATCTCGCCGCTCACCAGCGCTTCGCGCACCGGGAGATATTGGCCGTAGCGCGCAATTTGTTTTCCCATCGCGTCCATGAACGGATGCCATTTTTCCTCGCCCAGCACTTTGTGCATGCGCGCGACCCAGGCATAAGCCCCGCCGGCGCCGGACTTGGGGTCTTGCATGCCGATCTTCCCTTTCCACTTGGGATCGAGGAGGTCAGACCAGGTTTTTGGCGCTTCGCTTGCCTTGACGAGATCGGTGTTATAGGCGAAGGCCGTGACGTTGAGGCCGTAATTGTACCAGTAGCCCGACGTCGGCTGGATGCCAGCGGGGTAGATCGCCGCGACCGGCGAATCGATCTTGAGAAGCTCGCTCTTGCCCTCCATGGTTTCGCTGCGGTCGGCCGTCAGCATGATGGCGTCGGCGACGTGCCGGCCGGCCGCGGCCTCGGCCTCGAGACGCTGGTACATCGTCGCCGAATCGGAGCGGAAGAAGTCGAACGCGACTCCGGGGAATCGCTTCTTGAACGCATCGCCGAGCTGCTGCAGCAACTCCGCGGTGTCGACGCCATACAGGGTCAGCTTTCCTTCTTTTTTCGCCGCTTCGTGCCGAGCGGCCAGCGCCTGATCGACCGACTGGGCCGCGACCGGTGTCGATCCCGCCGCGAACACAACGATCGTGACAGCGACCAACGCGGCCGCCGTAGTCATTCTTGGGGCGAAACGCATCTCTTGCCTCCCTGGTTACTGATCCAAGCCAATAGCGGTCGTATCTTACGCGTTGTTTGAACGTTTTCGCGAATCGTTCTGACTGGGGGGGGGTACGACGAAACGTGCGAATTTAACGACGGGCCAGCGAGAGGAGGAGAGGAATGGCGACCTTCTTCCGCTGCGGCAAGCTCTTCACCAGTCTCGACGAAGCTGCGCTCGGAGAGCAAACGATCGTCGCTGAAAATGGCGTTATTCGTTATCTTGGGCTTGCCGCGAACGCGTCCATGCCGAACGGGGGCGATCGAATTGTCGATCACAGCCGTCACTTCGTCATGCCAGGGTTGATCGATGGCCACACCATTTGGGCGCAGGCAACGCCATGGCCGAAGAGGACATGGATATTTACGGACCGATCAAGTCTCGTGCGCTCAGGACTCTCGTCAACGCCCAGAGTATGTTCGGGGCTGGCTACACCGGCGTCATCGACGGCGGATGTTCGGGACGGATCGCTTTGGCCGTGCGCAACGCCATCAACAGCGGCATGTTCCCGGGCCCGCGGATGATTTGCTCGGGGGGCTTTCTCACCACCCGGCTCGGCGCGCCGGACCTCTATCCGAACTGGTTTCACAATCCCTATTCGTTACGCGAGCTCGTAACCACGATGGACGGCGCGATCGAATCGATCCGGGCCCAGGTCGAGGATGGCGTCGACTTTATCAAGCTCGGATTCGATGGCAGGCAGCGGAACTTCAAGGGTGCGCTCGCCGGCTGCTTCACCGAGGATGAATCCAAGCGTCTGATCGCGAAATGCCACCGCCTTGGAAAATGGGTCAGGTGAACGCCAAGGGCACGAAGGCCATGATCTATGCGGCGCGAGCGGGAGCCAAGATGATCTGCTATGCAGCCGACGCCACCGACGAGGTGATCGACGAAGTGCTCAACGCCGGCGCGATCCTGTGCCCCGAGCTCACCATCATCTACACCTTCACCTGTTTCACTCAGCCAACCGATCCCTATTATGACCGCATCGCTTACGGTCAAGGCGAATGAGAGCGGACGATTGGCTCCATGCGCAAGGTGCACGTCGCCGGCGTTCCGATCCTCGCCGGCAGCGATTCGGGCTATGCCTGCAATCCGTGCGGCGAATGGCCCGCGCTCGAGATCAAGCTTCTCGTCGACCATGCCGGACTGTCGCCGGCTCAGGGTTTGCGCGCCGGCACCTCGATCATGAGCCAACTGCTCGGCGACGCGTGCAAGACCTGAACGCTGGCGCCCGGCTACCTCGCCGACATGGTCGCATTCGACGGCGACCCACTGGCCGACATCGACGTTATTCTCGACAAGTCGAAGGTGCGCGGGCTCTACCTCGGCGGCGAACCGCTGACGGTGAAGGCGCCGCCAATCAATGCACGCACCGAAACCAAGTTTTCCTACCGTATGTGGCAAATAATTTACGACCAAAAGACGGTAGCCGCGCTCGCCAAAGAAAATCGGATTGGCATCCGCTGACCAGGAGCACCTGACATGGCGCACTACTTCCGCTGCGGCAAGCTTTTCACCGCGCGCTCCGATGAGGCGCTGCGTAACCAAACGGTGGTCGCCACCGACGGCGTGATCACCTACGTCGGCCCTACCGCTGCGGCGCCACGGCCGGCCGCGTCCGACAGCGTCGTCGATCACTCGCGCCACTTCGTCATGCCGGGCTTGATCGATGGCCATACGCATATCGGCGCCGGCAACGCGAACACCGAGGAAGACGTCGATCTCTACGCGCCGCTCGAGTTTCGTGCGCTGCGCATGATGATCAATCTGCAACGGATGTTCGCGGCCGGCTACACCGGCGTCATCGATGGTGCGACCACGGGTCGCGTCGGCATCGCGTGCCGCAATGCGATCAACGCCGGGCTATTCGCCGGACCGCGCACGATCTGTACCGGACCGTTCATCACCACTCGATTGGGCTACGCCGATTTTTACCCGACCTGGTTCAATAATCCGGTCGCGGTGCGAACCCGGGTCACGAGCCTTGATCAAGGGTTCGAAGCGATCAGGGTGCAGGTCAAGGACGGCGTCGATTTCATCAAACTCGGAATGGACGGCAAGGTCCGCAACTTGGACGGCGGCATTGCTGCCTGTTTCAACGCCGAGGAAACGAAACACTTGGTTGCCGAGTCGAACCGGCTCGGCAAGTGGGTCAAGGTGCATGCCAAGGGCACCGAGGCCGTCCTGCATTCAGCGCGCGCCGGTGCGCGCGTTATTTGCCATGCCGCCCATCTCACGGACGAAGCAATCGATGCCGTTCTCGAAGCCGACGCGATTCTCTGCCCCGAGCTCACGATCATCCACAACTTCACGACTTTTACCCAGCCGACCGACAGCTACAACGACGTAACGCATATCGGCCAGGCCGAGTGGGAGGCGACCGTCGCCTCGATGCGCAAGGCGCGCGCCGCCGGCTGCCGCATCTTGGCTGGCAGCGACTCGGGCTTCGCCTGCTGCCCAGCCGGCGAATGGCACGCGCTCGAGATCAAGCTGCTGGTCGAGCACGTCGGACTGACGCCGGCTGAGGGCCTACGCGCCGGAACCGCGATCAATGGCGAATTGTTCGGCGGCACGGCGAAGATCGGCGTGATCGAAAAGGGCTATCTCGCCGATCTGGTCGCGTTCGACGGCGATCCGCTCGCTGACATCAACGTTCTGCTCGACAAGAAGAAAATCGTCGGTCTCTACATGGGCGGCGAGCGGGTGACGACCAAGGCGCCGCCGATCAACATGCGAACCGAAACCGATTTTTCCTATCGCATGTGGGGCCGGGTCTACGATCAGAAGCGCGTCGCCTCGATGACCACCCGCGCGTTCTGAGGCGGATCCTGCCGAAGCGGCGGCCGGGCCGCCCCTCCCGCTAACGGCGAGTCGCTTTCTTCGTTCTCGTCGGCCGTGCGCGTAGCTTAACGGGCACGGCCGCCTCGGTCTTCGATTTTGGCGGATCGATCTTGAAGAGCCGGGCGGCATTGCGTCCGGCGACGTCGGCTTTCACCTTAGGTGGAACGTTTTTCAACACTCGATCGATGATTTTACGGCTGTTCGGGAACGTGTTGCGTGGGTGCGGGAAATCGGACCCCCACATGATCCGATCCGACCCGACGACTTTGTAGGCGAGATCGAAAAACTGATCGTCGGTGAAGCCGTGCCAGACTTGCGTCCGCATGTACTCGTCAACCGGTTTCTTGATCTTCCACATGCGGAGCGATTCGCCGAGGCCGCCTTCGAGTTGACGCAGGCGAAACAAGAAATAGGGGAACCACGAAATTTCGCGCTCGCCCAAGATGACTTGGAGCTTCGGATGGCGGTCGAAGATGCCGCCAAACACGAATTCGTTGGCGAGGATGGGACTGGGCTCGGACATGATCGCGAGATATTGCTTCGGGATCAGCTCGCGCTCGGCCGGCGTTTGCAGCGTGTAAGGATCACGCGTTTGTCCGGGGATAACGTGCAATTGAATCGGGATATCGAGATCGACCGCCGCCGCCCAAAAACGGTCGTAGTGGCGGTCGCGGTAGGGCTTCATGTTGGGTTTGACGTCGGTATAGACGATGGCGTTGCAGAGTCCTTTCTTGGCGATGCGGCGCAACTCGCCGATCGCGCGCTCGACTTCATCGGTCGGGATGAGAGCGCTGCCGAGCAGGCGCTTTGGGTCGGCGCTGCAATAGTCCGCGATCCAGTCGTTGTAGAGCCGACAGCAATCGAAGACCATGCGGGGATCGGGCGCCCGCATGGTGAGGAGTGCGATCGTCGGATTGATGACTTCCGCCGCGATGCCATCGAGCTGCATAAGCTCGAGCCGGATCGCCGGATCGGTGTTCGACCGATTCACCTTGTCGACCAACGCATCCGACATACCGCTGGTCGCCGCGGTTGAGTCCTTGGTGTCGCGCGGTTCGACGGCACCGAGGTTGACGTATTCGAGCCCGGTGAAGAAGTAGGTCCCGGGCTCGCCATTGCACTCGGAGACCAACTGCGGCAAGCGCTCGCCGTATTTGGCGGCAAGCACCTTGGTCCACAGATCGAGCGCCTCGATGATATGCGAGTCTGCCGAGATGACGAGGCTCATCGGCTGATCCGATCAGATGGTTCGGATGTAGCCGCCGTCGACGTTCCAGCATTGTCCGGTGATGAAGCCGGCGCGGGCATTCGAGGCAAGAAATGCGACGACCCAGCCCACTTCCTCAGGCTTGCCGGTACGTTTGACGGTCAGCCGCTCGGTGAAGGACTTGAACACTTCCTCGACGTTCTTGCCCAACTGCGGCACGAATGATTTCGCCAGTTCCTCCCAGAGCGGGGTGCGGATCAACGCTGGATTGACGCAATTGACTCGAATGTTGTTGGGCGCGAGGTCGACCGACCACGTGAGCGTCAGCATGAGGATCGCTGCCTTGGCGGAGCTGTAGTCGCTGGTACCCGGCCAGCTGACGATCTTGCCGCCGACCGAAGAGACATTGACGATGTTACCGCCACCTTGCGCTTTCATCGCTTTGACGGCGAGTCGGGTGAAGCGGATGCAAGGCCACAAATTGATATTGTAGTTCTTCTCCCACACATCGTCGGGGTCGTCGACCCAGTGGCTGTTGGCGGCATCGCCGCCGGCGTTGTTCACGAGAATGTCGATCCGGCCGAAGGTATCGAGCGTCTTTTGAACCGTCCGCTCGATATCGGACTTGTTCGTGACGTCGGCTTCGAGCGCCAAACTCTTGACCCCGAGTGCTTCGATCTCGCGTTTGGTCTCGGCCAGCGGTCCGGGCTTTCGCGCGCAAAGCGCGACATGGACGCCTTCACGTGCGAGTTCGGTACAAATTCCCTTGCCGATGCCTTGGCTACCGCCGGTAACCAGGGCGACTTTTCCCTTAAGCTCCAAATCCATGGCGTTCCTCTCGATTCGGTCGTCGATTCCTAGGCGAGCGCGGCGCGGCGATGGACCGGGCGGTCGCTCGCCCGGTCCATGCCATCAAGGTAGACGGTTACCAGCTGGTCTTTGGCTGGAACTTGCTGGTCGCAATCTTCGGCGGCCACACGAGTTGCGGTTCGCCGTTTTGGATCTGAGCGACGCCCGGTTGAGTGGTGACATTGTTCTGCTTTTCGAACTTGACCGGTCCGGCGATGGTTTGGAACGTGGTCGTCGCGATGTATTCGCGAATCTTTTCGCGGTCGAGCCCGACCTTCCCGACCGCTTCTTCCATGATCTCGCAGGTGAGATAGGAGATCACCGTATCGCCGTAGTCGGGAATTTCATTCCACCGCTTCTTGTACGCGTCGTAGAACGGTTTTGCTTTGGGCCATTCCTTCACGTTCGGGCTCCAGAAGCCGATCGTCGTGACGCCGTCGAGCGTCTTGCCGTACTTCTGGATCATGAACGGAATTTGCGGCGCGATCAGAAGGAACTGCACCGACGCTTTGACATTGAGTTCGCGCGCCTTGTCGATGTAGAGGATGCTGTCGCCGGGATAGGCATAACCGATCATCGCATCGACACCGGCCTTCTTCACGCCCTCGACCATTGTCGTCATGTCTTTGATGTCGATCGGGTACTCCTGATTGAGCGCAAGCTTGATCCCGCCCTTATCGAGCAGCGGCAGGGTGAACTTCTTGTATTCAAGATTCACCGGTAGCTGCAGCGTCAACATCGCCGCGTTCTTGACGTTGACCGACTTCAAGAACTCGACGATCTCCGGCACAAACAAATCCGGCGCCGGCCACGTCCAAAACATATAGCGGCCGCCCATCTCGCGGATGTTGGTCGATGATGCGGTATTGCCGACGGTGGGGATCTTGGATTTTTCGACCACGGCCGTCATCGCGATGTGAAGCGGCGTCGCGTACGGAGTGAAGATGAGGTCGACTTTGTCGTCGCTGATGAGTTTTTCGTAAATCTGTGGAATCTTGCCGCTATCGGACTGATCGTCGTAGATGACGAATTCGACTTGGCGTTTTTCCTTGCCGCCGATGTCGAGGCCGCCCTTGGCGTTGACCTGTTCCTTCCAAAGCTCGTATGCCTGAATCTGAACGTTGGTCGCGACTGCAAGAAATCCTGACTTGGAAATCGACCATCCGATTCGAACTTTCTTCTCCTGTGCGACCGTCTGCGATGCCTGAAATGCTATCGCTGCGACGAGGCTGATAGCGAATGCCCACCGTGTCAGCATGGCCTTCCCTCCTTAGTATTGAAGCGCCGCCCCCGACGGGTCTCGGCACGAGACGGATAGTACACCTTTCGCCAGACCCCCACCACGTGGGCTAGCAGAGCCGCCCCGACTCGCCCACGCGGACGCCGCTAGTTGGTAGCGGTTTTCGTTCGTCGACAGGTGAGCGCGAGCATGATCACCCTTACGGTCTCTGACCAAAGATCGTACCGCTCGATGTCGTCGAGTTCGACCCATGCACAAGCCGCGGCGTCATCGCCGGCGGTCACCTCTCCGGAACGCCACTCGGCCCAGATATCGACCAAGGTGTAGTGGTAGCGGACGCGACCATCATCATCGCGGGTGATCGAATCGACCACCTCGACTAAACCGTTTGGGCTGATATCGAGGCCGGTTTCCTCTTTGATCTCGCGTCGGGCCGTTTCGAAAACGGTTTCGCCGAGGTGTTGCAGGCCTCCGGGTAGGCTCCATTGCCCCTGGCGCGGTGGACGGCCGCGCTTGATCAGAAGAACGCTACTCTCTTTGAAGATGACGGCGCCGACGCCGACAAACGGTCGTTGCGGATAGCTGCGGTCGCCGAGATCGCTTGGCATGTCGTTAACTCCGGACGAGTGGCACTAAGCTTGGGTCACGCCGCCGGAGCCGCCGAGTTAAGCTAACGCACGAATGCTGGATTCTCCAACAAATTACTGTAAAATAAAGATAAAATGACGATAGATCGGGGGCGAACATGGCGAAGAGGAACGTCTGGTTGACCTACAAAGAACGCATTGGGTCGTTGTCCGAGCGGCTCGTCAAGGCGCAAAAACCGATCCGCATCCTCAACGCGATCAGTTGGGATGACTCGATCGAGGACGACTTTTTCAAGGGCAAGTTCAAAAAACTGCCGAAAGTGGACGCGGAATATTATCGCGACAAGAACGCGCTGAGCTTCGATGCCGAGGCCAAGATCGAAGAGTTCGATCAAATCAAGCGTGACGCGACGGAAGCGGTTGGGGCCGACGACGACCTTGGACGCATCATCATTCGCAACGCCAACGAGTATCAGGACTCGGTCCGCATGTTGGTGGCGCGAGGAACGCCCGATTACCACAAGTACTCGCGCGTGCTTTACGGCAGCCCCAAGGACCATTTCATCGACGAGGAAACGACCGCGGTCCAGCTCGGGCGCCTGATGTATAAGATGCTTTCAGGCGTTTCCGATACGCAGCTCGGCGCCTCGCATCCAAAAAACATCACCGCCGACGAACTCGTCACCCAACTGCAAGGCCGGTTCGACGACTATTTTCACGACCACGAAGTGCACGTCACCCTCGACGATGGCATCGTTTCCGACGCCGCGGCGGGTTCTGATTACGTCAAGGTGCGCCGCGGCGGCATGTTCTCGAGTCGAGATCGCGACATCCTCGAAGTGCACGAAGGTTGGGTTCACATCGGTACGACGCTGTCTGGATCGAAGCAGCGGATAGCGACTTGGCTCGGAAAGGGACCACCCTGTTGTACGCACATCCAGGAAGGTCTCGCCGTCTTGATGGAGATTTTCCATTTCGCGATGACGATGGACCGGGCGCGAAAGATCAACAATCGGATCATCGCTTGCGACAAAGCTGAGGACGGCGCCGATTTCCTCGATGTCTGCGAGTTCTACCGTACCGAGGGCTATAGCGAGCAGGAATGCTTCGCGCACGCCAAACGGGTCTTTCGCGGCGGCATGGTGACGGGCGGTGCGCCGTTCACCAAGGACACCGTCTACGCGCGCGGCTTCATCATGGTCTACAACTTCCTCCGCACCGCGATACGTTTCGGCCGGCCCGAGGTGATTCCGTTCTTGTTCGTCGGCAAAATCACGCTTGAGGACGTGCCGGTGCTCTTCCGTCAGTACAAGGCCGGCGTGATCGACGCGCCGCTCTACTTGCCGCCGCAGTTCCGCGATCTCAACGGTCTCGCAGTGTGGATGGCGTATTCGAACTTCTTGAACCGGATCGACCTCAAGAAAGTTCAGAAATACTACGAGAACTTGTTGGCAGCTTAGGCGGCTGCGCCGGCATGGCGCCGGCGCATTTTCGCCAGAGCCTCAAGGCAACAATCCCGCGGCGCGAAAGCTGGTGTGCCGATTGGCACCGATGACGATGTGATCGTGGAGTGAGATGTCGATCACCTTGGCGGCCGCGGCGATGTAGCGCGTCATGGCGACGTCGGCCGCCAAGGGCGTCAGATCGCCTGAAGGATGCTTGTGAACCAGGATGGGCGCACTGGCGCCGACTTCGAGCGCTCGCTTCACCACTTCGCGCGGGTAGACCGGTGCGTGGTCGATGGTTCCTTCTTGGTGCACTTCATCGACGATGACGACATTTTTGCGGTTGAGGAAAAGGATGCGAAATTGCTCGCGCGCGACGCCCGCCATCGCCGCCTGACAATAGTCGACGACGGCTCGCCATGAGTCGCCGATTTCTTGAGGACTTCGGCGCGGAGCAGCCGCAGCGCGGTCGCGCGGGCTAGTTTGATGGAGACGACCTGGACATCGCCGATGCCCGGAACCTGGCAAAGGGCGATCTCGGGCGCGTCGGCAACGCCGTTGAAAGCGCCGAACTTCGCGATCAGGTCTCTAACGACCGCCCGCGCGTTTCCACGCGGCATCGCCTGGAGGAGAACGAGTTCGAGGAGTTCGTCATCGGCGAGAAGGTCGGCGCCTCCCGCGAGAAATCGGGCTCGTAATGGGGCACGGCGGCCCGTGGATGTGGGCGCAGGCGTATCGGGTGGAAAAATCCAGCCGGGGGCAACATCGCGGGCGGTTAGGGGGGCGGTGTGTCTCATGGTGAGGCACCTCACCAAGGTTTAGGAAACAATTAGGGCCCGGCCTGGCGGTTCGCTCCGGCCTGCGCCGGTCAGCTTCCCCATCGCAGCCTGAAGCGTCGTGAAGATCTGCTGATTTGCCGACTGCGCGACATTGAAGTGCATGAAGCCGCCG
>SHVV01000035.1 GCA_009694095.1 Alphaproteobacteria bacterium | reverse complement strand
CTGGCACGACGGTGGCGATCGGTGCCCTGCTCGGCCGTATCGCCGAAGGCGCCGCGGGAGTAAAAACCGCCCCGAGCGCCAAGCCCGCTGCCCCGCCGCTGAAGTCGGCCGTGGCGTCTACGCCCGCGGCCCGAACGGCGGCGACGCTATCGCCGGCGGTCCAGAAAGCCGTCACCGAACAAAAGCTCGACCCGAATTCCGTTCCGGGCACCGGCAAGGGCGGTCGTATCTCCAAGGGCGATGTCATCGCCCATGTCGAGGCCAAGCTCGCAGCGGGAGCGCCCTCGGGTCCGCGCTCGAAGGAGGATCGCGAGGAACGAGTCCGCATGACCCGGTTGCGTCTGCGCATCGCTGAGCGTTTGAAGCAGGCGCAGAACACCGCCGCGATGCTCACCACCTACAACGAAGCCGACATGAGCGCGGTGCTGAACTACCGCGAGCGGTACCGCGACGAGTTCGAAAAGAAGCACGGCGTGCGGTTGGGCTTCATGGGCTTTTTCGTCAAGGCGGCGATCGCGGCGCTCAAGGAGATTCCGGCCGTCAACGGCGAGATCGATGGTGCTGAGATCGTCTACAAAAACTACTACGACATCGGTGTCGCGGTCGGCACCGAGCAAGGCTTGCTCGTCCCGGTAATCCGCGACGCCGACCGACTGTCGTTTGCCGACGTCGAGAAAACCATCGCCGACTTCGGCGAACGGGCGCGCGACGGCAAGATCGCGGTCGACGAGTTGCAGGGCGGGACGTTCACGATCTCGAATGGCGGCGTCTACGGCTCGCTGATGTCTTCGCCAATCCTCAATCCGCCGCAGTCTGGCATTCTCGGCATGCACAAGATCCAAAAGCGGCCGATGGTGGTCGGCGACCAGATCGTCGCGCGGCCGATGATGTACCTGGCGCTCTCCTACGATCACCGCATCATCGACGGGCGCGAGGCGGTGACCTTTCTCGTGCGCGTCAAAGAGTGCATCGAGAATCCAGACCGGCTGTTGTTCGGGCTTTAAGCGCCTATCCGGCATTGCGGTAAGGCTGGCGGGGAGCAACCCATGGCTGAGACTTCGTTCGATCTCGTTGTGATCGGTGGCGGGCCCGGCGGCTACGTCGCTGCGATCCGCGCCGCACAATTGGGCATGAAGGTCGCTTGCGTCGAGGGACGCGCCACGCTGGGCGGCACCTGCCTCAACGTCGGCTGCATTCCGTCGAAAGCGCTGCTGCATTCGTCCGAACTCTATGACGCGGCCAGCCACTCCTTCGCCGAGCACGGCATCAAGGCGAGCGTCAAGGTCGACCTCGCCCAGATGCTGGCGCGAAAGGATGCGGTCGTCGCCAAACACACTAAGGGCGTCGAATTTCTGCTCAAGAAAAACAAGATCTCGCACTTGCAGGGCTACGGCATTCTCGCTTCAGCCGACACGGTCACGGTAAGACTCGCCAAGGGCGGTACCGAAACCCTGAAGGCGAAGCGCATCGTGATCGCCACTGGTTCGGAAGTGACACCGCTGCCGGGCGTGACGATCGATGAAAAGCGAATCGTTTCCTCGGCCGGCGGGCTGGTCCTCGACAAAGTGCCCGGCGAGATGATCGTGATCGGCGGCGGTTATGTCGGGCTCGAACTGGGTTCGGTGTGGCGGCGGTTGGGTGCCAAGGTGACGGTGGTCGAGTTTCTCGACCGCGTTACGCCCAACATGGACGCCGAGCTTTCGACGGAGCTGCAAAAAATCCTCGTCAAGCAAGGCATGGCGTTCAAGCTGTCGACCAAGGTCACGGCCGCTGTGCCGGGAAAGTCCGGCGTCGATCTCACGATCGAGCCGGCGAAGGGCGGCAAGGCGGAAACTCTGAAGGTCGATATTGTGCTGGTGTCGATCGGGCGGCGGCCCTTCACCGACGGTCTCGGTCTCGATGCGCTCGGTATCGAGCGCGACAAGGGCGGACGCATCGTGGTCAATCACTCCTTCGAGACCAATGTCAAAGGCGTGTATGCGATCGGCGACGTGATCGCGGGACCGATGCTGGCGCACAAGGCGTCCGAGGACGGCATCGCCTGCGTCGAAATGATCGCCGGCCAAGCCAGCCATGTCGACTATAACTTGGTTCCGGGCGTGGTCTACACTTGGCCCGAGGCGGCCTCGGTCGGCAAGACCGAAGAGCAATTGAAGCAGGACCGTGTCGCCTACAACGTCGGCAAATTTCCATTCACCGCCGTCAGCCGGGCGACCGTCACCGGCAACAACGCCGGCTTCATCAAATTTCTTGCCGATAAGAAAACCGACCGCATCTTGGGTTGTCACATCATTGGCCCCGACGCCGGCACGCTGATTCACGAAGCGGTGGCGGTGATGGCGTTCGGCGGCGCGGCAGAGGACATCGCCATGATAAGTCACGCCCATCCGACATTGGCCGAAGGTATGAAGGAAGCGGCGCTCGCCGTCGCCGGTCGACCGCTGCATATTTAGTCGATCGGCGGCGTGATTTCGCGCCTTGAAGGGGAACGCTCTTGCGCCCGCGCCCGCGCAATAGGGCACTTCAAGAACCCGCTCAACCGCAGGCCCCGGCCGACTGCTGACATTCATCGGCGGCATCACATTCCGATCCGAAGGCATGATTTGAGCCGAGTCGGTAGGCTGGCGGCGAAGTTCGCGGATGTCGCCGAGCGCCGCTCGACATTGCGCGACTAAATTTTCGCGGCGCTCTTTTGATAGAGCGTCGAAGGTGGCGATAGAGCGTTGAGGCTGGCCGATGTCGGAGCGCCGTTTGGTCTGGTTCACCTGCCTCGCGCACGCGCTGAGTCTGCTGGGCTTCGCCGCCTATTCGGCGTTGCTGCCGACGTTCATCGCCGAGTGGACTCTATCGAACACCGAAGCCGGTTGGATCGGCGGGATCTACTACGGCGGTTACATGGCGTCGGTGCCGGTCCTGACCGCACTCACCGATCGCATCGATGGACGGCGCATCTACTTGTTTGGCACCGGCTTGACGGTAGCGGGCTTGAGCGGCTTCGCGCTTTTTGCCGATGGATTCTGGTCTGCCCTGGCGTTTCGTTTGATCGCTGGTGTCGGCCTCGGTGGCACCTACATGCCGGGCCTCAAGGCGCTTTCCGATAGGCTGACCGGGCCAAACCAGCCGCGTTCGGTATCGTTCTACACCGCTACCTTCGGCATGGGGGTCAGCATCTCGTTCTTGCTGGCCGGCGAGATCGGCGCCTGGATCGGCTGGCGCTGGTCGTTTGCGGTCGGTGCCGTCGGCGCGGCGCTGGCATTCGCGATCGTCGCGCTCGTGCTTCGACCGCTTGCACCCAGGGCGGCGCGGCCACAAGGCGCGCTCCTCGACTTTCGCCCGGTGGCGCGTAACCGCGATGCGATGGGTTACGTCCTTGCTTACGCCGCGCACTGTTGGGAGCTCTTCGCCATGCGCGAATGGATGGTCGCGTTTCTCGCCTACGTGTTGGCGGCACATGGCGGCGGGGCAGCGGTCCTCCGACCGACCTTGGTCGTCGCTATCGCCAATTTTCTCGGTACGTTCTCGAGCTTAATCGGCAACGAAATCTCGATGCGCTTCGACCGGCGACGTTGGGTCAGCGCCTATATGCTTGCTTCGGCCCTCTTGAGTGCCGTGATCGGTTTCACCGCCGGATTGCCTTATGCGGCGGTGGCCGCGCTTTGTCTGTTGTTCGGCGCACTCGTCAGCCTCGATTCAGCCTCGCTCACCGTAGGCGCTCTCGCCGCCGTCAAGCCTGAGCAACGCGGTGCCACCATGGCGGTGCATTCCACGCTTGGCTTCGGCGCCGGGTTCTTGGGGCCATTGGTAGTCGGGGTCGCGCTTGATGCCGCTGGTGGACCGTCGATCATCGGCTGGGGCCTCGGCTTCGCCACGATGGGCGTCGCCGTTGCGCTCGGACCGCTGGCGCTCGCTCTCTTGGCCTGCCGCCGCGCCGACTAGACGCGGACGCCGGACCAAGCGACGACGAACCAGTGTAATGTTGTTTTGTTCGGCATTGCGATGCCGGTACGACGCCGATCGCTGAGTGCGGGCACCGGGGAGTGGACAATGCTCGTCGCGATAAGATTGCGGAAGCTCCTGGTTCCGATGATCGTGGCTGTTGCCGCTCTCGCGGTGGCAAAGGCCGAAGCGACTTGCCTACGACTCTCGGGAACGGTCCCGCTCTTGCATCGGGCAGCGCTCCACGTCGCGGCGGTGCCGGCCGAACAGGTTTGACTGACGTTTCTCGGCCATGCCTCGTTCGAAGTGGAAACGGCTGAAGGCGTCCGTGCGGTCACCGACTACAACGGCTACGTCCGCCCCTCCCGCTTGCCGCACGTCGTTACCATGAACAACGCGCACTCAACGCATTTCACCGACATGATCGAACCGGAAATCCTGTTGGCGCTGCGTGGCTGGAGCACCGCGGGGCTTCTTCGCCACAATGTCGTGGTCAAGGACTTGCGCGTGCGCAACGTGCCGACCAATCAATATCCGGTCGGCACCGGTGTCGGCCACGGCAACTCGATCTTCGTGTTCGAGGCCGCCAGCATGTGCATCACCCACATCAGCCACGTCCACCGCCGGCTGTCCGACGACCAGTTGCTTGATCTCGGCCTGATCGACGTTGCGCTCGTTGCCGTCGACGGAGCCGTGACTATGACCCATGCCGAGCTGTTCAAAGCGCTCGATCATTTAAAGCCTCGGATCATCGTGCCGATGCACCTGATTTCGAGCAGCGCGGTAAGCCATTTCGTCCAGCTCGCGCAAGCGAGCTATCCGGTGAAGTATCACGACAGCGACACCATCATGCTCGCCAGCCAAACGCTGCCGATGCGACCCGAAGTGCTGTTCTTGAAGGGGCGCTGACGAATCGCCGTGCGGCGCGAGGCCCGTCAGGCCTTGGGGTGGGCCTTGTCGTAGACCGCGAGCAGCCGCGCCGAATCGACCTCAGTGTAGAGCTGCGTGGTCGAGAGCGAGGCGTGGCCGAGGAGTTCTTGAATCGTCCGCAGATCGGCAGCTTCGCCGCCGAACGCGAGAAGGTGGGTCGCGAAGCTATGGCGGAGCGCGTGTGGCGTCGCCGTTTCTGGCAGCCCGATCGAGCGTCGCAACGCCCGCATCCGCGCTTGAACGATCCCGGCCTTGAGTCGCTTGCCGCGCACGCCGACGAACAGTGGGTCGTGGGGTCGAAGCCGATGCGGGCAGAGCTCGAGATAGCGGCTGGTCGCGGTCACAATTGCCGGCAGAATCGGGACCATGCGCTCTTTGTTGCCCTTGCCGCGAACGACGATTGAGCCGCCAGTCGGCGCATCCGCCCGATCGAGCCCCAGCGCCTCGGCGATGCGCAAACCGGCGCCATACAGGAGCGTCAAGACCGCCGCATCGCGGGCCGCGACCCATGGGAGACCGTCGCCGTCGCCGAGCGCGTCGATCGCTGCTTGGGCTTCGTCGATCGCCAGGGCTTTCGGGATGCTGCGCGGCACTTTGGGTGTGCGGACAGCGTCGAGCGCCGGGTTGGCGAGTCCGCGGGATCGCGCAAGATGACGATAGAAGCTGCGCACGACCGCCATGGCGCGGGCCGTCGAAGGTGGCGCATACCCCCGCGTCCGCCGCTGCGCGAGGTAACCGCGAAAGTCGGCCGGTGCCAAAGCCAGCAAGTCCGCGAGCGTTAGTCGTCCGCCGCGATGCACTGCCAGGAAATCGAGGAACGCCGCCAAGTCGGTGGCGTAAGCGCTTTGCGTGTGCGGCGACATGCGCCGCTCGCTCGCGAGCCAGCGCTGCCAATCGTCGAGCGCCGTGCGGCCGGCGTCGTCGGCCAATCGGTTGGTCAACCCGGTAGATCGAGCCACGTTTTGAGCGAGCGAGTAACGACGTGGCCAAGAAAGCTCAGCAATTCGGTGCCTTGGTCCGGCTGGAAGCGTCGTTTATCGCGCGCACCCAGCGCAAGCAGTCCGTGCGGGCCGAGCGGGCCCAGGGTGAGACGCAGCAACGCATCCGATCGAATCGCTTTCGCCGCCTTGCCGTAAAGCATGCCTTCGGCCTCGACATCCTCGCGCAGAATGATGGCGCTCTCCCCAAGGAGCCGGTTGACAGTGCCGATCTCGATGATTCGAACCCCGCGTCCGCGCTTGCCGGGCACCGAGGCCTCGATCGCGATGCAGATGGCGTCGACCGCGAGGTGGCGCGTGAAGTCGTTGGTCGCGATCTCGATCTGGTGTTCCAAGGTGCGCGCCTCGAGCAGCGCGAGGATCGCATCGTGAACTTGCGTCTGGCTCGCGAGGTTCGACTCGCCCACCTTGACCAGTTCGTCCTGCAGCGATTTGAGGCGGCGGACCTCGTGCTGGAGGCGCTCGACCATGAAGCGTTGCATGTCGAGGACATTGTCGCCGCACGATGTAACCGGCGCGGCAAGCGATTGAACCAACTCGGGATGATCGACGAGAAATGTCGGGTGTTTTTCGAGATACGCCTTGACCGCGGCGCTGCGCGCAACCGATGCCGCGCGCGCGGTGGGGGCATTCTTTGAGTCGGAGACCATTCCGGCCTAACGATTGAGGATGGTCTGGCCGGTCTTCTTCCAGTCGGCCAGAAATGCTTCGAGTCCGCGGTCGGTGAGCGGATGGTGCGCGAGTTTGCGCAGCACATCGGGTGGCACCGTGCAAACATCGGCCCCGATCTTCGCCGCTTCCGTCACGTGACGAGGGTGGCGGATCGAGGCGACTAGAATCTCGGTCGTGAACGAATCGTAATTGTCGTAGATGGTGCGTATGTCGCGAATGAGTTCCATACCGTCCTCGCCAACGTCGTCGAGGCGGCCGATGAACGGCGAGATGAATGCTGCTCCGGCCTTGGCGGCGAGGATCGCTTGGTTGGCTGAAAAACAGAGAGTGACGTTCACCTTGGTACCGCTTTGAGCGAGCGTCCGGCAGGTCTTGAGCCCATCGCGCGTGAGCGGGACTTTGACGGCGATGTTCTTGGCGAGCGCGGCAAGCTGGCGACCTTCCTCGAGCATGGTGTCGAAATCGGTTGCGGCGACTTCGGCGCTGACCGGCCCGTCGACCGCGGCGCAGATATCGGCCAGGACGTCGAAGAACTTTCGCCCGGTTTTTGCCACCAGCGAGGGATTCGTGGTGACGCCGTCGACCAGGCCGGCGGCCGATAGGTCGCGGATCTCGGCGATATCGGCGCTATCGACAAAGAATTTCATGGAGCGACCACCGAAAGAGCAATTGAGGCGGAGGGGGACGGCAAGATTTCGCAGCAAACAAGTGTCGGTCGCGATACGTTCATGCCCCGCTGATTGGCATCACCCGCGATACTAGCGCATGGATTCTGGACTCGCCACTTCGAACGGCCGCGAGTCTCGACGATTCCGCGTCCTTCTCCCGTTGCCGCTCGCGCCCTACGATTATAGAGCGCCGGCCGAAGGCATTGCGGTCGGCGACATCGTGCGCGTGCCGCTCGGGCGACGCCAGGCGGTTGGCGTGGTGTGGGACGAAGCCGACCCGACCGCGGCCGGCGCTCTGCCTGAGGAGCGCATCAAGGACATCGTCGCTAAGGTTGATGTTCCGCCGCTTACGACACCGCTCCGACGCTTCATCGAATGGGTCGCGCAATACACGCTGAGTCCGCTCGGGGCGGTGTTACGCATGACCTTGTCGGTGCCGGCCGCGCTCGAACCGGAGCGAGCGCACCGCGGCTACGTCTATTCCGGCACTCCGCCGGCGCGTATGACGCCAGCGCGCGCGCGCGTACTTGAAACGGCGGCCGCCGGCCCGATTCGGTCCAAAGCGGCGCTCGCCGAATCGGCTGGGGCGAGCGCGGCCGTCGTCGGGGCGTTGATCGACCAAGGCATTCTCGTCGCCGTCGCCATGCCGGCACCGCAAGCGAGCGCGATCGATCCGGAGCGCGCCGGGCCTCAACTCACGACCGCTCAACGTACCTCGGTCGCCAAGCTCCTCGGCGACATCCAAGCCGGCGGCTTTCACGCGACGCTCCTCGAAGGTGTTACCGGCTCTGGTAAGACCGAGGTTTACTTCGAGGTCATTGCAGCCGCGCTCCGACGCGGACGCCAGTGCTTGGTGCTGGTGCCTGAAATCGCGCTCACCGCGCAATGGCTCGAGCGCTTCGAAGCGCGCTTCGGCGCACGTCCGGCGGAGTGGCATTCTGATCTGACCGCCGCCCAGCGACGGCGCGCGTGGCGCGCCGTCGCCGACGGCCGCGCTCGAGTCGTCGTCGGCGCGCGCTCGGCGTTATTCCTGCCGTTCGCCGAACTTGGACTGATCGTCGTCGATGAGGAGCACGAGAGCTCCTACAAACAGGAAGAAGGCGTTATCTATCACGCCCGTGACATGGCCGTGGTTCGGGCCTCGCTCGGCGAGATTTCGGTGGTGCTGGTTTCGGCGACGCCGGCGCTCGAAACCGTCGTCAACGCAGCCAGCGGCCGCTATGACCGGCTCGATTTGCCCGATCGCCACGGCACGGCCGAGCTGCCGACGATCGCCGCCATCGATATGCGCAACGAACGGTTGCCGGCGACGCGCTGGATTTCGGCGCCGCTTGCGGCGGCGCTCGCCGAGAATCTGGCGCGCGGCGAGCAGTCGATGCTTTATCTCAACCGCCGCGGCTACGCGCCGCTCACGCTCTGTCGCGCCTGCGGTCACCGGCTCGCTTGCCCGCATTGTTCCGCCTGGCTGGTCGACCACCGCCTGCTCGGGATGCTGCAATGCCACCACTGCGGTTACACGGCGGCGACCCCGATCGAGTGCCCCTCCTGTCACGCGCGCGAAAGCTTCGCCGCCTGCGGGCCCGGCGTCGAACGACTGGCCGACGAGGTGGCGGCACTCCTACCGACGGCGCGCGTCGCGGTCGCAGCGAGCGATACCATCGACACGCCGGCCCGCGCCAATGCACTCATCGAACGCATCGTCAAACGCGAGATCGATATCGTCATCGGCACTCAGATCGTCGCCAAGGGTCATCATTTTCCGATGCTCACCTTGGTCGGCGTCGTCGACGCCGATTTGGGTCTTAGCGGCGGCGATCTCCGTGCCGCCGAACGTACGTTTCAGGTTCTGGTCCAGGTCGCCGGACGCGCCGGGCGAGCGCTGCACGCCGGCCGGGTCCTGGTCCAGACGCATGACCCCCGGCATCCGGTGATCCAGGCGCTTCTCGCTGGTGATCGGGAGCGCTTCCTCGCCAAAGAGGCGGACGAACGCGAGCTCCACCAGTTGCCGCCGTTCGGCCGACTCGCAGCCGTGATCGTGTCGGGTCCCGACGAGCGCGAGGCGGCGGCGTTCGCGCGCCGCCTCGCGCAGGTGGCGCCGCGCGAAGCAGCTGGCGTGCGGGTACTCGGTCCGGCGCCGGCGCCGCTCTCGCTGCTGCGTGGGCGATATCGCTTCCGTTTACTGTTGATGGCCGAGCGCGGTATCAAAGTACAACCGATCATCGCCGATTGGCTCGACAAAGCGCCGCTGCGCCGGCATGTTCGGGTGCAGGTGGATATCGATCCGTATAGTTTCTTATGAACATTATCCGCCGCCAAAAAGCTGAACGCTGTCCGCCGCCGAACAGGCTAGGGGCAACCGGCAATGGACCACTCGTTCCACGATGAGAGCGATCGTCATCGATGCCCATGGAGGACCCGAGCGCATGGTGCTCAGGGACTTGCCCGACCCGCGGCCCAAACCGGGCGAGATTGCCATCGACGTCGTGTGCGCCGGGGTTAATCCGGTCGACTGGAAGGTTCGCGACGGCGCATTGAAGAAGTATTTCACTCTGCCGTTTCCAATCGTGCTCGGCTACGATGTCGCTGGCCGGGTAGCTGAACTCGGCGAGGGCGTCACGGCGTTCGAGATCGGCGATCCTGTGTTCGCGTGCTGCATCGCGTCCGATGTGGCGCGCGGCACCTTCGCAACCAAGGTTGCGATCGAGGCGATTCACGCGGCGCAGATGCCGCAGACGCTAACGTTTGCGCAAGCGGCCGGCATCCCGCTCGCCGCGCTGACCGCGTGGCAGGCTCTTCACGATACCGCGGGTTTGAGGAAAAATCAGACTGTGCTGATCCACGCGGCGGCCGGCGGCGTTGGTAGCCTGGCCGTCCCGATGGCGAAAGCGGCCGGGGCGCGGGTGTTCGGAACGGCGAGCGCCGCGAACACCGATTACGTCCGCGGTCTCGGCGCCGATGCGGTCATCGACTATCGGTCGGAAGACGTGGCCGCCGCCGTCGGGCGCTTGGCGCCGGAGGGTGTCGATGTTGTTCTGGATGGCGCCGGCGGCGGTCTGCTCGCGCAGAGCTTCGGTCTGGTCAAACGCGGCGGCATGCTCACGAGCATCGTCGCCGAACCCGATGCCACACTTGGGGCTCGCCATGGGATCAATGTCGCGTGGGTTTCGGTCGCGCCCAATGGCGCGGAGCTCAAGGCGATCGCCGGTCTCATTGACCAGGGCGCGCTCCGGGTGCCGGCGACGGAGGAACTCCCGCTCGATCGGGCCGCAGCCGCGCTCGAGCGCAGCAAAGCGAAACATGTACGCGGCAAGCTGGTCTTGCGGGTCTCCGCCGGCTGACCCGGCGCTGGCCTATCCCTATGATAAGGCGATCCTTTCCCGTCCAGCGCTTGCCAGTGCAAGGTGAGTATGGTACGTATCGCCCACCTCTGGCGGGCGATAGAACTCCGCCAAATTAGTAAGTAAATTCAATAACTTATCGCGTCTTCTCGCGGCGCGTGTTGGACGCTCACGTGGCGCAGGAAAGTTCGCTGGTCACAGGTATTGCCGGGCGGTACGCGACGGCGCTCTTCGACCTCGCCAGCGAGGGCGGGGCGCTTGATGCCGTCGCCAACGACCTGCGTTTGCTGCAGACGATGATCAACGAGAGCGGCGACTTGCGCCGCTTGATCCGCAGCCCGGTTATTTCGCGCGACGATCAAAACAAAGCGATGGCAGCGGTGCTTGCGCGGGCCGGCATTGGCGGTCTGGTGCAACGCTTCGTTGGATTGTGCGGCGCCAACCGGCGGCTGTTCGTGCTGCCGGATATGATCTTGGCGTACAGGCAATTGCTATCGGCGCACCGCGGCGAAGTGGTAGCAGAGGTGGCCGCTTCGATGCGCCTGTCCGACGCGCAAGTCGCCGATGTCAAGCGGGCGTTGCGCGCGGCGCTCGGTCAGGACGTCGAACTGGTGACCCGTGTCGACGCTTCATTGCTGGGCGGTCTGGTCGTCAAGGTCGGATCGCGCATGATCGATTCTTCGCTTAAGACCAAGCTCACGAAACTTGAACTCGCTTTAAAGGGAGTCGGATGATGGATCTCCGCGCCGCGGAAATTTCCTCGATCCTCAAGCAGCAGATTGCCAACTTCGGCACCGAGGCCGATGTCGCGGAGGTCGGCCAAGTACTCTCGGTCGGCGACGGCATCGCCCGAGTCCACGGCCTCGACAAGGTCCAGGCCGGCGAACTTGTCGAACTCCCGGGCGGCATCAAGGGCATGGCGCTCAATCTTGAGGTCGATAACGTCGGCATCGTGATCTTTGGCGATGACCGTACGATCAAAGAAGGCGATATCGTCAAACGCTTGGGGTCGATCGTCGACGTGCCGGTCGGCAAAGAACTGTTGGGTCGCGTCGTCGACCCGCTCGGTAATCCGATCGATGGCAAGGGGCCAATCCAGACCACCAGGCGCGCCCGAGTCGAAGTCAAGGCGCCCGGCATCATTCCGCGCAAGTCGGTGCATGAGCCGATGCAGACCGGCTTGAAAGCGCTCGACAGTCTGGTGCCGATCGGCCGCGGCCAACGCGAGCTTATCATCGGCGATCGCCAGACCGGCAAAACTGCGGTCGCGATCGATGCGATCATCAATCAGAAGAAAATCAACGAAAGTGGCGACGAAAAGGTCAAGCTCTACTGCATCTACGTCGCGATCGGACAGAGGCGTTCAACGGTGGCCCAGGTCGTGAAGACGTTGGCCGATTCGGGGGCGCTGCCCTACACCATCGTCGTCGCCGCGACCGCGTCCGAGCCGGCCCCGCTTCAGTTTCTTGCGCCGTTCGCCGGTTGCGCGATGGGCGAATTCTTCCGCGACAATGGCATGCATGCACTCGTCATTTACGACGATCTCTCGAAGCAAGCCGTCGCGTACCGCCAGATGTCGCTTCTGCTGCGCCGCCCACCGGGCCGCGAAGCCTATCCGGGCGACGTGTTCTACCTGCACTCCCGCCTGCTCGAACGCGCAGCCAAGATGAACGACGCCAACGGCGCTGGCTCGTTGACCGCGCTGCCGGTGATCGAAACTCAGGCCGGCGACGTTTCGGCCTACATCCCGACCAACGTGATCTCGATCACCGACGGCCAGATCTTCCTCGAAACCGACCTCTTCTATCAGGGTGTCCGACCGGCGATTAACGTCGGTATCTCGGTCTCCCGCGTGGGCTCGGCGGCGCAGATCAAGGCGATGAAGCAGGTCGCCGGTTCGATCAAACTCGAACTCGCCCAGTATCGCGAGATGGCGTCGTTCGCTCAGTTCGCATCCGACCTTGATGCATCGACCCAACGCCTGCTCGCCCGCGGTGCCCGTCTGACGGAATTGTTGAAACAAGCGCAATTTTCTCCGATGCCGGTCGAGGAGCAGGTGGTGTCGATTTTTGCCGGTGTTCGCGGCTACCTCGACACCGTCGACGTCGGCAATATCATGCGGTTCGAAGCCGAGTTTCTCCGCCACATGCGCAGCCAACACGCGGATGTTGTCAGCGACATTCGCGATAAGAAAGAGATCACCAAGGATAACGAAGTGAAGCTCAAGGGCATCCTCGACGCCTTTACCAAAGCCTTTGCATAAGCAGCATTTCCTGTCGCTTTTTTCAATCGTAGCACCCGATGCCAAGTCTCAAAGATCAACGTAAGCGGATCACCAGCGTCAAATCGACGCGCAAGATCATGCAGGCGATGAAGATGGTCGCCGCCTCGAAGCTTCGCCGCGCCCAAGAGGCGGCAGAAGCGGCCCGCCCCTATGCGGTGCGGATGGAGCGGATGATAGCGACTCTTGCCGGTGCGGTCGCTGACAAGACTTCGGGCCCACGGCTTCTCGCGGGCAACGGCAAGGATGCGGTCCACCTCATCGTCGTGGCGAGCGCCGATCGCGGTCTCTGCGGCGGTTTCAACACCACGATCGTGCGGGGTGCGCGTCGGCATATTCGCGGACTGCTCGAAGCCGGCAAGACGGTCAAGATCATATGCGTCGGTCGCAAGGCGCGCGACATGCTGCGGCGCGAGTTTGCCGCCAAGGTTGTCGCCTCTTACGACTTCGCCGGCATCAAGCGTATCTCGTTCGGGTATGTAGGACCGGTCGCGGACAAGATCATCGCCATGTTCGACGCCGGCGAGATCGACGTGTGCGACATCTTCTACAATCGCTTCAAGTCGGTGATAGCTCAGATCTTGACTCGCCAGCGTTTGATTCCGGCCGAAGTGCCCGAGGTCAAGGACGCGACGGCGGCCAAGACGTTCTTCGACTTCGAGCCGGGCGAACCCGAGATTCTCGCCGACCTGTTGCCGCGCAACTTGAGCATTCAGATCTACCGCGCTCTGCTTGAAAACGCGGCGAGCGAGCAAGGCGCGCGCATGACGGCGATGGACAACGCGACGCGCAATGCCGCCGAGATGGTGGACAAACTTACCATTCGCATGAACCGCGCTCGTCAGGCGATCATCACCAAAGAATTGATCGAAATCATCTCCGGCGCAGAAGCGATTTAGTTGAGGAATTTGGGAGAACAACCATGGCAACCAACGTTGTCGGACGCATCAAGCAAGTCATCGGCGCCGTCGTCGACGTCCAGTTCGACGGCAGCCATCTGCCGGCGATTCTGAATGCACTCGAATGCACGCACAACAATCAGCGGCTCGTTCTCGAAGTCGCCCAGCACTTGGGTGAATCGACGGTCCGCACAGTGGCGATGGACTCGACCGACGGATTGGTTCGCGGCACCGAGGTCGTCGATACCGGCGATCCGATCATGGTGCCGGTGGGACCTGAAACGCTGGGGCGTCTCATCAACGTGATCGGCGATCCGATCGACGATCGCGGCCCGCTCACGACCAAGAAAAAAGCGCCGATCCACCGCGCCGCGCCGCCCTTTGTCGATCAGTCGACGGAAACTGAAATCTTGGTCACCGGCATCAAGGTCATCGACCTTCTCGAACCCTATCCGAAGGGCGGCAAGGTCGGCCTGTTTGGCGGCGCTGGCGTCGGTAAGACCGTCATCATTCAGGAACTCATCAACAATATCGCCAAAGCGCACGGCGGATATTCAGTGTTCGCCGGCGTCGGCGAGCGGACCCGCGAGGGTAACGATCTTTATCACGA
This sequence comes from Alphaproteobacteria bacterium, assembly GCA_009694095.1. GTDB lineage: Bacteria > Pseudomonadota > Alphaproteobacteria > SHVV01 > SHVV01 > SHVV01. The sequence goes on along the minus strand of SHVV01000035.1, from coordinate 5,993 downwards.
GATGATTCAGTCCGGCGTTATCAAGCTCGATGGTCCGGGCTCGAAGGTCGCGCTCGTGTACGGCCAAATGAACGAGCCGCCCGGCGCCCGCGCCCGCGTCGGGCTATCGGCTCTGTCCGTCGCTGAATACTTCCGTGACGAAGAAGGCCAGGACGTGCTGCTCTTCATCGACAACATCTTCCGCTTCACCCAAGCAGGCTCAGAGGTGTCTGCGTTGTTGGGCCGCATGCCGAGCGCGGTTGGATATCAGCCAACGCTCGCGACCGACATGGGCACGCTGCAGGAACGCATCACATCAACCAACAAAGGGTCGATCACCTCCGTGCAGGCGATTTACGTTCCGGCCGACGATTTGACCGACCCCGCCCCAGCGACCTCGTTCGCCCATCTTGACGCCACCACGGTGCTGTCGCGTCAAATCGCCGAGCTCGGCATCTACCCGGCGGTCGATCCGCTCGACTCGACTTCGCGCGTACTCGATCCGCGGATTGTCGGCGAAGAGCACTACCAGGTCGCGCGCAACGTGCAGAAGGTGCTGCAAACCTACAAGTCGTTGCAGGACATCATCGCCATCCTGGGTATGGACGAGCTATCGGAGGAAGACAAACTGACGGTCTCGCGCGCACGAAAAATCCAGCGCTATCTATCGCAGCCGTTTCACGTCGCCGAAGTGTTTACCGGCTTGCCCGGGGTGTTCGTGCCGCTCGAGGATACGATCCGCGGGTTCAAGGAAATCGTCGCCGGCAAGTATGACGATCTGCCCGAATCGGCGTTTTACATGATTGGCACGATCGACCAGGCAGTCGAGAAGGCCAAGCGCATGGCGGCGGAGGCAGCCTAACCGCCGTCGCGGCAGTTAGCGGGAACCCATGGCCGGCAAGATCGTATTCGACCTCGTCTCCCCCGATCGACTCTTGGTTTCGACCGAAGTCGATCAGGTCGACGTTCCCGGCAGCGAAGGCGACTTCGGCGCCATGGCCGGACATCAAGCCTTGGTCGCGTCGCTTCGCCCTGGGCTCGTTGTTCTCCATGACGCCGGCAGGGGGCCGATCCGCTACTTTGTCCGCGGCGGGTTCGCGGAAGTGACGGCCGAGCGATGCACGGTTCTCGCCGAGCACGCCATTGCCGTCGCCGACCTCGACCGCGCCGAACTCGAGCGGCAGCTCAAGGATGCGAACGAAGACATCGCCGATGCCAAGAGCGACGATGATCGACACCGCGCCAATCAACTGGTTGGGCAACTCGCCGATCTGATCACCGCGCTGGCCTAGCCCCAACGCCTAAGCCGTTAATTTAACTTACGATATTTTGGCCGCCTCGACCCCGCAGCCGAGCGGATCGGCCTCGCCCAGGTTGTTAACCTTGGCCTTTGCGACTAAAATTCGGGCAAATAAGATCAAGAGATCTCGCGGCACGGCGTGTAGGTCCTCCAGTAGATCGCAGTATGGGGGAGGTAGTAATGGGACAGCATTGGACGCTCGACGATGTTGCGTGGGACACGTTCGACGCCACCAAAGTCGACCCGGATTTGTTGCTCGCGGTCAAGGCGGCCGCCATGGTCGAGCGCCACAGCGACGACTATGTGACCTATCTCTGCAGCGTGTTTCACGACGACCCGGCGTTTCAAGGCGACGCGCGGACGTGGGGGCAGGAAGAGATTCAACACGGTATGGCGCTCCGGCGCTGGGCCGAGCTTGCCGATCCGCAATTCGACTTCGAGACTAACTTCGAGCGCTTCAAGCAGGGCCACCTGCTTCCGCTCGACGCCACCCGGTCGGTCCGTGGCAGCCGCACCAATGAGCTGGTCGCGCGTTGCGTCGTCGAAGTCGGCACTAGCTCGTTCTACAGCGCTTTACGCGATGCGGCGGACGAGCCGGTCCTGAAACAGATTTGCGCCAAGATCGCGGGCGATGAGTTCCGTCACTACAAGCTGTTCTACACCCACGCCAAGCGCTACCAGATCTCGGAGCGTTCGGGGCTTTGGGATCGACTACGTGCGTCGGCCGTGCGGTTGGCGGAAATCGACGATGACGAACTTGCCTATGCCTTTTACTGCGGTTCGGGCGCGAGCGGTCCCTACGAGCGCCGCACCTTTAGCCGCGCTTACGCTGTCCGGGCCTATCCGCTCTACCACTATGGACATGTCCAGCGTGGCCTAGCCATGGTTCTGAAGGCGGTCGGCATCGACTCGCAAGGACGATTCGCCGATTGGCTTATCCGCGCCGTCTGGTGGCTGTTCCGCGCGCGCCTGCGCTTTTTGGAGCGCGTCGCAGCTTAAGCTTCGCCGCTCCGATCTCGGGGGAAAATTCACGCAGCACGTCTTCGTAAAGCGAGCGTTTGAACTCGACCGCGAGTCGCGGCAACTTTGCCGGGTCAATCCAACGCCAGGCGCTGAACTCCGGTTCGTGGTGCGAATCGAGGCGAATCTCATGGTCGGTGCCCAGGAAACGCATCGCGAACCATTTCTGCTTTTGCCCGCGATAGCGTCCGCCCCAAGCCTTACGCTGCAACGCTGCCGGTAAATCGTAGGTAAGCCAACCCTTCGTTGCCGCGACCACAGTGGCGTTGGCAGTGCCAACTTCTTCCTCGAGTTCGCGCAGCGCCGCCGCGCGCGGGCTTTCCGTACCGTCGATGCCGCCTTGGGGCATTTGCCACGCCGGGCCCGATTGATCGAAGCGCTGACAGACCAGAACTTGGCCGCGATCGTTGAATAGCATGATCCCGACCGAGCGGCGGTAGGGACGGCGCGCAGGTTTGCCCATTGCTGCTATTTCGCCTGTCGGCGCGCCACGACCGATGAGATCGGCGCGAGCGCGATACCCTTGTCCTTGAGGCTCGGTGCCCACTGGGTCAGGCGTTCGATCGTGACCGGAAACGGATAGCCGACGCCGATGGTGGCGCCTTTCGCACGCGCCAATTGCTCTAGTTCGAGCAGTTGAGCATCGATCGCGGCGCGGGAAGCCGGGCGGTCGATGAAGCGATCGTTGACCGCGTTCGGCAGGCCTATTTCGCTGGCGAGCGACAGCGCCACGCTGCCGGCCGATGCCTCGCCGTCGAGGAAGAGCAGACCGCGCTCGTTGAGCGCCGCCATGACCGGGCGCATGTGCGCGGACGAGCTCATGAACCGCGCGCCCATCAAACTGACGACCCCGACGTAACCCGACGAGCGGCTCAAGATGAATTCCATCCGGCCGATGTTTTCCCCTGCCGGAAGTGACGTTAGCAGCGTGTGCGGGCCCGGATCGTTGGCCGGGAAGTTGACAGGCTCCATCGGCATCTGCAGCAGCACTTCGTGGCCGGCGGCGCGCGCCTCGGCAACCCAGCGATCGACGTTGGGCGCATAGGCGGCGAAGGCCAACGATACCTGGCCGGGGAGTTGCTGGATGGCGCTTCTGGTCGCGGCTTGGCTCAAGCCGACCCCGGCAACCAGCACCGCGATCAACGGGCGCTGATCGTCGGGGTTGGAGGGCCGCGCGTACACCTGCCACGCCTTGCGCCCATCCGGTACGACGCCCGGGAGCGCCCCGTTTGGCGACTTGGTGACGAGGGCGGGATCGGGGACCGGTGCGAGCGCGATCCGACTTGGTATCTCCGCTTTGGGCGCCGACGGCGCCACGGCGACCGGACTTTTACCCGCCGTGAGGTTCGGCGTGGTTACCTCGGTTTTCGCCGCAGGATCGGGGGCCGTGTCGCGCACCGGAGTTGGCGCCGTCGTAGCAGCCGGTTCGGACTTCGGCGGAGCCGGGGTTAGTTCGGGCTTGGCGACCGTCGCAGCAGGGGTCGCGGTGCCGCGCGACTGTTGGTTGGTCGGTGGCGGCGAAGGCGGGGCGTCCGATTGATTAGCCACGCTTGGTTCTGCGGGTGCGGTCGATTTGTCCGCGGCATTCACGCGCCGTTCAGCGGGCGGTGGCGCCTCGCTCGCCGCCGCGGTCGGCGCTGCCTCGGCCGGACCAGGTGCTGCTGGCGCGCTTTCGCCCGAGGTTTGCGCGATTTCGAACGAGCCGAGCGGAGCCCCTGCGACGTAGACGATTTTCGGCGTCCAGCCGATGCTCAGCACGGTGAAAACGACGAGCGCGACGGCGATCGTCGCAACGGCGGCGCCGGCGCCGATCAGGCCCGGCGCGAAACGCCGCAACGGCGATTCCTTGGGCGTTGGGTCCGGCGCGACGCGCTTGCGGGCTTGGTCTCGCTTGGGGGGCGCTGCGGGCTTTTTCGCCACGTTTGCCGACAGCCGGTCTCCGACCGTTCCGCTAATTCTTGGCCGTCGCCGGCTGGCTCGCCACGGCGGCCGCGATCGCGGTCTTGAGCCCCTGCAGCTTGATCTGCTGCATGAGATCGACTGCTCGCGCGAACTGAATATCGGCTTGTTCGGCGCCCGGCGGTACGTCGCCGGTGGCCGGCGCCGCCGATTGTTGCTGTGCGGGTGCCGGCGCGGTGGCTTGTGCGGGCGACGCCGCCGGAGCTTTCGGTGCGGCTGCATCCTGTGGATTGGCAAGGTGCCCGCGGAGGCTCGCTTCGGTCCGCTGCTGGGCGTTTTCGACGAGGTCGCGCGCCGTCATGACGAGAACATCCGGATCGATGCCTTTGGCCTGGATCGAGCGACCGGACGGGGTGTAGTAACGCGAAGTCGTCAGGCGGAGTGCGCCGTATTGGCCGAGCGGCACGATCGTCTGGACCGAGCCCTTGCCAAACGTCTTGGTGCCCAACACCGCAGCGCGGCCGTGATCCTGCAGCGCTCCGGCGACGATCTCGGACGCCGACGCTGAGCCGCCGTTGATCAACACCACGACTGGTTTACCGTCGGCGAGGTCGCCCTTGCGAGCGTTGTAGCGGCGTGAATCTTGTTTCCGCCGGCCGCGCGTCGAAACGATCTCACCTTGGTCGAGGAAAGCGTCGGACACCGCGACCGCTTGCTCGAGCAATCCGCCCGGATTGCCGCGCAGATCGAGGATGACGCCCTCGAATTTAGCGCCGAGTTGGGTTTTTGCTTCTTCGATCGTGGACTTCAGTCCCGATTCGGTCTGCTCGTTGAATTGCGAAATCCGAACATACGAGTAATTGCCCTCGACGCGGCCGCGCACGGACCGGATCGGGATGACGCTGCGCTTGAGCGTCACGTTGAACGTCTTCTCGGTGCCGGTACGCTGGATCGTGATGACGATCTCGGTATTGACCGGTCCGCGCATCTTTTTGACCGCGTCCTGTAGCGTCATCCCGAGCACCGGTTCGTTATCGAGCTGCGTGATCAAATCGCCGGGCTTTATGCCGGCACGGAATGCGGGCGTGTCCTCGATCGGCGAGATCACCTTGACGAGGCCGTTTTCCATGCTGACCTCGATGCCGAGGCCGCCGAATTCGCCGCGGGTCTGGACCTGCATTTCCTTGTAGGTCTCGGCGTTGAGGTAACTCGAATGCGGGTCGAGCGCCGCCAACATGCCTTTGATTGCCGCTTCAATCATCTCCTTGTCGTTAGTCTCTTCGACATAGTCGGCGCGGATGCGCTCGAACACGTCGCCGAACAAGTTGAGATGGCGGTAGGTGTCCGAACTATCCGCTGCAATAACGCCTCCGGTCCAACTCAGCATGAACGCGGTCACGCCGGCGACGAAAAACCTGCGCATCATCCCTTTACCTTTCGTTATAACCCGGCGAGCCACAGCAGCGGGTCGATCGGCGCACCGTTGTGGCGCATCTCAACGTACAAAATAGGGCGTTCGTTTCCTCTTTCAGCCATTCGGCCGATCGGCTCTCCGGTATTCACCGAGTGGCCGACCGCGCCATCGATCCTGCCGAGGCCAGCTGTTAAAGTATGATAGCCACCGCCGTGAGCAAGGATCAAGAGTTGCCCGTAGGTCCTGAATTGACCGGCAAACACGATTTGGCCGCCGTGAGGCGCGACAACGCGGGCGCCGGGGATAGATTCGAGTGAAATCCCTCGTTCTTTGATGCCCAAGTCGTTGACTTCGCCGAAACGGCCGACCAGCCGTCCACGG
>SHVV01000034.1 GCA_009694095.1 Alphaproteobacteria bacterium | reverse complement strand
CCATGCCGCCGTCTACAACACCTTCAACGTCGAGCGCCATCTGACCTCAGCCTCGACGCACCGAACCTTCCGTGCGGCGGCGACGGACACTTGGCGCGAGGTCACCGCGGCGGCTTGAGCCAAACGGAGTTAATGGTTTTTCTGCGACCCCAATTCCTCAACGTGACAATGCTTTTCGGCGAAGTCCGCAGGAACCCACGCCAGACCCCGTGAACACGCAGCAGTAGGCAAAAAAATACCAACCGGAGAGTTGGTTGGTATTTTTAATTGGTGGAGCAGAGGGGAATCGAACCCCTGACCTCGACATTGCGAACGTCGCGCTCTCCCAACTGAGCTACTGCCCCACGTTCGCGGTGGCGCCCGCTTTTGGGACTGACGCCAAGCGGCGCGGATAATGGGTTCGCATCCGCGAAAGGTCAAGGACGCTCAGTTTGCGCAAGCGACCCAAAGATATTCGATGACGATGCGTTAGCTGTCTTGGCTAGTCTAAGCGACGAAGTGTAGTGTTATCCGACGTTGCCCTAGGCGAAACGCGTTTTGGTCGCTATGCACCCGATCATTGAAGTCTTGTTGATCGTCATCGACCTGTATATGTGGGCGGTGATCATTGGCGTAGTCCTGTCCTGGCTCGTGGCCTTCCATGTCGTCAACCGCCACAACCAATTCGTCTATACGGTCGGCGATTTTCTCGGTCGCATCACAGCACCGGCGCTACGTCCGATCAGACGCATTCTGCCGTCGTTCGGCGGCGTCGATTTGGCGCCCCTGGCGCTGCTCTTGCTGCTTTATCTCGTTAAGCGATTGATCGTTTACTACAGTTGATCAAGCCAACGCGACGGACGCCGATCAGCCTCTGGCACAACGGAATCGAGGTAGCAGTTCGGTGCTAGCAACCACAGGAGCTGTGGCGGACACATTTGGCGCTGAGGTAACCCTCGGCGATCGGCCCTCGGCATCGCCGGCGCGCGCGGCCGAGAAAGATCGCGCGAACGATGCGGTCATCGCGGTGCTGGCCTGCCCCATCGCTTGCCAAAGAGTTGCCATGCCTTCATCCGCGGTTCGAATCGGCGCTTAGGCGCAATGCTTGCGATCGATGGCGCCGAGACTTCCTTCGTTCGTTGATAGATAAAACGTTTCGAGTTTGTAATGAGTATGATCAACCCAGGCCGCCCGGTAGCCATCATCGACGGTAAGTCCATCGCCGCCAAGATGCGTACGCGCTTGGCAGCACGCGTCGCCGAAATGACGACCAAGCTTGGCCTAAGGCCATGCCTGGCGGTCTTTTTGGTTGGCGACGACCCTGCCAGCACCACCTATGTTAGAAATAAGACCAAAGCGGCAGAGGCGGCTGGTATCCGTACTATCGACGTCAGCTCATCCGCTTTGATTGTCGAAGCAGATTTGGTCGCCCACATCCGAGCAGCCAACCTCGATCCAACTATTCACGGGATATTGGTTCAGCTACCCTTACCAAAGCATATCGATAGTAAAACGATTATTGAGGCCATCGACCCCGCGAAGGATGTCGATGGGCTGCATCCGCTGAACGTCGGACGGCTCGCGGCCGGCCGTCGAACGTTCGTACCATGCACGCCCCAGGGGTGCATGGTCCTTCTTCAGAACACGGGACAAACACTCCATGGCGCGCGCGCGCTTGTCATTGGGCGTTCCACCTTGGTCGGCCGCCCGATCGCCCAGCTTCTCCTAAATCAGAACTGTACCGTAACGATTGCCCATTCCAAGACCCAAAATCTTCCGACCGAGATTCAGCGTGCCGATATCGTGATCGCGGCAATCGGCAGACCGCAGTTTGTTCGTGGCAACTGGCTCAAGCCAGGTGCGACCGTCATCGATGTTGGGATCAACCGTGTTGCGGGTGCCGACGGAAAGGATCGAATCGTCGGCGACGTTGCTTTTGACGAGGCTCGCGCGGTTGCCGGCGCCATTACGCCGGTTCCTGGCGGAGTTGGGCCAATGACGATCGCCTGCCTCCTCGAAAACACCTTCACCGCAGCGCTGCAGCAAACAAACATAAGATCATTCTATTGATCTAATATTTAAGATCATATGTATGATCTTAAATATTTTGAATTTCTTTCCATGTTTCCTAAATGTTGGCACAATATCGTTTCGGGCCACAATGAATTGATTTTTCACTATTTTAATTTTTGATCACCTTGTTAATCTAATATCAGAGCACTGCCTCGATTAACCAAATGATCCTCGATGCCCGCGGGTCGGAAAGACGGTTGTTCTCCACCATTTGATCGAGAGCCTCATCGAGGCCGGCGAAAAGCCACGGCGTCTCGTTTACGTGCCGTTTAAGTTGCCGACGTTGACCGGATTGGCGCTGGCCGACTTGATCCTCGTCGCGAGCGGCGCCGAAGATTGAACCACCAGCGATCCGCTTTATGTCTTTCTCGACGATGTACATTTGGTGCCGCGCTGGCATGAGAAAATTGCCGGGCTTGTTGCGGATTTTCCGGTCGTCTTGACGGCGGCGACGGCGCTGGCCGACGGCGTCTCTCCGGCTGGCGGCGCCGATATAGTCCTCCCCGCGATCACCTTTTTCGAGTACTTGCACGGCGTCGACCCTGACCTAGCGATTTCGAGCGAGGGCGACGCCCCTTCCATAGAAGCGCTCAACTGGCACTTCTTCGACTACTTCAATGAAGGAGCGTTTCCGAACTTGCCGGGGGTATCCGGAAGCGAGCGTTTCCGCCGTTTGAGCGAAGACCTTCTCGGATCGATTCTCTGCGGCGATCTTGCGCAGCGTTTCGGCGTCGGCGATGCGCGCGAACTCGCGCGGCTTTTCACCGCCTCGCCGACCGTAACGTGCGGCGGAAAAAACGAGCATTGAGAAACTCGCGAAGATCCCGGGCTCGCCAAGAACACCGTCCGGCGCCACCTCGACTTTCTTGAAGCCGCCCATTTGATCGTGCGACTGGCCCGGACCGACGCCGAGTCACGCTCCTTCAGGTGCGCCGTCGCCTTCAAGATTCATCTCACCTCGCCGTCATTTCGTGCCGCTTCGCTGGGCCACGTAACGCCCCAGAGCCCCGCCGTCGAGGCGCTCGTTGAAACGAAGGTCGTCGCTCAATGGCTGTACCGGTTGGCGCGCCCAGGCTTCGCTACGACCGCTGGCGGATCGGACGGGAGGAACGAGCGGTCGATCTCGTCTGCGTCGATCCGACGCGCGGACGACCACTCTGGGCCGTCGATGTGACGTGGTCCAACCGAGCCTATACCGACAGCGCCGCGATCGGCGGATTGGCACAAAGCTCGTAGCGCTGCTTTTCTCGCCGCATTACCACTCGAACGCTCGGCGGCACGAATACTCTCGACGTCGGCGAATGTACGTTCGTTCCGGCGCGCTTTATTGCTATGCGCAGGTACGCGACCTGATAGGCGCACGGCTGAGTGCGCAGCCGGCTGAGCCGCTACGAACGCACATGCCGGCTTCGGAGCAGACGGAGCCGTAAAGCGTTGAGCTTGATGAAGCCGGCAGCGTCATGCTGGTCGTACACCGAGTCTTCCTCAAACGTGACGTGTGCCAGCGAGTAGAGGCTGAGCGGCGATTTCCGCCCCACCACCATGGCGCTCCCCTTGTACAGCTTGAGGCGCACGACGCCGGCGACGTTTTCCTGACTCTTGTCGATTAGCGCCTGAAGCATTTCGCGCTCGGGCGAAAACCAAAACCCAAAATAAATCAGCTCGGCGTAACGCGGCATCATCTCATCCTTGAGATGGGCGGCCCCGCGATCAAGGGTCAAGCTCTCGATACCGCGGTGGGCCGCCAGCAGAATAGTGCCGCCGGGCGTTTCATAAACGCCGCGCGATTTCATGCCAACGAACCGGTTTTCGACCAGATCGAGACGGCCGATGCCGTGCTCGCGGCCAAGTTCGTTGAGACGCGTGAGCAGTGCCGCCGGAGACAGAGCAACACCATCGGCCGCGACGGCATCGCCACGCGCGAATTCGATCTCGACGTACTGCGCCTTGTCCGGTGCATCTTCCGGGGCGCGGGTTCGCGAGTAAACCGCCGGATCGGCCTCGACCCACGGATCTTCGAGAATCTTTCCCTCGCTCGAGGTGTGCAACAGATTGGCGTCGACCGAGAACGGCGGCTCGCCGCGCTTATCGCGTGCAATGGGGATTTGATGTTGTTCTGCGTACTCAAGGAGCTTGGTCCGCGAAGACAGCTTCCACTCGCGCCACGGCGCGATGACTCGAATGTGTGGGTTGAGCGCGTAATACGAAAGCTCGAAGCGGACCTGATCATTGCCTTTTCCGGTGGCACCGTGCGCGACCGCATCGGCGCCGACTTTAGCCGCGATTTCGATTTGGCGTTTTGCGATCAACGGCCGAGCAATCGAGGTGCCCAGCAGATAGAGTCCTTCGTAGAGCGCATTCGCGCGAAACATCGGGAATACGTAGTCTTTGACGAATGTCTCGCGCAGGTCCTCGACGTAGATTTCCTTGACACCCATCAACGCAGCTTTGTCGCGCGCCGGCCCAAGTTCGTCGCCTTGGCCAAGATCGGCCGTAAACGTTACGACCTCGCAGCGGTAGGTCTCCTGGAGCCAGCGCAGGATCACCGAGGTGTCGAGCCCACCCGAGTAAGCGAGGACGACTTTCTTAATCGCTTCTTTCATGACTTCGGCGCCGTTTGTTTGCGAAAGCGGCGCAGTATAGGCATCCGCCCGATACCCGCAACCGCATCGACGTTGCTAAATCTCGTCGTTCATCGTCATCGCCGGTCCAGCGTGATGCGGTGCCAATGGCTCCGCGGCGCGACGCAACGCCGGCCAATAAGCATAGATAAACACCCACGCCATGATGATGTTGAGCCCCGGGATCAACAGGACAGAGGCCCACCACGTCGCATAGCCGGCTTTGGCAACGATGCGAACGGAGAGCCCAAACAGAATCGCAGCCTGAATCGCCCGCCCAACGCGAGCGCCGTCCGCACCGAACACCGATTCGAGCGCCTCAAGCCAATCCATCACGGGTGCTCCCGTTTCTTCAGCTCCATGCCGGGGTGCGCCAATTCGGGCCAACCAACGAACGCAATGATCGCGAACACGATAGCTAGGCCGATCCATGGAACAAAAACGAGTATCGCGAGCGCGCCAGGTAACCCTGCCCGCCGGAGCGTCCGCCATGCGGGGTAGACTAGAACCAGGGCAGCGACAATCTGTATGGAAAGTGCGTAGCTCATGTCACCGATTTTGATCAAGAAAGGCCGCCAATGCCAGCCATGGAAATTCGCTCCAATAGCGAGCGGCGGCACCTGAGGTCGACGGTAGAACGAAGATTGCGGCGTCGCCTAGCCGATCATGCTGGATCCCATAGCGGCACGACCGACTGAAAAAGACCGTTGCTGCCCGCTTGCCATTGAATGCAAGCGCCCGCGGTTTGCTCGCTTCGATCTTGGCGGCAAGTGCGGCTGGGCTGTCGGCCCTACCCGAAAGCTCTGCGTCGGCGCCAAATTCGGTCTTGGTCATGTCGGTGAGGCCAATCCCGTAAAGGAGCGAATCGGCATAGTCCTTTGGCGCAAGGCACTCCGGAGTTAGTCCGATTTTGTGCAGGGTCGGCCAGAATTTGTTGCCGGGACCCGCGTAGTAGGCGCGTACCCGCGCCGAAACCTGCCCGGCTGCCGAACCGCAGAACACTACCTTGAGCCCTGGGGACAGGACATCGGGAAGAATGTCCGGTCCAGCAGCCGGCGTCGCCGAACGAGGCGCGGTTAGGCGGCCGAGTGAACGAGGCGTCAACCCCGGGCTCAATCGTGGCGGCCTATGCCAGCCGGTGATCGTCGAGCGCTTGCTCACCGAGCGTTCGGCGTTCTTTGATGCTCGCCGACTTGAGTTGGCCGCATGCCGCCATGATGTCACGCCCGCGGGGCGTTCGAATCGGTGATGAGTAGCCGGCGTTGTTGACGATCTCGGCAAAGCGAGCCATCGCCTCCGGCGTGGAGCACTCGTACGGAGCGCCCGGCCAGGGGTTGAACGGAATCAGATTGACCTTGGCCGGAATGCCGGCGATCAGCCTTACGAGTTCGCGAGCATCGGCCGGCGAATCATTGACGTCCTTGAGCATGATGTACTCGAAGGTGATACGCCGTGCGTTCGAGCCAGCTGGATAACGCCGACAAGCCTCGAGCAGCTCCTCGATCGGATACTTCTTATTGAGAGGAACGATTGTATCGCGCAGATCGTTGCGGACAGCATGAAGCGAAATAGCGAGACCGACCGCAAGCTCGTGCCCGACCCGCTCGATCATCGGCACGACGCCGGCCGTCGAAAGCGTGATGCGCCGGCGTGAAATCGCGATCCCTTCGTTGTCCATCGCGATCGTGAGCGCTTTCGCAACGTTATCGTAGTTGTAGAGCGGTTCGCCCATCCCCATGACGACGATGTTGGACAAAATGCGGCCGCTACTTAGCGAGGGCCACTCGCCGATCGTGTCGCGCGCGTTGAGTATTTGCCCGACGATTTCGGACGCATCGAGGTTGCGCACCAGACGCTGGGTTCCGGTGTAGCAGAAGCGGCAGGTCAGCGTGCAGCCGACTTGGGACGAGAGGCACAATGCGCCACGATCAAGCTCGGGGATGAGGACGCTCTCGATTTCCTGACCGTCCGCCAGTTTTAGTAGCCATTTATGCGTGCCATCGACCGAAAGCAGGTGGCGCGCGACTTCGGGCCGAATGATCGTGAAATTCTCGTCGAGTCGGGAGCGAAGTGGTTTCGAGATGCTGGTCATCTCGGCAAACGTCTTGGCACCGCGATAATAAATCCAATGCCAAAGCTGATGCGCGCGCATGCGCGCCTGTTTCGCCGGTTCGCCGATCCGCGCAATCTCCGCGGCGAGCTCATCGCGGGTGAGCCCAACCAAGTTGGGCCGATCGGTTGTGGACGTGCTTGCCATGGCGAGCCGGGAACATAGCGCGGGAAACCGTGACCGGCGAGCTCGTTAGAAAGCCCCTACCCGGGGCAGGCTTTGACAAGCGCTTCGTGGGCCGCCTTGAAACCCTGCAACGAATAGTGGTCGGTGGTTTTCGTGCCGCGCGCCGAAGCTCCGCGCACCACCAAGTCGCTCCCCTTGATCATCGCTTGAACGATCGCTTTGTCGATCTGCGCGGTGCGCGCCCATGCGGTCTCGGTGTCGGTGAACAGTTCGAATTTCTTGCCATCGATGTCGACTGCGACTTCGCTTCCGTCCTTGACCGGGTAACCGAGTTGAACGCTCACCTCGTCGCTGACCTTCTCAGCCGGTCGGAACGTGACGAGAAAGAAGATTTCGCCGCGCTTGGTGGTGCTTGGTACGCTGTTCGCCGGTTTCGCGGCGGCATAACAAACTTTCTTGCCGTGCTCGGTATAACTGAATACCGACCAATCCCGATGAGCGCTCAGCATTTTTGGTGCTTGAGCGTCGGCGCCGACCGAAATGATCGCCAAAGCGGCGACGATGACGGCCCCGCGCATAGCGCTACCAAGAGTGGGTCGTGAACTTCTTTTCCCTGCCGGTTGAGCCATAGATCATTCTTCCGCGCCAAGTGTTTTCGTCTTGTGCCGCACAATCGGCGCGCCATGAACGTGACGACGCACCGGCGCGACCGCCGCCCCGGTAGCGAGCGGGCGAACGCCGAACCGACCCATGGAGAGTACGCGATCATAAAGGATAATCGCACCGGCAGTTGCGACGTTAAGGCTGAACGCCGTCGGAATCCGAACGAGGTGTTTGCATCGCGCCAGAAGAGCGGACGAAAGCGACCCACGTTCGGGGCCAAGCACGTAGGCCGCCGCCTGCGGATGATGGAACGTCGGCAAGGCGGTCGACTGATCGACGATCTCAATCCCAACCAGCGTACAGCCGGCCGGGAGCTGCATCGACTCGACCGAATCGAACCGGTAAAATGGTAGATGCTTGGGCGCGAGCGAGGTATCCGACTTTGTATGCGCGATCGAGTAGTGGGCCGCGATAGTGAAAACGAAGCTCGCTCCGAATGCGTGCGCGGTGCGGAACAGATTGCCGATATTCATCGGCTTCGACACTCGCTCGACGCCGATTCCGAAATATCCGCGCAATCGTGGCGGCTGCGCTTTGCCGCTTTGCTCCTGCCCGCTCATTTGGTTGCGAGCTTAACCGGCCAGGGGCATGACGACCAATCCCGCAACGAGCGAATGCCAAGAGACTTCTATAGCGGTCAAAACGAGACCGGTCGGCGGGGGAAGATCGCGCACTTAGCCGAAGCGGCGATGGCGCCGTCCGATCGATAGTCCGAACAAACAAAGGAGCAGCAACCTTGGTCAAGGCGATGGTTTGTACCCGGCTCGGCGGGCCCGAAGTGCTCAAGCCGCAAGAGATCGAGGTCCACCCGCCAAAACTGGGCGAAATCAAGATCCGGACACGCGCCGCCGGGCTCAATTTCCCCGACTCGCTGCAGATCGCGGGTACCTATCAGCACAAAGCGACACCACCGTTCGTGCCCGGAATGGAGGTCGCTGGCGACATCATCGAGGTTGGACCGGATGTCGTTGCACTCAAGCCGGGCGATCGAGTTTTCGCAACCACTGGTACCGGCGGTTACGCCGAGCAAGTCGTGACCAGGGCCGAATGGGCGACCCGTATGCCGCCGACGATGGACTACGTTCAAGGCGCGGGCTTTCCAGTCACCTACGGAACCTCTCACTTGGCGCTCAAATATCGGGCTGGGCTCAAGGCCGGGGAGACCCTCCTGGTACTGGGCGCCGGTGGCGGTGTTGGAGTAACCGCGATCGAAATCGGAAAATTACTCGGTGCGCGCGTCATCGCCGCGGCGCGTGGCGCCGAAAAACTGGCGATCGCAAAAGCCCACGGCGCTGACGAACTCATCGACTACGCGGCCGAAGATATGCGCGAGCGTGTTAAGGCCTTGACCGGCGGTCACGGCGCCGATGTCGTCTACGATCCAGTTGGCGGCGATGCCTTCGATGCTTCGCTCCGTTGCATCGCCTGGGAGGGCCGCATCCTCATTATCGGGTTTGCGAGCGGTCGCATCCCCCAGGCGCCGACCAACATCGTTTTGGTCAAGAACATCACCCTTCTTGGCTTCGCCTGGAGCACCTACCGCACGCACAAGCCTGCGGTTTTTGCCGATTCGTATTGCGAATTGCTCGCCTGGTTCAGCGCCGGAAAACTCAAGAGCCACGTGTCGTTCACCTTTCCCCTCGCGGATGCCGTCACCGCGTTGAAAACCCTTCTCGACCGGAAATCGACCGGGAAGATCGTGTTGACGATGGATGCCACCTAAAGCCCTGGCCGACTCGGCGCGAGGCAGCCGGTTTCCGTGTCTCTGGCTGACCGGAGTTTGAACGGCCGCTGGAACGTCTAGTTGTGAATGACGTGATCGAGGATCGTATCGAGCGCGGCGCGGCTGACGAGGCGCCGCCCATCGCTATCCTCAAGATCGAAGGTGTCGTCCGAAAACCGAATCAACGTCAGACGGCTGATATTCTGACCCAGTCTGAAAACGATAAGTCGCGACGCATTTTCCTCGGTCCAGGTGCCATAGGCGCCCCAACGGCCGTTTGGCGTCTTGGCATCGAATCGCGCTTCGACGCCATCGAGATTGTCCGACGCGAAGTCCGCGCGCCTGAACTTGGCGAATGGACCATCCGCGCGAACATCGCGCGACCGATGCTCGGTTTTAATGTCCGTGGTGTTGGTGCGCTGGCGCATGGATCTATGACCAGAGTCTTAAATCGGGTCACCGCCTCATCGCATCAAGAGCAAAAAAATACGATAACGAACAAGATCTTGCGATGGAATCGCGATTGCGACCTCGGTTCGCGCCGACGCTCTACTGGGCGAGTTCCGGCCGATTATTGAAGTGCGCCAATGCCTCGGGGTTTGCGAGCGCATCGACGTTCTTGACCGGCAGACCGTGTACGACGTTGCGAACGGTCAGTTCCACAATCT
Source organism: Alphaproteobacteria bacterium (assembly GCA_009694095.1). Taxonomy (GTDB): domain Bacteria; phylum Pseudomonadota; class Alphaproteobacteria; order SHVV01; family SHVV01; genus SHVV01. The sequence goes on along the minus strand of SHVV01000034.1, from coordinate 10,511 downwards.
TACCGCTGATCGTGCGCGGAATGTCAGGCACGGCGAGGATCCGAGTGGGAACGTGGCGTGGCGTCGCGTTGTCGCGAATTTTCTTCTTGATCCGCAGGATCAGTGCTTCGTCCAGCGCAACGCCAGGCCGCAGTTTGACGAAGAGAACGATGCGGACGTCGCCGTTCCAGTCCTGGCCGATCACGATGGCCTCCAGCACCTCGTCGATCTGCTCGACCTGACGGTAAATCTCGGAGGTGCCGATCCGTACTCCGCCCGGGTTGAGCACCGCATCCGACCGGCCGTAGATAATCATGCCGCCATGTTCGGTGATTTCGACCCAATCGCCGTGACGCCACACATTGGGATAGGTCTCGAAATAAGCGGCGCGATAGCGGCTGCCGTCGCGATCGTTCCAGAATCCGACCGGCATCGACGGAAACGACTGGCTGCAAACCAATTCGCCTTTCTCGCCGGCGAGCGCTTTCCCGTTTTCATCAAACACTTCGACCTTCATGCCAAGTGTCGGAGCTTGGATTTCACCACGCCACACCGGCCCGGTAGGATCGCCACCAACGAAGCAGCCGATAATGTCCGTTCCGCCTGACATCGAGGTCAGCGCGACATCGCGTTTGATATTCTCGTAGACGTAGTCGAAGCTCTCGGCGCGCAGCGGTGAGCCGGTTGACATGATCGTCCGCAGCGCGGCCAAATCATGGGTGCGCATGGGCGCGAGCCCGGCCTTGGCGCAACTATCGATGAATTTGGCCGACGTGCCGAAGTAGTGGATTTTCTCCTCGGCGACAAAATCGAATAACGCATTGCCATCGGGGTGGAACGGCGAGCCCTCGAACAGCATCAGTGTCGCCTCCGAGGCGAGCCCTGTAATCAGCCAGTTCCACATCATCCAGCCGCAGGTCGTGAAGTAGAACAGCCGCTCCCCCGGCTTGACGTCGATTAGCAGTCGATGCTCTTTGATGTGCTTGAGCAGCGTGCCTCCGGCGCCATGCACGATGCACTTCGGAACTCCGGTCGTGCCTGAGGAATAGAGGATGTAGATCGGGTGGTTGAACGGCAGCCGGCGGAACGGGATGTCGGCAGCCGCGAAAAGAGCGCTGTAGTCGGCCCACAGGACGGAGCCACGGAGATCCGCGATTCGCGGCCGTTCGGCGACGAATGGGACAATGACCAGCCTCTTGAGTTCCGGTAACTCGGCGACGATACCGCGCAAGCGTTCAAGCAAATCGATGGTCTTTCCGCCATAGAAATAACCATCGGCCGCAATGAGGATCTTGGGCTCGATCTGGCCGAACCGGTCCATCACGCCACGAATGCCAAAATCGGGCGAGCAGGACGACCACACCGCGCCCAAACTCGTGGCGGCGAGCATGGCGATCATCGCTTCGGGAATATTTGGCAGGAATCCGACGACTCGGTCCCCGGGTTCGATCCCATCGCGGGCAAACGCCTGGGCTAAACGTGAAACTGAGTCATAGAGCTCAGCATGGGTGAGGGTTCGCGCCGTTCCATTCTCGCCGCGGAACACAAGAGCCGGGGCATGGTCGCGCCGGCGCAGGAGGTTTTCAGCGAAGTTGAGTTTCGCGTCCGGAAACCAAGTAGCGCCGGGCATTTTGTGAAAGTCGCGAACGACGACGTCGCCCTGGGTCTCGGCGCGAACGCCGCCAAAGGCCCAAATCGCCCGCCAAAATTCCTTCGGCCGCTCGATCGACCAACGGTGCAGGCTGGCGTAGTCGGACACCGGGGCGTCGAAGCGCTGACGCACGTCCGCGATAAATCGGACCAAATTTGTGGCGGCGACTCGTTCCGGAGAGGGTCGCCACAGCGGGCGTGCCGATGAGATCATGCGCCGGTCCGGACAAGCGTCAGATTCAGCAGCGCGGCCATAAACCTTCGCACCAATACCGTGATCGCCGACTTCATGGGTTCTGCTGAGCTTGGCAGGGTTAGCACCGACGAGTCAAAGTGCATCGGCTAGGCGTTTTTCGCAAGGCAGGCACGCTATCGACGTATTGGCGCTCGGCTGGCGCGCAACCTATTTAGAGAGGGTGGTTTTCATCACCGGACAAATCGATCGCGCCAGGCGTTGGCGTGCGCGCTTGGCGGCGTTGCCGGCAAGTGTGCGGGCGGCGCTCGCCATGGTCATCGCCTGCCTCATCTGGGGTGGGATAACCATGATGGTGCGCTTTCTGACCGTCGAAATGCACCCGTTCTTGGTCGTGTTTTTCCGCAGCTTTTTCGGCCTCGTCGCCATCGCGCCATTCATGTTCCGCGCTGGCATCGTGGCGCGCCTTGGCGAGGCAACGCGGCTCTACCTTTCGCGGGCGGTGATCGGCGTTATTTCGATGCTCACTTGGTTCTACGCGATCTCCAAGATCCCGATGGCCCAGGTCACGGCGCTTTCGTTCATGACGCCGATCTTCGTAACCGTGGCCGCGATCGTGTTCTTAGGCGAGGTGGTTCGACTGCGCCGCTGGACCGCGACCATTATCGGCTTCTTGGGCGCGCTGCTGGTTCTGCGACCCGGGATCGACAACGTCGGACCGGGCGAGATCGCGGCCGTCGCCTCGGCCGTCGCCGGGGCCTTAGTCGTCGTTTTTCTCAAGAAGCTATCGCACACCGAGGGCACCGACCGGATCGTCGCGTTGAACTTGGTCTTTATCGTACCGCTGGCTTTGATCCCGGCGCTGTTCGTCTGGCAGTGGCCGACGTTGGAACAGCTTATGTGGCTGGTGGCGATGGGTTTTTCGGCGACGGTTGCGAACTGGCTCACGGTTCGCGCCTTCACCCTCGGCGACACGACGGCGGTCCAGCCCTACGACTTCACCCGGCTCCCTTTTGTCGCTGGTCTAGGGTTCGTGATTTTCGGCGAAGTGCCGGACGTTTGGACGTGGATCGGCGGCGCGATCATCTTCACCTCGTCGGTCTATATCGCCCACCGCGAAGCGCGCCTGAACAGCGGCCGCAAGATCGTGACGACTCCGAGGATCACCTAAGAACGCCGAGGCCTGAAAGCGTCCTTCCTAGGACGATAAGTCATCGAGCGCTGCCTTGGCTTTGGCGCAATGCGCGTCCGTGATATCGCGGCGCACCCCGGCGATAGCCGCCAACAAAACGCTCGCGTCGTCGGTGTAGCCGAGCCCGGCGATGAAGTCGGGAATGACGTCGATCGGAATGACGAAGTAGGCGATGGCCGCTAGTAGAATCGCTTTGACGCGAATCGGCGTCGAGCGGTCGATCGCGCAGTAATAGGCAGCGAGTGCATCGTCGAGGAAAGGCACTCGGCCCGCCGTTCGCTTGACCTTGGCCCAAAACCCGCGCCGCACGATGACGCGATCACGCGCCAATTTGCGCGCGTCATGCACCTCGCGAGGGCCGGTCGCGGTCATGAAGGTCGGTTCCACTTTAGGGGCTGCGTCTGCTAAGACAAAGACCCTTTTTGGAGGTCGTCATGGACGTCAGCGGTAAAGCTGCGCTGGTAACGGGCGGTGCGTCGGGGTTAGGGGCTGCGACCGTCAAAGCGCTCATAAGCAGGGGCGCCAAGGTTACCATCCTCGATTTCGACCGCTCCACCGCCGAGCGTTACGGCGCCGAGGTCGGCGCTCAAGCCATTCACTGCAACGTTGCCGAAGCAGAAAGCGTGGAGAGCGCCGTTGCCGATGCGATCAAGCGTAACGGCGTCCCGCGAGTACTTGTGAATTGCGCCGGCATCGGGACCCCGGGCAAGGCGGTGTCGAAGGACGGGCCGCTACCGCTCGATGTTTTCAGCCGGGTCATCGGCGTCAATTTGATCGGCACCTTCAACGTCATTCGAGTCGTCGCCGCCACGATGCAAAAACTCAATCCGCTGCCCGACCAGGAGCGTGGCGTCATCATCAATACCGCTTCGATCGCCGCCTACGACGGACAGATCGGCCAGGTCGCCTACGCGGCCTCCAAAGGCGGCGTGGTAAGCATGACGCTGCCGTTGGCGCGCGAGTTTGCGAGCTTCGGCATTCGCGTCATGACAATCGCGCCGGGAGTGTTTCTGACGCCGATGCTCAAGACGCTGCCCGAAAAAGCGCAACAGTCGTTGGCGGCGAACGTTCCGTTCCCGAGCCGCCTCGGCGATCCGGCGGAATATGCCGCGCTTGCGCTCCATATCATCGAGAACCAGATGCTCAATGGCGAGGTCATTCGGCTTGATGCGGCGCTGCGCATGGCGCCGCGCTAGCGATACCTGGCGAGAGAAGTTCGCCAGCAAACCGGCGCGGCTTGACCTAGGGCTGACGGCAGATCCGGTTCATTGCCGCCGCTAGTTCGACGTCGAGCATCGTCACACCGCCGGCGTCGTGCGTCGCAAGCGTTATGTCGACCCGGTTGTAGACATTGAACCACTCCGGGTGGTGATCCATCTTTTCGGCGACCAGGGCGGATCTGCTCATGAACCCAAATGCGGCGTTGAAGTCTGCGAACTTGAACGATCGGGCGATCGCATTGCGCCCGACGACCGGGTTCCATCCCTTGACCGATTTCAGCGCTCTTGCCAGCGCTGCAGAGGTGAGCTTGTTTGGGCGCGCCATGACGATCTCCTTCGTTCGTACCGCCGAGAGTGGCCTGCTGCAGCTCATTCGGGCAAGCGGCTCCATCGTTGACCCATGAGTTCGCCTGCGCCGTGGGCGCGCGCCGAGCCACCATCAATTGCCTACATCGAACGCCTCGCCGATGAGGCGCTGGGGATAGTTCCCGAGCGACTTCGCAACCTTGTCGACGGCGTTGCCATCAGGATCGAGGATTTTCCCGACGATGAGACGATTCGAGACATGGACCTCGAGAGCCCGTTCGATATCCTTGGGCTCTATCGCGGCGTCGACTTGGCACATAAGTCTCTAGGCGACGTCGCCCATGACGTCGACATGATCCTGCTATATCGCCGCCCGATCCTCGATTACTGGTGCGAGGGCACCGACGCGCTTGACGCGGTCATCCGCCATGTTCTGATCCACGAGATCGGCCACCACTTCGGCCTGTCAGACGCCGACATGGAGGCCATCGAAGCGGAGGCCGATATCGCGGCGAGCGGAACCGTCTAGCCTAGAAGGCCCGCCGGATCAGTTCGAAACCAGCTGGTCGACGAATGCCGGTACTATTTCGGTTGCCGGCCCATAAGTCGTTTCGGCGAACAAACTATGCCCCTCCGAGGGCTCTAGATTGAGCTCGACCGTATGCGCGGCGCCGATAACGCGCACATCTTGGACGAACCCTGCCGCCGGGTAGACATTCCCCGACGTCCCGATCGAGACGAAGAAATCGCAAGCAGCGAGAAGAGCGGCGATTCGTTCCATGACGAAGGGCATCTCGCCAAACCACACGACGTGCGGGCGAAGGTAGCTAAGCCGATTGTCGGCCGCCGCCGCTGCATTCACGCAGATCGGTCAAGGCGTGGCGACCCAGAGTTCCTCGGTCCAGGGGCTGACGTGCCCGGCGGCATAGCAGCGTACTTTGAGCAGCTCGCCATGCATATGGATGACGTTCTTGGCGCCAGCTTGTTCGTGAAGGTTGTCGACGTTTTGCGTGATGACAGTGACCAGCGCGCCGCTGTCCTTTTCGAGCGTCGCGAGCGCGGCATGGGCCGCGTCTGGCTTCGCCATGAGAAGGTTTCTTCTGCGAGCGTTGTAAGACTCGTGAACGAAGGCCGGATTGCGGGCGAATTCCGCCGGTGTCGCGACTTCGCTCAAGTCGTATTTGGTCCAAAGACCGTCGCGATCGCGAAACGTTCCGAGACCGGACTCAGCGGAAATACCCACGCCGGTAAGAACGACGATCGATCGGTAGCAGGTGGTCATGCGTGCACAAGTCTCGTTGAGACACCATCGTCGAAAGCGCTGCTCGAACGGTCAACCCGACTCTCGACTGGCAGGCGCGGTCGTTTCGCCATTCGCAAGCGCGCGGGGCCGCAAAGGATACCCCACTTCGACCCTGTGTACGGCTCCACCTGCGCCAAGGAAGCTCTGATAAAGCAGGAATTCATCGACCGTGAACGCCGGCGCAACGAAAACGCCGTGATCTGCTATGTATGCCGCAACGTGTGTCGCCCTCGCTCCTTTGAGACGGGCGAGCGCCACATGGGGGTAGTAGTTGCGCTCCTCGCAGGGCAGCCGGAGACCGGCCACTACCGAATTGATCTTGACGCGGAGTAGGCTCAGCACTGGGTTCGGGGCAACGCCGACCCATAGCGTATGGGGTGCTCCACGAGTTGGGAAATGGCCGAACCCCGATAAAACGAGGTCGAATGCGTCGGCTTCGATCTGCCCCAACGCCCAGCGCAGCTCCTCGAACTGGGCGCCATCGATTTCGCCGATGAAGCGGAGCGTCAGGTGAAGCTGTTCGGGCGCTACCCAGCGCGCCCCGCGGATTCCAGATTCAAGGAATGCAAGCTGTCGACGCAATGCGTCGGGGAGATCGATCGCGACGAAAAGACGGTGCATGGACCGCACCCAGAGGCTGGAAGGGACCGACGAACGCTGTTCTATTGTTTGGGCGCGATCAGCGGCAACACGGTCGGAAGGATACGATTGACGATGACCGCCACTCCGGCTCGCGTCGGGTGAATGCCGTCATTCTGGTTCAACTCAGGCCGCGCAGCAACACCGTCGAGAAAAAATGGATAGAACGCGACAAGGTATTTCTGCGCCAAGTCGTGAAATAAACCCTCGAAGGCGCGGCCGTAGTCGGTCCCGTAGTTCGGCGGCGCGCGCATGCCCGTGAGTAGAGTCTTGATACCGCGTGCCGTGAGTTTGGCGAGAATGGCGTCAAGATTGTCGCGTGTGACTCCCGGGTCAACACCCCGCAGAGCATCATTGCCGCCAAGCTCGACGATGACGAGATCGGGCGCGTCGGTCAGCACCCAGTCGAGCCGCGTACGGCCGCCCGCAGTGGTATCGCCCGATACGCCGGCATTGACGACCTTAGCGGCTACGCCCCGCGCTTTCAGGGATCTTTCGAGTTGTACCGGGAACGAATCGCCTGGTGCGAGACCGTAACCCGCGGTTAGGCTGTCGCCGAAAACGACGATGACCGGGAGACGGGTCTCTGCGTCGCTGGACGACCCAAGGGCGAGGCATGCGATCGCCGCCCCCAGTCCGAAACAACGTGTGAAAATGGCCGCAAGACTACTATATGAAAGGAGTCGATTCAGTAATGTCATGAATATTGCGCCCATTCCATCCGACAACACGCTGGTCGAGGTTCGTGACGTCCACGTCACTTTGAAAAGTGACGCGGGCGCCGTCAACATCCTACGCGGTGCTTCGCTGACGGTCGCTGCCGGCGAAGCGGTCGGCCTGGTCGGCCCGTCCGGCTCGGGCAAATCGACGCTTTTAGCCGTCGTCGCAGGCCTCGAGCGGGCCTCGAGCGGGCATGTAGCGGTTGCAGGCCGCGACCTCGCCGCGCTGGACGAAGACCAGCTCGCTGTGTTCCGCCGCCGTCACATCGGCATTGTTTTTCAGTCATTTCATCTCGTTCCGACGATGAATGCGCTCGAGAACGTGGCCGTTCCGCTCGAATTGGCCGGAGTGCACGACGCCTTCGCCCACGCTCGAGCGCGCCTGGATGCGGTTGGATTGTCGCACCGGGTCACCCACTATCCGGCGCAACTTTCGGGCGGCGAGCAACAGCGCGTCGCGCTCGCTCGAGCATTTGCGGCCGATCCCAAGATCGTCCTCGCCGATGAACCGACCGGCAACCTCGATTCGGCGACCGGACGCTCGATCGTCGATCTGATGTTCAAATTCCGCGCCGAGCGGCGCACGACACTGCTTCTCGTCACCCACGACATGGAGCTCGCCGTGCGTTGCGGCCGTGTGGTTCGGATGGATGACGGCCGCATACTCGACCCGATCGATCTCGAACAACCTAAACCGGTCCATGGTTGACGTGGCCCTCGCCGCGCTGATCCACGACGAGAGCCAGGGCTTTGGCCACGATTGGCGCCTCGCAGCCCGCCTCGCTGGTCGCGAACTACGCGGCGGATTGAAGGGATTCCGCGTATTTCTCGCCTGCCTCGCGCTCGGAGTGGCCGCGGTCGCCGGCGTCGGCACTCTGGCCGCCGCGATCGCCGAAAGCTTACGCGAAAAGGCGCAAGTGCTCCTCGGCGGCGACCTTGAAATCGTGGTCTCGGCCTATGCGCTCCCGCCGCCAGTTCGCGCCGAAATTGAGCGCGAGTCGAACGCGGTTTCGCGTGCACGCGAGCTTCGAGCGCTCGCCTACGGAGTGCAATCAGACCAGCGAACCTTGATCGAACTGAAGGCGGTCGATTCGTCCTACCCACTTTATGGCGCCATCGACCTCGATCCGCCGCAAACGCTTGCCCAAGCCCTAGCGCCGCGCGGTGGAAAACACGGGGCGCTTGCCGAACGTTCGTTGCTGACGCGTCTCAACATAACGGTCGGCGACAGCGTACGGATCGGCGATTCCGAGGTCGAGGTGCGTGGCGCCATCGTCCGAGAACCAGACCGCATCGCGACGATTTTTTCCCTCGGACCCCGTCTGATGGTAGCGGATGCAGCGCTCGATGAGTCCGGCCTCATTCGCGAGGGGAGTTTGGTCCGTTACAAATATCGGGCCCGACTCGACGATGGTTCGCGCGCTGCGAACATGGCGTCGCGGCTAAAGGCGGAACATCCGGCCGAAACCTGGCAGATCCGTGGCACGAGCGAATCACAGCCGGGCGTTGCAGGGTTCGTCGATCGGTTTGGCGTTTTCTTGACTCTCGTCGGTGTCACTGCGCTGCTGGTCGGCGGTATCGGCGTTGGGAATGCCGTCGCCAATTACCTAGCGGGGAAAACAACGACCATCGCGGTCTTGAAGTGCCTAGGTGCGCCCGGCGGCTTGATCGTCCGGCTCTATTTTCTCCAGGTGTTTGCACTCGCGACCATGGGGGTCGGAATCGGCATCGCATTCGGCGCGATGACGCCGTGGATCGCCAACATCGGTCTTGGCGATAGCCTGCCGGTTCCGGCGACGCTCGGTTTCTATTGGCGCCCGGCGCTCCAAGCAGCGGCGTTCGGTTGGCTTGTCGCGCTGGTTTTCGCGTTATGGCCGCTCGCGCTCGCGCGCGAAGTACCGGTTTCCGGCCTATTCCGCCATTTGATTCAGCCGCAGCGAAGCCGGCCGCGGGCGCGCTACTTGTTTCTTCTGGCCGCAGCTACGGTCGCGCTCACGCTGCTCGCGATCTTCGGCACCGGCCAGCCGATGATTGCCCGTTGGTTCGTTCTTGGTGCCGTCGGCGCGTTGTTGGCGTTTCGGTTGTTAGCAACCGGCGTCGTTGCTGTCATCGCCAGCTTACGCAAACCGAGCCAGCCGATACTCCGCCTGGCGCTTGCCAATTTGAGTCGCCCGAGTTCGCCGATAGCAGCAGTTATTGTTTCCCTCGGCGCCGGTCTCACCGTCTTGATCACAGTCGCGCTCATCCAAGCCAATCTAGGGCGACAAATCGCGGAGCGGGTTCCTCAGGACGCTCCGGCGTTCTTCTTCATCGACATTCAGCCGGACCAAGCAGCCGCGTTCGAGGCAGCTGTCGCTGCAGTGCCCGGAACGGGCGCCGTCGAGCGGGTACCGATGCTGCGCGGACGATTGACGAAGATCAACGACCTGCCGGTCGAGGAGGTCAAAGTCGCACCGGAAGTACAGTGGGTCACGCGGAACGAACTCGGCTTTACCTACGCCGCGGTCCAACCAAAGCGGGCACAAATCACCGCTGGCTCGTGGTGGCCCGAGAATTACGTCGGACCGCCGATCATCTCGCTCGATGCCGATATCGCGCGCGGTCTAGGAATCGGCATCGGCGATCGCATGACCTACAGCATCCTCGGACGCGAGATCACGGCAGGAGTTTACAATCTTCGGCGCATCGATTGGATGGACCTCGGGATCAACTTCGTCACCGTGTTCGCACCCGGTGCGATCGAAGGCGCGCCCCATACCCACCTTGCCACCGCGCGCGCGACCGCAGCGGCGGAAGAGCCGTTGTTCCGCGCCGTCACCGAGCGCTTTCCGAATGTGTCGCCGCTCCGGGTGCGCGATATCTCCGATCGCATCGCCTCGTTCCTCAACGAGATCGCGGCCGGCATCCGCGCCGCGGCGTCTCTCGCGGTCGCCGCCGGTGTTCTCGTTTTGGCGGGCGCTGTCGCGGCGGGGCATCGGCGACGGGTTTACGACGCCGTCATCCTGAAAGTGCTCGGCGCGACGCGCGCGAACCTCGCGCTCGGTTATGTGATCGAGTTCGTCCTGCTGGGTACCGTGACGGCGGCAATCGCGGTTGGAACCGGTACGATCGGGGCATGGATCATCGTGACCCAGGTCATGCGCTCCGAGTGGAACTTCGTTCCGGCAGCCGCGCTCTTGACCGCGCTCGGCGGCGTCGTTTTGACAGCTCTGCTCGGTTTTCTCGGGACCTGGTGGGCGCTTGGGCAAAAACCCGCCCGCATTCTGCGCGCCGAGTAGCCGCACAATCCAAGAAAACAGCGGAAATTGAA
>SHVV01000033.1 GCA_009694095.1 Alphaproteobacteria bacterium | reverse complement strand
GCCGGTCTCGGGATCGATCTCGACCTCGCAAGCGTGGCAGCCATTCGGAAACGTCGGACCGGTGGCACGGAATTGGCCGAAGCCTTCGAGCAGCGGCCCCGCCGCCGTCTCGCCGCCTGTCGCACGCGCGAGTTCGGCCGCGACCGTGGCGAAGCCGACGCTGCGGTCGGTGCCGACCACGCGATAGAGCCCGTCCGCGAAGGCCAAGTCAGCGGCGGCAACTTCGAGCAGGTCGGCCGCTGTCGGCCACGCTTGCTCGACGATCTTGTCCATCGCTTGGCGCATCGCCGTGCCGCCCACCACCATCGAGCGCGAAGCCGAGGTGCCGTGGCCCTCGGCGGTGGTCGCGGTGTCACCTTGGCGCACCGTGATGCGCTCGAACGACACGCCCAAATAACCGGCGATCATCTGCGCGTAGGAGGTCTCGTGGCCCTGGCCCATCGACTGCGAGCCCGATAGCAGGGTGACGCCGCCGTCACGCTCGATTCGGATCACGGCGGCCTCGGGGCCGAACGCCGAACCCGACGCCGGCTTGATGTGCATGGCAAGGCCGAACCCACGCCGGCGGCCGCGCGCGGCTGACTCCTGGCGGCGCATCTCGAATCCGGCGGCATCGCCGAGATCGAGAGCGTCGGCGAGGTTCGCGGCGAAGTCGCCGCTGTCGTAGGTCTGGCCGAGCACGGTTTTGAACGGAAGTTCGCTCGCCGCGATCATGTTGCGGCGACGGATTTCGTCGGGCGCCAGCCCGAGTTTCCGCGCTGCCCGGTCGACCAGACGCTCGAGCACATAATGCGTTTCGGGGTTGCCGGCGCCGCGATACGCATCGACCGGGACCGTGTTGGTGAAAACGCCGGTCGCCGCGACGTAGGCCGCGTCCATGCGGTAGACCCCGGTCTGCATCGCCTTCGGCGCCAAAACCGGCACGACCGGCCCGGCGTTCGGGACGAACGCACCCATCGCCGCCGTCAATTCGAAACGAATTGCACGGAAGCGGCCGTCGGCGTCGAACGCGAGTTCGGCGCTCGTTACCTGGTCGCGGCCCTGGGTGTCGCTCACGAACGAGCCCGAACGGTCATTAGCCCATTTGACCGGTCGATGAGTCAGCCGCGCTGCCCACGCAACCAAGGCGTGCTCGGGATAGAAGCAGAAATAGGCGCCGAAACCGCCGCCGATGTCGGGCGAAATGACGCGCAATCGTTCGCGCGGCACGTTAAGAACTTCCGCCAACACCTTTTGGACCATGAAGACCCCTTGGGAGGGTGTCGTCACTGTGTAGACGCCGCTCGGCAAGTCGAAGGTCGCGAGCGCGGCGCGCGTCTCCATCGGGTGGACGGCGACGCGGTTGTTGATGACGCGGATCTTGACGACATGGGCAGCCCGCGCAAACGCGGCCGCAGTCGCCGCTTCGTCGCCGTCGTCCCAGCGATAGCAGACGTTGGCCGGCGCGGCGTCCCAGATGACCGGTTGGCCGGGCGCAGAGGCAGTGGCCGTGTCGGCGACCGCCGGCAACACCTCGTAGTCGATCGCCAACTCCTCAGCCGCCGAGCGGGCCGCGTCCTCGCTGGTCGCGATCACGGCCGCGACTGGCTGACCGGCGTAGACCACTTTCACCCGCGCGAGGATCGGGTAGAGCGGCGTCACCGATTTTTCGCCGGCGCGATTGGTGAGCGGCAGGAGGCAAGGAATCGGCGCGAACCCTTCGCGCGCCACGTCGTCACCGGTCAGCACCGCGAACACGCCCGGCGCGGTCTTGGCGCAGCCGGCGTCGATCGCGCGGATCGCCGCGTGCGCGTGCGGCGAGCGCACGACGTGAAGCCACGCCTGGCCATCGGTCGCGAGATCCTGGGTATAACGACCGCGACCGGTGAGGAAGCGGAAGTCTTCCTTACGCGCGACGCTGTGGCCGGCGCCGAATTTGATCATGGTCGGACTACTTGGCGGGTTCGATCGTCTCGTCCCGCGATCCCTAACGCGGGTACGACCGGTGCGCAACCGGTTCGGGCTTCTCGATCAAGGTTAATTTCAAACCACGACACTTTCGTCAATATAAAGCACTAAGTCGTGGCGTGGCGGGGGAACTCCGATGATGAGTGACGCTAAATTCTGGCGGGCCGGCGCGATCGCGACCACCCTCGTCATGCTGGCGCTCCTCGCGGTCCCCACCGTCGATACCTTGGGCGCCATTCGGATTGGCGGCCGCAACGTTCCGCCTTACGGCATCATCAACCAGAAGATCGCCTACGTCCACGACGCCCAGCTCGATCGCTACAGGCCTGAGGTCGGCGGCGAAGAGCTGTTGTTCGGACGACGTTTCACCGAAGACGAGGCGCGCAAACTGGCCGAGACGGCGAAACTCGTGATCCAGAGCCGCGCTTGCATGTTGTGCCATACATTCTTCGGCAACGGCTCCTACTACGCCCCCGCTTTAACCAAGTCGTGGCTCGATCAGGCGTGGTCCGATATTTGGATGCCGATGACCGAGGCAGCGACGCGCGAGGAGGCGATGGCCAAATTCCTCATGACGCCGGACAGCTTCCCGGCGTGGACCCGGCGTATGCCCAACCTGCACTTGAGCCGCGCCGAAGCCGAGGCGGTGGGCGCCTATCTCAAGTGGATATCACCGATCGATACCAACGGGTTCCCGAGCCATTTCGTCGCGATCAAGGTCATCGAATAAAGGAAGCGCGCGATGTATCGCTCGCAAAAGCTTACTCTCAAGTACTTCGTCGCATCGTTCGCGCTGGCGACCGTTTTCGGCATGCTGTCATCGCTCTAATACATCAAGGCCAACTTGCTGTTCGGCGTGCTGCAATTCAGCACCAGCAAGATCCTGCACATCAACACGGTCATCCTCTTCCCGCTGACCGGGTTCATGGGCGCGATCTACTGGCTGCTGCCCGGCGAACTTGGCCGCGAACTCAAGGGTATCGTGCTCGCCGAACTGCTGTTTTGGGTGTTTTGCGCCGTGGTCGCCGGCGTGTTCCTGTTCATCTAATGGGGCCCGAGCCAGGAAACATCGCTCTCGTTCATCAGCCAGGGCCGCAAGTACGTCGAGGCGCCGCGCTGGGCCGCGCTCGGCGTCGTCATGCTCATCTTTGCCTACAACGTCATCGGCTCCGCGCTTGCATCGGGCAAGCCGACCGGCATCGCCATCGTGCTGATGGTCGATCTGGTGCCGCTCATACTGCTTTACCTGATCGCCTTTCCGGCGATCACCAACACAAGTGAAGAATTGCACTGGTGGTGGTGGCTCGTGCATCTTTGGGTCGAGGCGACCCGGGAAGTGCTGATCGGCTGCATCCTCGCCATGGCGTTGATGCGCGTGCTCGGCACGCGGCGCTCGATTGTCGAATCCTGGCTCTACGCCGAAGTCGCGCTCGGGCTCGGCACCGGCATTCTCGGGCTCGGCCACCATTATTTCTGGATCGGCACGCCCGACTATTGGCTCGGAGTCGGCGGGATGTTCTCGGCGCTCGAACCCTTGCCGCTGCTCGGTATACTGATACACGCCATCTACGACGCCGGCGTCAAACGCATGCAAACGACCAATTAGCCGGCGTTCTACTGGCTGCTCGCCGAAGCGTTCGGCAACTTCATCGGCGCCGGCGCATGGGGCTTCATGATGACGCTGCCGCAGATCAACATATTCTCGCACGGCACCCAGTGGACGCTTTCGCACGGCCACCTCGCGTTCTGGGGCGCTTATGCGGCGGGTATCATCGCGGTGGCGTTCATCGCCATGGCCGAGGTGCGCGGCGGAATCGGCAAGAGCCGGCGCTGGGTGTGGTCGTTCGTGCTCCTGAACGGCGGCATGTTTGGCATGGCGGGGGCGCTGCTGGTGTCGGGCATTGTCCAATCCTTCGTCGAACGAGCGATCGGCGGCTCGACCTATCAAGCCTTCGTCAACGCGCAGGAGAACGCCTAGTTCGCTCAAGGCATGGTCGCCCCCGAGGTGTTCGGCGTCATGTTCCTGGCGGGCTTCGTGCTCTTGATCATCGATCTCCTGAGCGTCGGCCGCGAAAATAATGAAGCGGCGGTGAAAAAGCCGGCGGCGGACACGGCATGACACCGGAAGCGTTCGTCCTCACTTCGCTGCTGCTCGGCTTTTTCGTGCTGGCCGGCGGCGTCTACGCGAGTCTGGCTTCGATCGCGACCATTACGCTCCGTTCGGGCGCGGCGCGGCTCGGACATTTTTGCTACGCTCTTACGGTCGTCGTGGCGGCAGCCCTTGTGTTCGCGACCCCTTTGGCGATTGAATGGAAAGTCTTGACCGTCGTGCTCGCGGTCGCTCCGTGGTATCTGCCCAATGCGGCGCTCGCGATAATCGCCCAAATCCACGGCGAAGCGCTGCAACCTGAAAAGCCCAAGCTATGATCGCCAATCTGATTGCCTCCCTTGCCGGTCTCGTCATCGTCTGGTGCTCGATCTTTCGCCTCGACGATTCGTCCGGCCTCATGCTCGTGGCCGGCGCTGCCATCGTCGCGCTCGTCAGGGCCGCGATCGCGCTCATCCCATCGTTCCGACGGCGCTCGGCTTCATCAGTATAGCGGCGGTGTTCTGGGTCGTGATCTGGGCCGGCATCGTCATCGCGATCGTCACGCTTTGGGCGACGCTCTATAGCGCCGGCCCGGTCGCGGCTGAAAGCTGACCGATGCCCAATTTGATTCGACGCCGCACGGTATGCGGCATCGGCAGCGCTACCTTGGCGTTCGTCCTTCTTACCGCGGCCCCTGCCCTCTCGGAAGGCGGCCCCGCGCGGGGCGAACAAGCGTTCAAGAAATATGCCGCCTGCCACGCGATGCAGTCGGGCGAAAAGAAGGCGACCGGGCCTAATCTGTTCGGCGTCTTCGGTCGCAAGGCCGCCTCGGCCCCGGACTATAAATTCTCCGAGGCGATGAAGAAGTCAGGCATCGTCTGGGACGAGGCGACGCTCGATGCCTATCTTACCGACCCGAAGAAGAACATGCCCGGCAGCAAGATGGCGTTTCCCGGCCTGCCCAAGGCGGACGAGCGCGCCGGCCTGATCGCCTACATCAAGCTGAAGAAATAGCGCCAGTCCGGTCGCGCGTCCTCGAGTTAGGGCCGCCGCAAAGAGTCCGGCGTGGGTGTTGACGGCGATCCATCGGCCGTAGTTGGCTAGGGGCCTATGTCGCCACCGGCGCCACCGGCGCCGCGACATCGGGAGGACTCGCCATGCAGCGCATCTACGAGAAAATCATGCCGCCAAAAACCGGCCTGGCGATCGAGGTGAAGAGCGGCCAGCAATGGCGCGTGATCGACCTCGAGGGTCGCCAGGTGGTCGACATGGCGCTCTTCAATCGTGCCAATCTGCGCGAGAAGCTATCGACCTCATACTCGCGCACGCGCTACATCCCCAAGGCCGGAGCGCCCTACATTCCGCGCGACAAGTTGACTGAAGGCGACACAGTGATGTCAACGATCTGCCGGCCGATGGCGACGATTCTTAAGGAAACGCCCGAGCCAAAGGGCATCCACGACACCCACAACCGGATGTGCAACCGCTTCCTCTACGAGTCGCACGGCTACGGCCCGCGTGACGGTTGCCACGAGATCATCACCAAGGCAGTCGCACCGTGGGGCCTCCTGGCCGAGGATATCCCCGACACGATGGACCTGTTCATGAATTACCATCACGACTGCACGAAGGGGCACTGGATCATCGATCGGCCAGTGTCGAAGCCCGGCGATTACATCGAGTTCGCGGCAACGATGGATCTCCTGATCGGATTCTCGAACTGCCCGCTCGACGTGTTGGCGCCCTGCAACGACTTCAACTGCACGCCGGTCAAGATCGAGATTTACGCCTAGCCGGCGCCACAATCGAGCCCCGGCTACCCCATCCTACCCCCGGCGCACCCCAGGGGGGGGGGGCGAAGTCACGGTCGGAATCCTCTCCGCGCGGGCGCGCGGGAGTGGGCGCGCGGCGCCGGGCACCGCCTTCGCGAGCGCCACTTTTACTGGTTTAACGCGACGTTTCCCGCCACAATTGAACGCGGTCCCGGTCAGACCTGGTTCCGTCGTTGCCGATCGCTCACGGAGTGAGGTAGTGGTTTCGCCGAACAGTTGTCCCGCTCTAGTGCTGAACGCCGATCATCGGCCGCTCAGCTATTTTCCATTGTCGCTGATCTCGTGGCAGGAAGCGGTCAAAGCCGTGTTCCTCGAACGAGTCAATATCGTCAGCCACTACGACCACATGGTGCACTCGCCGAGCTTCGCGATGCGGCTGCCTTCGGTTGTCTCTCTTAAGAAATATGTCAAGCCGGCGCGGCGACCGGCGTTCACTCGCTTCAACGTGTTTCTACGCGACTCGTTCGCTTGCCAATATTGTGGCGACGGCGATGAGCTTACGTTCGATCATCTGATACCGCGCTCACGCGGTGGGCGCACGGTGTGGGAGAACGTGGTCACCAGCTGCGCCGCATGCAATCTCGAAAAGGGCGGCCGGACGCCGCGCGAGAGCGGCATGCATCCGGCGATCGATCCCTACGCGCCCTCGGTCGCCGACCTGCAGAAAAACGGTCGCAAATTCCCGCCCAACTATCTCCACGAAAGCTGGCGCGACTATCTCTATTGGGACAGCGTGCTGGAGCCCTGAGCGCCGCTTGCCGTGCCCCAGCGGTAGAACGAGTGACGCTTAGCCCGCCATCGCCCGCCTGGCGCGCAGGTGGATCAGACCTTTGCGGAAGAACTCGACCGCGGTGAGGCTGAAGCCCACCGCGATAGCGACGATCAGCAGCCATTTCGGGATCGGGTAGATGCCGTAAGTTTCGACCTGGCGCAGCATGTGATCGAGCGTGGTGGCGGAGGCATACCAGCCAGCGATGGCGCACATCAGCGCCACGACGAACGCGACGACGCCGTCGACTAAATGAACGGTCCGAGGCTGCAAGTGCACCAGCACGACGTCGATCCTGACGTGCCCGTCGGCACGATTGACCAGCCACGCCATGCCGAGAAACGGCGTGTAGAGCAGAATGTGCTCGGTCACTTCGAGCGTCCAGCCGATCGGCAGCGAGAAAAAATAGCGCGCGACGACGTCGCCGGTGACCGCGAGCATTGCAAACACCAGCAGGAGGCCGACGACGACCGCCAGGGCGTTCAGAGCGATCTGCCAGCCACGCAGCAAGCCGGTGGCAGGCGGGGTTTCGGGGTGGGTCATGGCGGGGGCGAATGATCCGTGGATTCGGCGGCCGTCGGCGGATTTGCCGCCGCCGACGGCCGCCGGAATCCGCTACTGACTGAGCGCTTTCAACTTGGCGCACACGTCCGGGCACTTCGCTAGCATCAGCTTCCACTTTTCATCGTAGGCGATGTCCTGGAATTTCTTCGCGTCCTCGGGCTTCCAGGTGATGAATTGCATGCCTACGTCCTTCAATGCCTTGTCCTCCTTGGCGTTCTCCTCAGCCCGCATCTTCTCGACCGCGCCTTCGAGCTCGACGCCGATCTGCTCAAGGCCGGCGCGCACCTCAACGGACAAACCGTCCCACGCCTTTTTGTTGACTAAGATCACCGTGTCCAACGAATAGAACGGGTGGTCGATCACGTACTTCGATACTTCCTGCCAGCCGAAGTCGCGCACGCCGAGATACGCCCAACCGTAGGCGTCCACCACGCCGCGCTCAAGGCCGGTGTAGACATCGGTCGGCTTCATGGAAACCGGGGTGCCGCCCAGTGCTTTGACCAGCTCGATGTAAACCGGCGAGACGCGGACCTTGAGCCCGGCCAAGTCGGGCTTATCGAGCTTGGTCTTGGAATAAAGGCGAAAACCCACACCAGCCGAGCCGCCGACGTTGGCGATGTAGGCCACGCCCTTGTCCTCGTGCAACTTGCGCATGATGTCGTAGTAGCCGTTCTTGCGCAGTTCCGTCGGCGGCTTGCGGCTCATCAACACCGCCGAAGCTTCGGGGATCTGACCGGTGTAATAGGCGGCGACGCCGACGATGATGTCGAGCGTTCCATTGCGGAGCGCCTCGAACTGCTCGAACGCCGGGACGACTTCTTCGCCGCCCAGGTACGAGATCACCAGTTTGCCCTTGAGCTTCTCGCTCACCATTTTCTGCATGATGAAGAGCGGCTTCGAGAGATTATAATCGGCGATCCAGGGCGTCGCGCCCTTGAGCACGACCGGCTGCGCGCCAACCGGCGCCGCGGCCAGCGCGAGCGCAGCGGCGCCCGCGAACCATCCAAACCAACGTTGCTTCGACATCGTTTTCACTCCCTTGGCGATGAATTGGTCAAAAATTTCTTCGAAATCGTCGGCGAGTGTAGCATCGCCCCGCGCAGCGCAAAAATCGTCTCGGCGCCCAAGCCTTTAGCGCGAGCTTTTCGGGTAGGCCAAGTCGAGCACGCCTTGCACCAGCTCGGGGAAGACCATGATCAACCCGATCGCGATCACGTCGAGCACGACGAACGGCAGACCGGCTTGATAAATCTGACGCATCGTCGTTCCCGGCGGCGCGACGCCTTTCATGATGAACAGTAACAGCCCGAACGGCGGCGTGAGCAGCGCCATGTCGAGGTTGATCAGCATCATCACGCCGAACCAAATCGGATCGTAGCCCAGCTTGAGAACGAGCGGGATAAAAATCGGCAACGTGATCATCATGATGGCGATTTGTTCCATGAAACAGCCGAGAACCATGACAATCAATTGCATCGCGATGATCAGGAGGATGGGCGCGATCGGCAGGTTGGTGACGGCGGCGAGCAGGCCGCGGCTGGCGCCGGAGTAGGCGAGGAGCTGGCTGAAGCCGAGCGCGCCGACCAGGATCGCCAGCATCATGGCCGAGATGTAGACGGTCCCGGTCACCGATTTCTTGATGACACCCCAACTCAAGCTGCCGTAGGCGGCAGCAATCATCGCCGAGCCCAAACACCCCAACGCTGCGGCTTCGGTGGGTGTTGCGACGCCGATCACGATCACGCCGGTGACGAGAAAAATAATGATGCCGAGCGGCGCGATGTAGACGAGCAGTCCGACGACGCGCTCCAGGATCGGCACGCGCGCGGCGATGTAAGCGGGCGCCATCGCCGGGTTCATCCGGCAACGGATCACTATGTAACCGATGTAGAGAACGGCCAGGATGAACCCAGGCAGCACCGACGCAATCAGGATCTTGCCGATCGAAAGCTTACCGATCGTCGCCATGATCACCGCCAGCGCCGAGGGCGGGATGATCATCGCCAGCCCGCCCGAAGCCATGATCGGACCCATCGACATCGAGCGGTGGTAGCCGCGCTTATCCATCTCCGGCAGCAGCATCGTGCCCAGGAGCGCGGTGTTGGCCATGGTTGAGCCCGAGAGCGCAGCGAACACGGTGCCCGACAGTACGGTCAGAATCGATAGGCGGCCTGGCACTTTGCCCAAATTCTTGTCGAGCACGTCGATTGCCTTGAAGCCGATCCGCGAGTGCCAGAGTATTTCGCCCATCAGGACGAACAGCGGCACCGGCAGGAGCGTGAACGTCGATACCGACGAATACATGCTGAGCGTCAGCGTGTGGAACGCTCGATCACCCCCCTGCAGGAAAAACGCGCCCAACATGTTGACGGCGATGAACGCGAACGCGACCGGCATGCCGACGCCCAACAGAAAGAGCGCACCGCCGAAAATGACGATTAGCAGTAGCCACCATTCCATGCGGCACCCCTCCCCCGTGGACGCGTCATTAACGAGCGGCGCATGCTAGTCTCGAATGCCCGCATCCGCCACCGGATCGTTTCGCATTCGACGAACGTGCGGCGGAGCCGTTCACGAGATCGTCGTCTCGGGCGGATTGAGAGACACGCCACGAACCCGGTGTCCGCCGTTTGGCAGCTGCGACTAAAGCCGGTATTCGACCGTCGAGGAAACGCCAAGGAAACGATCGGTTTGCGTGGCAGTCGCTTCATAGGCGGCGCTGCAGCGCTCGATCGCGGTGTCGCCGACGAGACGCTCGGGAATGATTTTCTGGGCGATGATCTGGGCCAGGAACGGCGCCGAATACGGCAGCGCATAGGTCGGCGCGGCGAACGACTCGGGCTCAGCCCGGAAACGTGGGAACGGAACGACCGTGCCACTAGGGCGCGGATTTTCCGCGCCGGCGGTGCGATCGGCGTCAGTGCGGATCGAGTTCCGCAGGCTCCAGCGTGCATCGCGCTCGAATCGCAGATCCTCGCGCGCGGAGACGCCGAGCGATTCAGCTCGGCCCCACGGGTCCAATTCCAGCGGTAGCCGCGGCACCGCCCTGGCAAGGGGCGATAGCGTGCGCGTCGGTACCGCCAACGCGGCGGCTGCGGTCACGGTCTTTGTCTTTCCCCAGACCCTCCGACCCTGGGGGGCTGCCTGTAAACAAATCCTTAAAGGCGGCACGCAGTTGCAAATTTGGGAAGCCGCGAGGATAAAGAGCAGCCGAAACGCGTTCGGGCGTACGGTTTATTTCCTGGGGTTAACCATGATCGACATCGTCATCGCCAGCGCCGTGCGTACGCCGGTCGGTTCGTTCCTGGGCGCGCTATCGGCTTTGCGCGCGTCCGAGCTTGGCGCCATCGCGATCAAGGCCGCGCTCGAACGCGGCGGGATCGCGGCCGGCGAGGTGAGCGAGGTCGTGCTCGGTCAGGTACTGACGGCAGCGCAGGGACAGAATCCCGCGCGCCAGGCGGCGATCGGGGCCGGACTCCCGGTCGAGGTGCCGGCGTGGATCGTCAATCAGGTCTGCGGATCGGGTCTGCGCGCCGTGGCGCTCGCGGCGCAGGCGATCCGAACCGGCGACGCTGCGATCGTCGTGGCCGGCGGCCAGGAAAGCATGAGCCAATCGACGCACGCGCAACAATTGCGCGGCGGAAAGAAAATGGGCGACGTTGAGTTGATCGACACCATGATCCGCGACGGTCTGTGGGACGCTTTTCATGACTACCACATGGGAACGACAGCCGAGAACGTCGCGCGCCAATGGCAGATCGGGCGCGTCGAGCAAGACGCGTTCGCGCTCGGCTCGCAGCAAAAAGCGGCGGCGGCGCGCAAGGCCGGCCGCTTTAAGAACGAGATCATGCCGGTGACGATCAAGGCCAAGGGCGGCGACACGATCGTTGCCGACGACGAGTACATTCGCGCCGACGCCAACGCGGCCGCGCTGGCCGGGTTACGGCCGGCGTTCGCCAAGGACGGCACCGTGACGGCCGGCAACGCGTCGGGCATCAACGACGGTGCGGCGGCGCTCGTGCTCATGAGCGGAACGGAAGCCAAGCGGCGCGGGTTGCGGCCGCTGGCCCGCGTCGCTTCGTGGGCGCAGGCCGGAGTCGAACCTGCAGTCATGGGCTCGGGCCCCATTCCAGCGAGCCGGGCGGCGCTCAAGAAGGCCGGTTGGTCGGTCGCCGACCTCGACTTGATCGAGGCCAACGAAGCCTTCGCCGCGCAGGCGTGCGCCGTCGGCAAAGACCTGGGGTTCGCAGCCGACAAGCTCAACGTCAACGGCGGCGCGATCGCGATCGGTCATCCGATCGGTGCTTCGGGTGCGCGCATCCTCGTCACGCTGGTGCATGAAATGCAAAAACGCGACGCAAAAAAAGGTCTCGCCACGCTCTGCATCGGCGGCGGCATGGGCATCGCCATGTGCGTCGAGCGCGACTGAAGCGCATGCTCGGCCGGCGCAGCCCGGGCGCGCACGAGCGTGCCGGGCTTCGGTGAGTCGGAAACGATCGGCTAGCTGATCCGCGGCGCGCGGCCGGCAGCGCGCTCGCGCCTCTCCCAGTCCTCCCAAAGGATCGTGACGGTACGCGCGAGCGATGGCCGGGCGGCGAAGGTATGCCACCATTGGCTGAGCCGCGGGCGCGCGCGGCGCCAGTCCTCGGCCGGAAAGCGAAAATCGAGTTCGCCCAACGCGCACCCGACCGTGATGAGCCCGATGTCGATACCGGCGAAGGTCGGCGCGAGCCGTTCGAGTTCATCGAGTGCGCGCTCGATCTGGGCTTTCTTGCGCCCGTCCCATGCCGCGTCAATTTTTTCCGCCGCCCGCCGGCTCTCCATAATCCGGACGTCGGCCGCATCCAAGATGCCATCGCCCAACGCAGCGAGCTTGAGCGCGCGCCAACGCGCCTCGCCGCTCGGCGGGAACAGCTTGGGTCCGTGGTTCAGCGAATCGAGGTACTCGCAGATCACCCGGCTATCGAATAGTGTGAGCCCATCGCCGGTGGTGAGCGCCGGCACTTTGCCGAGCGGATTGTCGTTGACCAGGGTCGTTTCGGACCGCCACGGGTTGGTCGGAACCAGCTCGATCCGGTCGATCAGCCCGGCCTCGTGCGCGACGACGAGAGACTTGCGCACGTAGGGCGAGGTCGGAGCGTAGCGGAGCTTCATGGCTGCAGTTGTCGCACACGCCGGCAGCGTCCGACAACGGCCCGGGGTGGGTGCCCCCTACGGATCGCTCGACGTATCTTTTCATCGGCGTAAGGGTAATGCCCGTTCCCGCCCCCACCAATCCGCTACTATGTCCACGCCATGCACCTCGATATCGTCGATCTGCACCAATTTTACGCCGACGTGGTCGGCCAGACCGCGCGCCGGTTGATCCGCCATCGCATCCGCGAACTCTGGCCGAGCGTCGCCGGGCAGCGCGTGTTGGGCCTCGGGTTCGCAACGCCGTATTTGCGGATGTTTCGCGCCGAGGCCGAGCGCGTGATCGCGTTGATGCCGGCGACGCAGGGAGTTTCGGTCTGGCCACGCGACGAGAAGAACGTCGTCGGCCTGTGCGATGAAGCCGAGCTGCCGCTACCGACCGCCTCGCTCGACCGCGTCATCATGGTGCACACGGTCGAACTCTCCGAGCAGCTCCGACCGATGCTACGCGAGGTGTGGCGCGTGTTGACCTCGAGCGGGCGGTTGATCGCGGTAGTGCCCAACCGGCTCAGCATCTGGGCGCGGGTCGAACGAACGCCGTTCGGCAATGGCTCACCGTTCAGCCAGCGTCAACTCGATCGTCTACTGCGCGAAACGATGTTTGCACCGCAGACGACGAGGCGCGCTCTATTTCTACCGCCGACGCGACGGCGCTCGTTGCTTGCGTTCGCACCCTCGCTCGAGGACGTCGGCGAGCGTTGGCTGCCCGGATTCGGCGGCGTCATGATCACCGAGGCCGGCAAGCAGATCTATGCGCTCTCTGCGAAACGCGCGCGCCACGCTCGCCGTATGGGGCCGGCGTTCCCGGCGCCAGCACGCCGCATGCGGTGATGCATAACGTGGCACGCCACGCCAACGGCGGCGTGCATTCCGCGTCGCCGCGCTAGCCGCGCCGGCTCAGCTCGAAGAGCCCTTGTTCGGCCAGTAGATTGGCGAGCCGGCGGTTGGCGCCGCCTGAACTGGAGCGGCCCTTACGGTCGACGAAAATCTGGCGCGTGATCGTGATGCCGAGTCGGCCGCAGAGCTCCACGAAGTCACGAATCGTGCACGGATGAATATTGGGCGACTCGTGCCATGCTTCGGCCAGTATTTCGGTGACCGGCATCCGGCCCCTGAGCAGCAACTGCCAGCGCACCCGCCAATGACCGTAATTCGGGAACGATACGATCGCGCTGGCGCCGATCCGCACCAGCTCTTCAAGCACCTGGCCCGGATTACGGGTCGCTTGGAGCGTTTGCGAGAGCACGACGTAGTCGAACGCGCCGCTCGGGTAGTCGCTCAAGTCCTGGTCGGCGTCGCCCTGAATGACGGCAAGGCCGCGGCCGACGCACTCCTTCACGTCGCTTTGCGAGAGTTCGATACCACGGCCATCGACCGTGCGCGTACGGGTCAGGTGTTCGAGCAGCGTTCCGTCGCCGCAACCGATGTCGAGCACGCGCGCACCCGGATTGATCATGTCGGCGATCAGCAGGAGGTCGAAGCGAACCGACCGCGGCCGGGCGACGGGGCTGACGACGTTCATCGCTGCAGGAGGCCGCGTTCGCGCGCGGCACCGCTCAGGAAACCGGTCAACATGGCGTGAAATTCTGGCTCGTCGAGCAGAAAGGCGTCGTGGCCCTTGTCGGTCACGATCTCGACGAAGCTGACCTTGGCCGCCGCGGCGTTGAGCGCATGAACGATCTCGCGCGAATCGGCGGTCGGGAACAGCCAGTCACTGGTGAACGACATCAGGCAAAATCTGGTCTTGGTGTTGGTGAACACGTCGGCCAGACGGCCGCCTTTATCGGCGGCGAGGTCGAAATAATCCATCGCCCGCGTGATGTAGAGATACGAATTGGCATCGAAGCGGTCGACGAACGTCGAGCCCTGATAGCGGAGGTAACTCTCGACCTGGAAGTCGGCATCAAAGCCATAGCTCAAGTTCGAGCGATCCTGCAGCCGGCGCCCGAACTTTCGCCGCAGTGCCTGTTCCGAAAGGTACGTGATGTGCGCGGCCATGCGCGCGACCGCGAGTCCCTTGGTGGGCCGCGTCCCGTGGCTATGGTAATCGCCACCGTGCCAATCGCGATCGGCCATGATCGCCTGGCGGCCAACCTCGTGGAACGCGATGTTTTGCGCCGAGTGACGCGCCGCCGCGGCGATCGGCACCGCCGCGAACACCCGGTCGGGATAGCTCACCGCCCACTGCAGCACTTGCATGCCGCCCATGGAGCCGCCGATCACGCAGAAAACATCCTTGATGCCGAGATGATCGAGCAGCATCGCTTGGGCGCGAACCATGTCGGCGACGGTGATGACGGGAAACGACAGACCGTAGGGCTTGCCGGTCGCCGGATCGATCTCGGCCGGCCCGGTGGTGCCCATGCAACCGCCGAGCACGTTGGCGCAGAGCACGAAATAACGCTCGGTGTCGATGATCTGACCCGGGCCGACCACGAGGTCCCACCAACCGTTCTTGCCGGTCACCGGGTGGGTGCCGGTCACGTATTGATCTCCGGTCAGAGCGTGACAGGCGATGATGACGTTGCTGCGCTCGGCGTTGAGTTTGCCGTAGGTCTGGTAGGCGACCGTGAACGGGCCAAGCTCGACGCCGCAGTCGAGGCGCAACCGTCGGTCGGTGCCGAGCACCGCATATTGCCCCGCCTGGCGCGCCCGCTCGGAGGCGACTAACGGATTGAACGCTTCGCTCATTATTGGGTTGTTTGACGAATCTCTAATAACGTGACCCAAGAGGTTCGAATGTCAACGTTTTCTTTGATTTTGCAACGCCCCAGGACTATCTCTTTAGCGCTTTCAACCGGGTAACCGCGGATTCTCCGAGATGAGCGCCAACGCCACCGCGCTCGCGGCGCTACGCCGCGAAATCGACACGATCGACGAGCGCTTGCACGATCTCCTGATGGAGCGCGCCGAGGTAGTTTCGCGCGTCGCGCTCGCCAAGGGCACGGCACCGTCGGGCCCACAGCCGCAGATCGTCTATCCGGCCCGCGAAGCGCAAGTCGTGCGCCGCTTGCTCGCCCGCCACCACGGCCGCCTGCCCAAGACGACCGTTGTCCGCATCTGGCGTGAAATCATCGCCGCTTCGGTCCGGATGCAAGGCGCGCTCGCCATCGCCGCCTATCCGGGGTCGGCCGGCGCGGTGATCCGCGACGTCGCCCGCGACCATTTCGGCGCCACCACCGCCGTTACGCTGTTCGACCAAGCGGAAGCAGCTTTTCGTTGGGTCGCCTCGACCCCAGGGGCGCTCTGCCTCATGCCGCTTCCTTCCGAAAGCGAATCCTGGTGGCAGGTCCTCGTCGCCTCGCAGCCGGTCAAGGTGGTGGCTCGGCTGCCGATCGCCGGCGGCGGAGGCGGAGCGATCGCTATCGGCGCCTTCGAGCAAGGCGCAAGCGGCGACGACGTCACGCTCGCGATCACCGTTCATGATCGGCCGATCGACGCGGCAACCGTCAAACGCGCGGCAACGGACGGAATCGCGGCATCGCTCGCCGCCGTGACGGCAACGGACGGGCCCAACAACAAACGCACCTACCTGGCGCTCCTCGAAATCGCCGGGGCCGAGACCGAAATCGCGCCGAAGCTGACCGCCTTCCGCGGGGCGCTTCGAATTGAACGAGCTATCGCCGTCGGCGGCTATGCCGCGCCGATCACCATCTGAACGAGTAGCGTCATGACCGAACCGAAACCGCGGCCGGGAATTCTCGACATCGCGCCTTATGTCGGCGGCGAAGCGAAAATTCCCGGCGTCAAGCGCGCGATCAAGCTCGCCTCGAACGAATCGGCGCTGGGTCCGAGCCCAAAAGCGATCGCCGCCTACCGCAAGGTCGCAAAAGATCTCCACCGCTACCCGGACGGTGGCGCCGATCGCCTGCGCGGTGCAATCGCCGAGCGTTACGGCCTCGAACCGGCGCAGATCGTGTGCGGAGCTGGTTCAGACGAACTGATTGCCATGCTCTGCCGCGCCTATGCCGGACCTGGTGACGAGGTGCTTTACAGCGAGTTCGGTTTCCTGATGTACGCCATATCGGCCAAATCGGCCGGGGCGACACCAGTCAAGGCGCCGGAGCGCGACTATACCGCCCACGTCGATTCGTTGCTCGCGCAGGTCAATGAGCGAACACGTCTTCTGTTTCTCGCCAATCCCAACAATCCGACCGGCACGTATCTCGCGAACGACGAGGTCGCGCGCTTGCGCCAGCGGCTTTCGCCGCAGGTTCTGCTCGTCATCGACGCGGCGTACGCCGAATACGTCGACCGCAACGATTATTCGCCCGGCGTCGATCTGGTGCGCAATCACCCGAACGTCGTGATGACGCGGACGTTCTCGAAGATCTACGGACTCGCCGCGCTGCGCCTGGGCTGGGCTTATTGTCCGCCTGCGGTGGCCGACGTTCTGCATCGCATGCGCGGTCCGTTCAACGTCGGCGCCGCAGCGCAGGCCGCCGGTCTCGCCGCGATCGCCGATCACGCCCACACCGCGGGGGCCAAGGAGCACAACGACCATTGGCGCCCGTGGCTGATGCACCAACTGGCGGCGATCGGTCTCTCAACCACGCCTTCGGTCGGCAACTTCGTCTTGGCGCGCTTCCCCTACGGAGCGCCGCAAGCGAAGGCCGCCGATGCGTTTCTAAAAACCAAGGGACTGATCGTGCGGCAAATGGCTGGCTATGGCTTGCCCGATTGCTTGCGCATTACCGTCGGCCTGGACGACGAAAACGAAGCGCTCACCGCCACTCTCGGCGAATTCATGAAGACGCCATGAACGCGCCGACGCTTTACGAGCGCCTGGCGATCATCGGCCTCGGCTTGATCGGCTCGTCGCTCGCCCGCGCCGTAATGCGTTACGGCATAGCGCGCCATTTGGTCGCGTCCGATCGCGACCCCAAGGTTCTCGACCGAGTGAAAGCGCTCGGCATCGCGCACAGCGTTGAGGCCGACCCGGCGCGAGCCGCCGCCGACGCCGACCTCGTCGTGTTGGCGACTCCGATCGGCACCTACGCCGAACTTGGCGCCGCCGTCGCGCCGGCGCTGAAGCCTGGCGCCATCCTCTCCGATGTCGGATCAGTCAAAGGGGCGGTCATCAGAATATTGGCGCCGCTGCTCGCGCCAGGCATTCATCTCGTCCCGGCCCATCCGGTCGCCGGAACGGAGCATTCCGGGCCGGACGCCGGCTTCGTCGAGCTGTTCGAGAATCGCTGGTTGATCATCACGCCGCCACCCGGCGCCGACCAGACTGCTGTCGATCGAGTCGCCGAACTTTGGCGCCGCACCGGCATGCGCATCGAGTTCATGGACGCCGCCCACCATGACTTGGTGCTAGCGATCACCTCGCATCTGCCGCATCTCATCGCCTACAACATCGTCGGCACCGCCGACGACCTCGAAACCGTGACGAAATCCGAGGTCATCAAGTACGCTGCCGGCGGTTTTCGCGATTTCACCCGCATCGCCGCATCGGACCCGGTGATGTGGCGCGACGTGTTTCTCAACAACCGCGAAGCGGTGCTCGAGATGTTGGGCCGCTTCACCGAGAACCTCGCCGCGCTGCAGCGGGCGATCCGCTGGAGCGATGGCGTGGCGCTCGAAGCTCTGTTCACACGCACACGCGCCATTCGGCGCAGCATTGTCGAAGCGGGGCAAGCCGATCCCGAAGAGGAGAAGCGGCGCCAGGACGCGGCGGAAAAAGCGAAAACGGCCGCTCGCGCTTAGACTAAGGTCCGATCAGCGGACCGACGCGGGCGATCGGGATCGCACCGATATAGACACGCCCGTCTTGGATCGAACCGGAGACGTCGACCGTATCGGTCGAACCGTTCTTCTTGCCGAGCAACCGTACACCGACTTTGAGCGCCAGCATCTGCCCGGCGCTCAGATGTTGCGCGGCCCCGATGGCGTCAACCGCGGTGTCGAAGCCCTGGACTGCACCCTCGAACGAAGCGAGCGGGCGAAGCGCCTGATCGAGCGCAAGTGTCCCGCGCAGGCCGAGCGTCACTCCGTTCCAGGCGAGATCGAAGCGTTCGACCTCAATGGTGCCGCCATTCGCACGCCACGCCTCGACCGCTTCTGGAAACGGTGCATCAGGTAACGAACCCTGCAGCACGAGGCCGAGCGCCAAGCGCTCGATCTTGGCACCAAGCGGCGAAACGGCGGCGAGTGGTAGCGTCACCTGATCGAGATCGAGCGCGATCGAAGTGCGGTCGGCCCCACCGTGCTGGGCGCGGATGTCGGCGCGAACGATCGTCGGCCAGCGGTTGCGTTCACTTGTGATCCCAACCATGTCGAGGATCACGCGAACCGGTGCGTCGTCGCGCAACTCGGTCTCGACTCGCGCCCGCCGACTGCGGATCGCGATCGCATCGTCACCCGCATGGTGAATGACGAGCTCCTGGCCCTCGGATGTTTCGGCGTGAACAGCGGCCAGACGGAAGGGCGGCAAAACCACCTTGAGCGCGCGGCTACGCCAAGACCACGGCAGCGGTCCGCGCGGGCGTTCGATGCGTGGGGCTGAAATCGCGATGGTGAAGGTGAAGGGGAAACCGCCGACTTCGATCGTATCGTAAGCGACCTCGTAGCCGTTTGCCCGAGCCTGCTCGACCCAGTCGAAAATGCCGCGCTCAAGCCGCGCCGCGACCGTCAGCCAATAACCGCCGTATGCCGCCGCCCCAAGGGCCAAGACGGCGAGCGACAACAACACGCCGAGACGAAAACGTGCCATGAAGTCTTATAGATATAGGTAGCAGCACGCGCTAGAGCGGCGTGCCCCAGGACAAAACCCAATCGCGCGGCCCATCCGAAAACACAATGCCGGCGTCCCGGCGGATCGCGACCGGCCGATCGGCGCTAGCGATGCTTGTGGAAACCGTCGGGGTTCTGTTCCTTGAATTTAGCGATTTGTTCGCCCGACGCTTCTTTTTGGTGCTTGGCCTTCCAATCGCTGTACGGCATGCCGTAGATGATTTCGCGGGCAGCTTCGTAACCGACTGTTGCGCCCTTTTTCTCGGCGGCGGCCGAATACCACTTCGCCAGGCAGTTTCGGCAGAAGCCGGCGAGATTCATGAGATCGATGTTCTGCACATCGGCTTTCTCGCGCAAATGATCGACCAGCGTGCGAAACGCCGCCGCTTCGATCTCGGTCTTGGTCTTTTCATCCATTCCGCGTCTCCCTTACGAATGATCGCCTAGGCTTAATGGTAGTCGGCCGGGGCGAAAATGCCACCCTTCTAGCCCGGCGGACACGATGCAGTGCGCCACGGTGCGTTCTTCAGGACATGCGCCAAAGCGTCGCCCACCAGCTGGGCCCAGGTTTCGGCCCCCGCCGGCGCGTCGATCAAGTCCTGACGGATCTCGATCGAGACGTTGGGGCGTCCAGTCCGATCGCTATGCTGCGCGATCGAAAAGCTGGCCGGGTTCTTGCCGGTGTACGGTTCGTTGTCGCCGACCGTCAGCGCCGGATTGGCCCGCAAATGGCTCAGCAACGGACTGGAGAGGCTTTGATCCTGGTCCCAAAGGATGCCGATCTGCCACGGACGCTCGAACCCGTTCATGACGGGGGTAAAACTGTGGATCGGAATGATAGCGGGAACGATACTGCGCGCCTCGATCAGCGCCGCTTGGATCTCGATCGCGCGGTGATAGGGCCAAAAAAATTCATCAGCCCGTAACCGAGCTTCCTCCGGCGTGACGTTCGCATTGCCCGGGATGCGAACCCGGTCGCTCTCTTTGGCGATCGACGTCGGATCGTCGAGCGGCCTGTTGATGTCGATGACAAGCCGCGATGCGCCACCCGCCACGAGCGGCGCGTCGAGGAGCGCCGCCAGCCGTTCCGCCACCGCCCGGGCGCCGATATCCCAGGCGATGTGGAGGTGAAGCGTCGCCTCATCGAGACCGAGGTTCCGGTAGCGCACCGGAACGTATCGGCTGGCGTGGTCGCAGAGCAGCACGACGTCCGCCTTGCCGTTCGGATTGAGGACCGAGAACGGCGGCGGTTCGGATACCGGGTGCGCCGCGAGAAGTTGAGTTGAATCCTGGTCCATGGGGGTCGACGTTGCGCCGTGATCGCTTCCGGTCGATCTTGGTGGACCGGGTACCATGTCCTATAACGCACCTTATGCTCCTGCATAGTCCTTCGAATATGCCCACCGCGAGCGCCACCAGGATGACCGGCGTCAGTCGCTACGCCCTTCCGGCGTTGATCGTCGGCGCGGTTGGTATCGCGTTCTCACCGATTTTCGTGCGCCTGAGCGAACCTGGACCGACGGCGACCGCGTTCCACCGCGCGTTCCTATCGCTGCCGCTCCTATGGGGCTGGGTATGGGTGTTCGACCCGTTGCCGAGCCGCCCG
>SHVV01000032.1 GCA_009694095.1 Alphaproteobacteria bacterium | reverse complement strand
GCTTCGTCAAGCAATCGTCCGCTGGTATCGCCTTCGAGAGCGAGGTCGGTCGCGGTACGACGTTCAAGCTTTTTCGCCCGTGCGTTTCGTGAGCGATGGCCAACGAAGAATCTCGGTCCGCGGGCGGCATCGGCTGAAGGACCGCGTACTGGCGAGAGAACGAATTTCGTTGGCTTCCGGATGGGCAGATATACGCTCCGGCGCGCAACCGTTGCGAGTATTTGCGCTGGGATTACCCGCCGCTAAATCGCTCAAAAGTTTGCATAAGGCGAGGAAGACAGCGAAGGAGCCCGACAATTGCAGCGCCGACGACAACGGAATGACCGAATCTGCGTTCTCGCCGCTTTCGCAATTCTTTCGGGATGCGCGAGCGGTGATGCGAAAGCCGTCGCTACCCAAGCCGAGGCGGTGGTTGGCGCCGCCCTTGGGATCGCCGCCGCAGCGGTAACCCGTCAACAGGGCTTCTGATGTCTATCACTGGTCGGCATTCGGCGGGGCATTGGCCGGCGGAGCCATCGGCTACCTTGCCGGCTCTACTGGCGATGAGATCAAGAAACCGGACAACTCCCTAGAGCCCGCGCAAAAACAGAATAAGACTAGAGATTGATGGTCTCGGTGGTCTAGTCGCGGCGTCGAAAATCCCGAAACCGGGCAACTTGCTCTAAAACGGAATCTCGTCGTCGAATTCGCCTCCACCTGCCTTACGGCGTCCGGCGTTACCGCCACCGCTTTCGAATGGCGGGGGTTCGCCGGCGCCACCCTCATCAAACGACGACGCTCCCG
Organism: Alphaproteobacteria bacterium; assembly: GCA_009694095.1. Taxonomy (GTDB): domain Bacteria; phylum Pseudomonadota; class Alphaproteobacteria; order SHVV01; family SHVV01; genus SHVV01. The sequence continues at coordinate 19,978 of SHVV01000032.1, read as the reverse complement.
CGCCGGCTCCTCCGGCCCGCCCATCAAGCATGGTAAGCTCGCCCCGAAATCGCGGCACGACCACCTCGGTGGTATAGCGTTCCTGGCCACCTTGATCGGTCCACTTACGGGTCTTCAGTTGCCCCTCAATGTAAACCTTGGCGCCTTTCTTCAAATATTGCTCAGCGACTTTCGCCAGGTTTTCGTTGAAGATGACGACTCGATGCCACTCGGTCTTCTCCTTGCGCTCGCCGCTCCCTTTGTCGCGCCACGATTCGGAGGTCGCGACCGAGAGGTTGACCACGCGACCACCGCCCTGCATATCGCGCGCTTCAGGATCGCGCCCGAGATTGCCGACCAATATCACTTTATTCACACTGCCTGCCATGGGCGTACCCTTCCTCGCTTGAAGTTTCACCTATCCTACGCAGAATCGCTTCCATCCTTCTAGAACAACCGACGATGACGCTAACCACGGCTGACGCCCGATCACTCTTGCTGCTCCCCGGTCCTATGGAACGGCGAGAAACCGCAGCCATGAACCCAGCCCCTCGCGTTCGCTCCGCCGACACCGGTCGCCGCCGCCCGGCCGGTCGCTCTCCGCGCGCGCAGTGGAATCCGGGGCACCCCTTGTGAGCGGCAAGTCGATCGTCATCCGCGGCGCGCGCGAGCACAACCTCAAGGGATTCGACATCACGCTCCCGCGCGACGAACTCACCGTCATCACCGGTCTTTCCGGGTCGGGCAAGTCCTCGCTCGCGTTTGACACTATCTACGCCGAGGGTCAGCGACGCTACGTTGAAAGCCTTTCTTCTTATGCCCGTCAGTTTCTCGAATTAATGGAGAAACCGGACGTCGAGTCGATCGACGGTCTGTCGCCGGCGATCTCGATCGAGCAGAAAACCACCTCGCGCAATCCGCGCTCGACCGTCGGTACCGTAACCGAGATCTACGACTACATGCGCCTCCTCTTCGCGCGGGTTGGCGTGCCGTATTCGCCTGCGACCGGCTTGCCGATCGAGAGCCAGACCGTTTCGCAGATGGTGGACATTACTCTGGCAATGAAAGGCGGCACCCGGCTCTATCTGCTCTCGCCCATCGTACGCGGTCGAAAAGGCGAGTACCGCAAAGAAATCACCGATCTCATGAAGCGCGGGTTCCAGCGAGTCAAGGTCGATGGGACGCTCCACGAAATCGATGCGGTCCCCACCCTCAATAAGAAGATCAAGCACGATATCGAGGTCGTGGTTGACCGGCTTGTCGTCTCGCCCGACATCAAGACCCGACTCGCCGACTCGATCGAAACTGCCCTCAATTTGTCGGACGGTCTGGCGATCGCCGAGGATGCCGACAGCGGCGCGCGCACCGTGTTTTCAGCCAAGTTCGCCTGCCCGGTCTCCGGATTTACGATCGAGGAGATCGAGCCACGCCTGTTTTCGTTCAACAACCCGTTCGGCGCCTGTCCGACGTGCGACGGCCTCGGCACCAAGATGTACTTTGACGCCGCCTTGGTCGTCCCCGATCAATCGCGGTCGCTCAAGGATGGGGCAATCGCACCATGGGCAAAGTCAACGTCGCCCTACTACGAACAAACGCTCAAGGGATTGGCGCGCCATTTCAAATTCTCGATGACGGTGCCGTTTCGCGACCTGCCGCAGCGGGCGCAGGACGCGGTCTTAAGCGGATCGAACGGTGAGCGGGTTTCGATCACTTACGACGACGGCGATCACCACTATACCACCGAACGTGCGTTCGAAGGCGTCATGCCAAACATGCAAAGACGCTGGAAGGAGACTGACTCGGAGTGGGTTCGCGAAGATCTCTCGCGCTATCAGTCGACCGCTCCATGCGAAGCTTGCAACGGGGACCGCCTCAAGCCCGAAGCGCTCGCGGTCAAGATCGCCAAGAAGCACATCGGCGAGATTTCGCTGATGTCGATCGCCGACGCAGCGCGCTGGTGCGAAGACTTGCCGCGCAGCCTCACCGCCAAACATCAGGAAATCGCCAGCCGCATATTGAAAGAGCTGCAAGCCCGACTCGGATTTCTCGTCAATGTCGGACTCGAGTACCTAACCCTCGCTCGCAACGCCGGAACCTTGTCGGGCGGCGAAAGCCAGCGAATACGCCTAGCATCGCAGATCGGTTCGGGATTGTCGGGTGTCCTTTATGTGCTTGATGAACCGTCGATCGGTCTTCATCAGCGCGACAACGCGCGGTTGCTCGAAACGCTGAAACGGCTGCGTGACATCGGCAACACCGTCATCGTCGTCGAGCACGACGAAGAGGCAATCGAATCTGCCGACCACGTCGTGGACATGGGGCCCGGCGCCGGCATCCATGGCGGCTATGTGGTTGCCGAAGGCAAGCCGCTGGAGATCGCGGCCAATCCGAAGAGCCTCACCGGCGCCTACCTCTCGGGCGTCAAGTCGATCGCGATCCCTGCCGAGCGCCGCACCGGACGGAAGGATCGGTGCATCGCCGTGGTCGGCGCACGCGAGCACAATCTAAAGAATGTGACAGTGAATTTCCCGCTGGGGACGTTCACCTGCGTGACCGGCGTATCGGGAAGTGGAAAATCGACGCTTGTGATCGATACTCTTTACCAGGCAGCATCGCGCAAGCTCAACGCCGCGCGCACCCTTCCGGGTGCCCACGATGAAATCAAAGGCCTCGAGTTCCTCGACAAAATCGTCGACATCGATCAGTCGCCGATTGGCCGTACGCCGCGCTCGAACCCGGCGACCTATACCGGCGCGTTCACGCCGATCCGCGACTGGTTTGCCGGCTTGCCGGAAGCCGTCGCGCGAGGCTACCAGCCGGGCCGCTTCTCGTTCAACGTCAAGGGTGGTCGCTGCGAGGCTTGTCAGGGCGATGGCGTCATCAAAATCGAGATGCACTTCCTACCGGATGTCTACGTCCAGTGCGACGTCTGCAAGGGCAAGAGATACAATCGAGAGACATTAGAAATAACATTCAAAAACAAATCAATATCTGATATTCTTAATATGACAGTTGAGGAAGGGCTGCAGTTCTTTGCCGCCGTCCCCGTGATCCGCGACAAGCTGAAAACGATGGATCAAGTCGGGCTGAGCTATATCCAGATCGGACAGGCCGCGACGACGCTATCGGGCGGCGAAGCTCAACGCGTCAAACTCTCCAAAGAACTGTCCCGACGAGCGACCGGCCAGACGCTTTACATCCTCGACGAACCGACGACCGGGCTCCACTTCGAGGACGTGCGCAAACTACTGGAAGTGCTCCATGCCTTGGTCGAATCGGGTAACACGGTCGTCGTGATCGAGCACAACCTCGACGTGATCAAGACGGCGGATTGGATCATCGATCTTGGCCCCGACGGCGGCGATGGCGGCGGCCACATCGTGGCCGAGGGTACGCCCGAAACCATTGTCGCCGCGACGCGGAGCTACACCGGCCAATTCCTGAAGCGGCATTTGGCGCGTGGCAAGGCGCGAAGCGCCGTACTTAGCGCCGGCGTCCTTCATGACACCGCCGAAGCCTGCAAGACCAAACGTGCGCGCCGCACCAAGGCCGCCGAGTAAGGTGGCGACGTCGCCGGCGCGATCCATGGTCGGACCGGCTAAAGGCGTTAGAATACGCTCATGACGAGCACGAGCGCCCAAGCGCTGGATCGCATCAAAAGGATCATATTTCGAGGCCTTTTCCAGCATCGCGCGCGCGTTTGTTTCTACGGTCCGTACGCGACCGGCAAGGCACGGCGGTCCAGCGACATCGATATTGCCGTCGAACCGCTTGAGCCGATTCCCGCCAGCTTGATCGCCGGCATAGCCGAAGAATTGAAGGAAAGCACGATTCCCTACGACATCGACTTGGTCGATCTCAGCGATGCCGCAGCCGGGTTTCGTGATCGCGTCCGGAAAGAGGGCATCCCGTGGACCGCTTAGCCGAACGCCTGACAGATGCTGAACGCGCCTTGGAAACCTTGCCGTCCCTCATCGCCCCACGTTTAGACGTCGAGCGCGGCTCCGCGAACATGCGTCTCGCCTATACGTTTGAAGCCGTTTGGAAGGTGGCTCGGCAATATCTCGTCAATCGAGAAAAAGAAGATGTATCGTCACCCGGCGCAACGATTAGCCGCTGTCGCGCCAGTGGTATTCTCTCCGACGATCAGGCCGCCGCCGCCATGCGCGTGGCGGAGGACCGCAACTTGGTGGCGCATACTGACAACAAAGATTTGTCACGCGCTCTCGTTGCGCGGCTCCCCGAGCACGCCCGCCTAATGACGGTCTGGCTCGGCGCCATTCGCGAACGTGTGCGCGCCTAGCCGAATGAAGCCACCCATACACGTGATCGGCGGCGGGCTCGCCGGATGCGAAGCCGCATGGCAGGTCGCGCGTGCCGGAGTACCGGTCGTTTTGCATGAGATGCGGCCGGCCCGACAAACCGAGGCGCACTCGACCGAACGGCTTGCCGAACTCGTCTGCTCGAATTCGCTCCGATCGGACGACGCCGATCACAACGCCGTCGGTCTGCTGCATGAGGAGATGCGTCGAGCCGGCTCGCTCATTTTGGCGGCGGCTGACAAAACGCGCGTTCCAGCCGGATCGGCGCTGGCCGTCGACCGCGACCGGTTTTCCGATGCGATCGAGTCGGAACTAGCCGCCGAACCGCTCGTGACGATCGCGCGCGGCGAGATGGCGGGACTGCCGCCCGCCGATTGGACTTCGGTCATCATAGCAACGGGCCCCCTCACCTCACCGGCCCTGGCCGGCGCGATCCAAGCGGTCACCGGCGAGGACGCGCTCGCTTTTTTCGATGCGATCGCCCCGATCGTCTATCGCGACTCGATCGACATGGAGATCGCCTGGGCGCAGTCGCGCTACGACAAGGGCGAGACCGCGGACTACATCAATTGCCCGTTCCATGACAAAAGCGACTACGAAGCGTTCGTCGCCGCTATTCTTGCCGCCGACCGGATCGAATACAAGGAATGGGAGCAGGTAACACCCTACTTTGAGGGTTGTCTGCCGATCGAAGTGATGGCGGCACGAGGGGTGAAGACGCTTCGATTTGGGCCGATGAAGCCGGTGGGACTGTTGGACCCTCGCAACTCGACGCGCCCGCCCTACGCAGTCGTCCAACTCCGGCAAGACAACGCGCTCGGCACGCTATGGAACATCGTTGGATTCCAAACCAAGCTCAAACATAGCGAGCAGACTCGACTCTTCCGCACCATTCCTGGTCTCAAGGACGCCCGCTTCGCGCGGCTTGGCGGCATTCACCGCAACACGTTCTTGAATAGCCCCAAGTTGCTCGACGGGACGCTTCGCCTGAAGGCGATGCCGCGGCTTCGTTTTGCCGGGCAAATCACCGGCGTCGAAGGGTATGTCGAAAGCGCGGCGATCGGGCTTCTCGCCGGACGCTTTGCCGAGGCGGAATACCTCGGCGTAGAGTTCAGGTCGCCACCAATTACGACGGCCCTCGGCGCGCTGCTCGCGCACATTACGGGCGGTGCGCGCGCCGCCACGTTTCAGCCAATGAACGTCAATTTTGGTTTGTTTCCTCGGATCGAAACCGATGCGACAAGGCAAAATCGAAAAGCCGCTTATACAACACGCGCGCGTGCCGATTTCGACCGCTGGCTCGGCACCCCGCTACCGCCCGTTCCCGCCGCCGCCGAGTAACCGAGGGCGAAGGTTGTCGGTCATGACGCAGGCTTCTCATTTCTGGGACGAACGCTACGGTCGGGCTAGTTACTTCTACGGCACCGCCGCCAACGTGTTCCTGACCGAATCGGCCCACCTCATCGCTCCCGGCGGAGCCGTTCTTTCGATTGGCGATGGCGAGGGAAGAAACGGGGTCTGGCTGGCCGAACGAAGGTTCAAGGTCACGACGATCGACATCTCCCCGGTCGCCGTCGCCAAAGCTCGGCAGCTGGCCCACGAACGTGGCGTCGATTGCGACATCGAGTGCGGCGACTTGACCACGTGGATGTGGCCCGAAGCCGCATACGACGCCGTCATCGCGATCTTCGTGCATTTCGTCCCGGTCGAGCGCGTTGAGGTCCACGCCCGCCTTCTGAACGCGCTAAAACCTGGCGCCCTACTCATCGCGGAAATGTTTCACCCCCGTCAGCAAGGGCTCAAATCCGGCGGTCCGCCGACGAGCGAGATGTTGTGCGACCGTGCAGTGCTGGCGGCGGATTTCGCCGCCTGCGAAATCCTATTGGCCGATGAGGTGGCGACCGTGCTCAACGAAGGACGCCACAGCGGCCGCGCCGAAGTAACGCGCTTTATCGCCCGCAAACGCGGTCAGTAACGACCTGCGGCAGCCATCATGAGAAGTGCGATCTGGCGACCGAAGGGCGCTGGCGCCTCGTCGAGCGAAAACGGATCGAAGCCGCATCGCTCAAGTCGCGCCAGATCGCGATCCACCAGAGTCGCCTGAAGCAAGGCCGGCAAGGCGGCCCGCGGAACACGACGACGAAATTCCCAAGCGAGGTCGAGATATCTCGAGGCGATCGCACCGACGTCGCGCGCTGTAGCGGTGAGCGCCGCTCCACCTTGGCCAGCAAAGAGGGCTTCACGCTCAAGGCCATGGCGAGCCATGAGGTCCGCGGGCAAGTACAGCCTGCGGGCGCGGGCATGAAACGGTACCGCACGGAGCAGACCCGAGAGTGCGGCGGCCAACGCGACATAACGCGCCGCTGCCTTGGATACTTCATCCGTCACGCCGAGCGCTTCGAGCCCGAGCATCGCCAGTGTGCCCGCAGTGGAGCTCGCGTAGCCCTCGAGCTCTTCGGTGGTCGAGGGCGGCTCGTCGCACAGATCGAATTCACGTGCAGCGATCAAACGTTCGAGGTCGGCTCGATTCGCCCACGCGGTCGCACCCGATTCGCTCAATGCCAACATGACGGGGTGCCGACGCGGCGCCCCGGAAAACAGTTCGGCGATCGAGTCGTGCCAAAATCTGAGTCGCACCTGACCGAGCAACGCTCCGCTCACGCTCTCGCGGACGCGGGCAAGCTCGACGTTAAAAGCGTGGAGCGCAAACAATCGTTCACGAGTCTTCGACGGCGCGAACAATGTCGTTAGGTAACGGTCATTGTCGTGGCGCCGCACTTCATCGGCGCAGTACCTGGCGGGTGACTGCTCCACCACCTGTATCATTCTGGGCGCATTGGCGCGCGCGTATCGCCCCACGCGGTTTGTTGAAGGTAGGTCGGATAGTCTGCCATCATACTCGATAGGACTTCGGCATAGCGATGATGGACGGCCGCGAGCGCGGCTTGTCCCGGCGGCGCCAGAAACGGAATGAGCGTTCGCAATATTCGTTTCGCCTTTCGCCGGTATCCGGCCGCGCGCGTCGCCAAAGCGTTCACCAACGGCATGAGCGCTCCAACGTCGCGCCTCTTGACGGCTCGAGCCAGCAACCTTTGTCGAGGTCGCAGCGCCGCAACAAGGTTCCTTGCAGAGTTTCGACACTGGTCCGCACGTCGAGCGCAAGGCCGCGAATGATGTGAACCAGATAGCAATAAAGCGCGAGATCGCCCGCGTAATGCGTAGAGTCGCGCGGCAACCCACAGCGGGTGACTCGTCGAGGGCCGACATCGGTGGTGAGGATGTAAATGAAGATCTCTACGGGTGCTACGCTCGCGCCCTCCGAGCAGACGAGAAAATCGCCCCAACGACCGAGCCGCCGACCGCGCACGTCGGACTGCCTTGCGCGCGCAAGGCGCCGCCATGCCTCGACGCCAATGCCGCTTGCGCCGCCGAACGCCGTGAGAGCGGCAAACAGCGCCGGTTTGATCGTATCGGCTGACGGCGTGAACTCTCCTCGCATCGCGGCTTCGGCCTGGGCGAGCCGGCGATTGATCGGCGCCGAGCCTCCACGACCAGAACCGTGCTCATCGACCGCGTCGCCGATAATCTGCTTCGCCGCGTAGGTGCACTCAAACGACGCACGCTTCGTCGGCGATCGCAACGAACGAGCGGCTTGAACGAGCGGGCTTGCGCGCCGCCGGGTGATCGCCCGGGCACGCGCGAGACCCTGACGAACGAGTGTCGGACTGAGTTTCGGCGCGGCGACGCGTAGAGGTTGTCTTGCCATTTCGCCCGAGCTTGCTCTGTTACGTTGCTGCCCGATATCGTTTCGCTATAATCTCGACGTTCCGACTGTTTTAACCGCTCATGTGGGGGAGTACAAAGACATGAAGAATCCACTCGAATCGCTCCCGAGCACCATAGTGATGGGGCTCATCCTCACGGTGATTCTCGTCCTCGTCGTCGAGGCGATTGGTTAATCTGACAACGAGGGAGAATGATCATGGAATTCGACTATAACTGGTGGATGTTCATCGTTCGCTGGCTACACGTTCTTTCAGGCATCATGTGGATCGGCCTGTTGTGGTACCTGAATTTTGTTCAGATACCGACCATGCCGAAGATTCCCGATGAGCTGAAGCCGGCGGTTAGCAAGCACATCGCACCGAACGTGCTGTTCTGGTTCCGCTGGGCGGCAATGTCTACCCTGGGTTGGGGCATCTTGCTTGCGCTGTTGAATCGATACTTCGGCGACGCTGTCATCATTGGTTTAGGTAGTGGCGTAGCCAAGCACGCGATGATTGGCATCGGCATGTGGCTCGGCACGATCATGTGGTTCAACGTCTGGTTTGTCATTTGGCCAAACCAGAAGATCGCGCTCGGCATCGTCGAAGCGTCGGCCGACGAAAAGAAGAAGGCTGGCCGCACGGCGATGTTGTTCTCGCGAACCAACACGATGTTATCGATCCCGATGCTCTACGCAATGGTATCGGCGCAGAACGTGTACTGATCAAACGACGTCGAACGGATCGAACGGGGGCCGCGAGGCCCCCGTTTTGATTCGCGGCGGTTTTAAGACAGCGCAATCAAAGCCGCCGCAACGCGCCGGGCTTCGGCCGCCAACAGGTTGTAGGTTCGGCAGGCGGTGCCCGTTCCCATCGCGTCGAGGGCGATCCCAGAAGCGCGCAACGTGGTTCGGATCGGTTCTGGAAGCCGCTTGGCCACGATCCCGGTTCCGACGAGAAGAATCTCGACCGACAGTCGCTCGGCAATGGCGAAGTCGGCGGCGGTCAATCCGTCGGTATCGAGCGCAGTCCAGGCAACGGTTCGCTGCGTGAACACGATGATCGAGCCCGTCTAGGCGATCCCGCTCACGCGAAAACCGCCGCCGCCGTAGCTCTAGATGTACTACTGATTCGGTATGGAATCGGTGACCTGCACCCGGGCCTCTTACGATACCACCGGTTTGGGCGCACCGGCGTCGTGATCCTCGCGCGAACCGCCGATCTTAATCCCACCATAAACCAAGATCGGCGCCGCGATGTAGATCGACGAATACGTACCGATGAACGCGCCCCAGAGCATCGCGATGGTAAAGCCTCGAATAACCTCACCGCCGAAAATGAACAGGGCGACGAGGGTTAGAACGACCGTCATGACCGTCATGATCGTTCGCGACAGGGTCTCGTTGATCGAGAGGTCGATCAGGTCCTGAATCGGCATCACTTTGTACTTTCGCATGTTTTCGCGAATGCGGTCGTACACGACGACGGTGTCGTTGATCGAATAGCCGATAATCGTCAGCACCGCGGCCACGATCGTCAGGTTGAACTCCATCCCCGTCACAGCGAAAAGACCGACGGTCGTAATCGCGTCGTGCAACAGAGCGACAACGCCACCAACGCCAAACTGCCACTCGAATCGAAACCAGACATAAAGCGCGATCGCAATAAGCGACAGGATTAGCGCGATCGTGCTGCCTTCGATCAACTCGGCGCTGACTTTGGGGCCAACGTACTCGACCCGGCGCTCGATGACGCCCGGACCGACCGCCGCGTTCAACGCACCGCGTACTTGCTTCAATATCGTTTCGCGCGCCGCCTCGTCGCCGGCAGTCGCCTCGACTCGAATGAGGACGTTATCGGGACCGCCGAATTCCTGCAGCGTGACTTCGCCGAGGTTGAGTTGATTGAGCGCTGTGCGCATCACCGCCAAGTCCGCCGGTTTCGGAGTCTTAACGTCGATCATTAAACCGCCGCCGAAATCGACGCCAAAATTGAGCCCGACGGTGAAAACCAACACAAGAGCGAGAACGTTGAGCAAGGTCGACACGGCAATAGCGATCCTGCTAAAGCGCGTGAATCGAATCTTGGTGTTCACGGGGACGAGTCGTAGGCGAAAGGTCATGCGAGGTCGCCTTTTAGATGACGATCTTGGCTGGCCGCGCCCAGCGCAGCCATGACACCAGGAGATAGCGCGACATGGTGATTGCGGTGAACATCGAGGCCATGATGCCGATCGTCAGAGTTACCGCAAAGCCGCGCACCGGCCCGGACCCGAACTGGTAGAGCAAAATCGCCGCGATAATGGTCGTCAGGTTCGAGTCGAGAATCGTTACAAACGCACGCGTATAACCAGCTTCGACCGCGTTGAACGGCGTTTTTCCCGATCGCAACTCTTCGCGGATGCGCTCGAATATCAAGACGTTCGCGTCGACGGCCATGCCCACCGTGAGAACGATTCCGGCTATGCCCGGCAGGGTCAAGGTTGCTTGCAAAAGGGTCATCGCCGCCGCCAGCAGCACCATATTGGCGAGCAGCGCGATATTGGCGGTGGCCGCGAACGGTCCGTAGGACAGGAACATGAAGATCACGACGGCAGCGACAGCAACGATCGAGGCAATCGTCCCTGCCCGAATCGAATCCGATCCGAGTTCGGGCCCAACGGTACGCTCTTCGATGATCTTGAGCGGCGCGGGGAGCGCGCCGGCCCGCAGCAGTAAGGCAAGATCGTTTGCAGTTTGCACGGTGAAGCGGCCGCTGATTTGCCCGCTGCCGCCAAGGATCGCCTCGCGAATGACGGGCGCGCTTATCACTTTGTCATCGAGGATGATTGCGAACGGCCTGCCGACGTTCTGCTGCGTCACTTCGCCGAATCGCTTAGCGCCGACGGAGTCGAAACGAAAAGATACGACCGCTTCGTTGTTGCGCTGATCGACCGTCGCATGCGCATCGACCAGATTTTCGCCTGAGACCATTACTTGCTTGCGTACGACGAACTGCAATGGCCGCCCGGCGCCATCCAGCTCCGTCGAATCGACCAAATCCGAACCCGGCGGCAGGCGTCCAGCCTTGGCATCCTCGACCGTGGCGGTGGCATCGACGAGCCTGAACACCATCTTTGCGGTTTTCCCGAGGAGTTGCTTGATCCGTTCAGGGTTATCGAGGCCCGGAAGTTGCACCAATATTCGTTCGGCGCCCTGCTGTTGGATGGTCGGCTCGCGCACCCCAGTTTCATCGATCCGGCGGCGTACGATTTCGATCGACTGCTGGATTGCCTTACGGCGCGATTCGAGCACCCCAGCTTCGGTCAGCTTGAGCGCGAAGGTTCCGTCCGGCGAGCTGGTCACTTCGATGTCGGGGCCGCCCCCACCAAGGATTCCACCTAGTTTTGCGCCGACACCCGCAATCGGAACCGCCAGGGCACGCAAGGATTCGCGCGCTTTGTCACTCTGCGCGAGGTCGCGTAGCTTAAGGTTCACCTGACGGCCGGTAAATCCGAGCCCGATGTAACCGATCTGGTCCTTGCGCAAGGACTGACGAACCGCATCGACGAGGTTCTCGAGCCGCTCGCGGACCAACGCCTCCGTCTCGACTTCGAGCAAGAGGTGAGATCCACCCTGCAAATCGAGCCCAAGGCTCAAGCGGTGGCTCGGTACCCAGGATGGAAGTCCGGCGAGCGTTTTCTCAGAAAACAAGTTCGGCAGCGCGAACACAATTCCGAGCAAACATGTTGCGGCGATCAACGCCACCTTCCAGCGTGCAAAATACATCATGGCGAGAGCCGTACCGAGCCGAGCGACAAACGATTCCGAGCCGCGACCACGTTGTCCTAGCCGCCGCCCGCCCCAGGTTCGGCTACATCTTTTTTCTCATCGCCCGCGCCTTTGCGATCTCGCGTTTCCTTGACCGGTTCGGGCTTGGTCAGCACTTCGGCAAGCATCGACTTCGCCACGTGGACCCGAACATTGTCGGCGATCTCGAGTTGGATCTTTTCGTTGTCCACTACCTTGACGACGCGGCCGTAGAGACCGCCGGAGGTTAGTATTTGGTCGCCGCGCTTGACGGCAGCGATCATCTCCCGATGGTGTTTTTGTTTTTTCTGCTGCGGCCGAATCAGCAGAAAATAGAATACGACAAAGATCAGGACGAGCGGCAGGATCGACATATAGTCGAATCCGCCGATCCCCGCAGCCGTCTGCGCGTATGCTGGCGAGACGAACATAACAAACCTCTCTTTGCTTAGTGGAATTTTGCGGACTATACCGGGCACGACTCGATTTGAAAACTCCGGCGCAGTGCGTTGACGCACGTTCATTATGTGCTACGTTCCGCGCGTTTTTTCACTCAGCAATGGTGACACGACGTGGCGCGCACGCTACAGAAAACGAGGAAAGCAACGCTCGACGACCTTTGGCCGGTGTTGGAGCGAATCGCGGTGGCGCTCGAAGCCGCCAACCCTCGGCCCAGGCTTGCGACCAGCATCAACACGGCGGACGCATTCGTATGGCACACTGACGGCAGGCGTCTAGAAGCCGTCGAAGCGGTGAACCGCGTCGATCTTGACCTTTTGATCGGGATCGATCGAGTTCGCGATATCTTGCTTGATAACACTCGACGATTTGCCCGCGGATTGCCGGCCAACAACGCGCTCCTTTGGGGCGCGCGCGGAAGTGGTAAGAGTTCGCTCATCAAAGCGGTCCACGCCTCGATCGCTGGCAAGGCCAAGCCAAGCCTGGCACTGGTCGAAATACATCGCGAAGACATTTCCTCGCTGCCCTATCTCTTGAAGCAACTTCGCGGCGAGCGCCGCCGATTTTTGCTATTTTGTGACGATCTGTCGTTCGAGTCGGGGGACTCGACCTATAAGTCGCTCAAGGCCGTGCTCGAAGGTGGGATTGAGGGGCGACCGGCTAACGTTATTTTCTACGCGACTTCGAACCGAAGACACTTGATGCCGCGACTCATGATCGAAAATGAACGCTCGACAGCGATTAACCCGGCCGAATCCGTCGAGGAGAAAGTGTCGCTATCGGACCGTTTCGGTCTTTGGCTCGGTTTTCACAACTGTAGCCAAGACGAGTTCTTATTGATGATTGAGCGCTACGCCGCTCGCTACTATCTCAAGGTCTCCCCCGAAGACTTGCGAGCGCAGGCGATCGAGTGGTCGGTGACCCGTGGCTCGCGCTCCGGCCGCGTCGCCTGGCAATTCATCCAGGATCTCGCCGGTCGGCTCGGCGTCAAGATCGGATAGCCGGCAGCAGAGCACTCGACACTAACTCTCGTTACGTCGCCGACCCTAGATAGCGCAGCGGATCGACCGCCTTCGCGCCCTTGCGCAGCTCGAAGTGAAGCTGCGGCTCTTTGACGCCGCCGGATACGCCGACACGAGCGATCGCCTGACCGCGCTGGACCGTGTCACCCCGCGCCACCGCCAGTTCGTCGGCGTGCGCATAGGCGGTCATCCAGCCATCCTTGTGGCGGATCAGGAGTAAATTGCCCAAGCCCCGAAGTTCATTGCCGGCATAAGCGACGACACCGGCCTCGGCCGCGCGCACGACGTCGCCGGGCTTCGCGGCAATGTTGATGCCGTCGTTGTAGAGGCCGTCATCCTTGGGACCAAATGCGGAAATCACCCGCCCGCGCACCGGCCAAAGAAAACGACCATTCCCCGAACCAACCGGTGGCGGCGCCGGAGGCTCGGCGGCGGCCTTTTGTTCGGGAGGCGTAGCGGGCGTGCGATCGCTCTGTTGCGCGGCGGATCCGGCGTCGGCCGGGGCCCTCGCTCTCGGCCGAGGGGGCGTGTTCGCGAGCACCTCCTCAACCGATGCAACCTCGACGGCTGGCTTCGCTTGACCGACACCGATCCCTGGAATCGCCAGCTTTTGCCCACCGTAAACTCGGTATGGCAGCGCCAGCTTGTTCGCTTTGGCCAACGAGTGCATATCGACGTCATAGGCGCGTGAGATAAGGTAAAGCGACTCGCCTTCGGCGACGGTGTGCAGGCGCGAGCCGGGAATTGTGACCTGCTTTCCCGGCGTCACTCCGTAGGGCGGCTTTAGATTGTTGGCCTCGATCAACACCCGGGGCGACACGTTGTATCGGCGGGCAATCGTGTAGATCGTTTCGCCGGCGCCCACGATGACCGTTTGAGCCGGCGCGCCGGGCTCGCCGGCTTGGCGTGTCGCCACAACCGGCTCCGCGGCAGTCATCGCCACGAAAGGCGGCTTAACGACGACCGGCGCTGGCGCGTTGCTGCCGCATCCCACCAACGCCATACCGAGCGCAGCCGTCCCGAGGAGACGGACGTACCGGGCCTTAAGAGTTCGCCAGCCAAAGACAATCTTGGCGCGTGTGTCGCTCTTACCGCCGCGCCGCCACCGAAAAGCCGTCACCTGCCCACCCATCAAGTTCGATCGTCAGCGATCCCCTCGACCAGCGGTACGAATCGTACCGCAATGAGCTCCTCCCGTTTTATTTCGTTGCCCGTCCTTGTAACCCGGACGAGGCGCTGATCATGCCTTCCTTCCCCAATCGGCGCAACGAGGATGCCGCCGTCGGCCAGTTGGTCGATCAGCGCCGGCGGAACTTCGAGGGCTGCCGCGGTCGCGATGATGCGCTCGAACGGCGCCTGCTCCGGCCAACCTTTTGCGCCGTCGCCGAGCCGGGTCGTTATGTTGTGAATCCCCAGTTTGGTAAAGCGTTCTTCGGCTTGAATGAGCAGAGAGCGATAACGCTCGATCGTATAAACCCGCCGGCAAAGGCGCGCCAAAACCGCAGCTTGGTATCCGGATCCGGTGCCAATTTCGAGAACCTTCATGCGCTCGCCGATCGCAAGCATCTGGGTCATGTAGGCGACGATGTACGGTTGGCTGATCGTTTGGCCGCAATCGATCGGCAACGCGAGGTTGGCATAGGCTTGGTCGGCAAACGCCGGCAAAACAAAAAGATCGCGCGGAATCTGTTCGATCGCCGCGAGCACGTGCGTCTCGCTGATTCCGCCACGCCGAAGTTCCATCAGCAGGCGGATCATCCGCTCGTCGTTGGTG
The DNA here is from genome assembly GCA_009694095.1 of Alphaproteobacteria bacterium. Classification (GTDB taxonomy): domain Bacteria; phylum Pseudomonadota; class Alphaproteobacteria; order SHVV01; family SHVV01; genus SHVV01. The sequence goes on along the minus strand of SHVV01000032.1, from coordinate 4,870 downwards.
GCCGCAGTCTTCGTCATCCCTTGAACGAGCCACGAAGGCGGCGGCTGGCCGCCTCGTTCGACAGATCGAGCGACAGCGGTGACACAGAGATTCGTCCGGCGGCAATCGCGGCGAGATCGGTACCCTCTGGACTAGGACCGCGGTGCCGTCGGTAACCGATCCAGTAGTACGGAACGTTTCGCGCATCGACGCGTTCGTCGATCACCAGATCGGAGGTACCGCGCCGGCCTTGCCGAGTCACCTCAACACCGCCGACCTGTACCGCGGGAACGTCGGGAAAATTGACGTTGAGGAGAACCCCGCCGGGCCATCCGGCGGCCAGCGCGTCAAGAATGAGCCGCGCGGCGAAGTGCTCGGCCGTCGACCACTTGACCGGATGCGGATAGCGGAACACTTGCGAAAGCGCGATCGAAGGAATCCCGAGGATGGTGCCTTCGATCGCCGCCGCAACCGTACCGGAATAGGTAACGTCCTCGGCAAGATTGGCGCCGCGGTTGATCCCCGAGAGCAGCAGATCGGGGCGACGGTCTTTGACGATATTTTGCACGGCGAGCACAACCGCGTCGGTCGGGGTGCCATCGACCGCATAGCGTCGTTTAGATATCGCTCGAATTCGGAGCGGGTCGCGGAGCGTCAGCGAATGCGATGCGGCACTCTGTTCGGTCTCGGGCGCAACTACCCAAACATCGTCGCTCAGCGTGCGGGCGATTCGTTCGAGCGTCTTGATGCCCGGAGCCTGGACGCCATCGTCGTTGCAGACGAGAATACGTAGCTTGCTTCGGTGCGCGCTCGACTTTTTGGCCATGGATTCCTTCAGTCGGCGCGGCCGATGACGTCGAGCCCACCCATGTAGGACTTTAACGCCGCCGGTATCGCTATCGTGCCGTCGCGTTTCTGGTAGTTTTCGAGCACCGCGATGAGCGTGCGCCCGACCGCCAGGCCCGAGCCGTTGAGCGTGTGCACGAACTGGGTGCCTTTCTGGCCGGCCGGGCGGTAGCGCACATTCATCCGCCGCGCCTGGAAATCACCGCAGTTCGAACAGCTCGAGATTTCACGGTAGCGGTTCTGACCCGGCAGCCATACCTCGATGTCATAGGTTTTACGCGCGGCAAAGCCCATGTCGCCGGTCGAGAGCAGGACGACGCGGTATGGCAGTTCCAGACGTTTCAGCACTTCCTCGGCGCACACCGTCATCCGTTCATGTTCTACATCAGAGTGCTCCGGCGCGACGATGCTGACCAGTTCAACCTTGATGAATTGGTGCTGCCGGATCATGCCGCGCGTGTCCTTGCCGGCCGCTCCCGCTTCGGCGCGAAAGCATGCCGACTGTGCCGTGAAGCGCAATGGCAGCGTCGCTAGATCCAGGATTTGCTCGCGCACCAGATTGGTGAGCGGCACCTCGGCGGTCGGAATGAGCCAATATCGGTTCAGACGCTCCAAGGCCGCAGCATCCAACGTAGTTAGGTTGCTGTCCTTCTCACTAGGAGCGATGAAACTTGAAGGCGGCTTCGTCTGGAATAAATCGTCCTCGAATTTGGGAAGTTGCGCCGTGCCGAATGTGGCCTGATCGCGTACCAAGAGCGGCGGACTGACTTCCGTGTAGCCGAATTCACGCGTGTGCAAGTCGAGCATGAAGGCGCCGAGCGCACGCTCAAGCCGCGCCAAGGCGCCTTTGAGAACGACAAAGCGCGCTCCCGACATGCGAGCGGCGGCCGCAAAGTCCATGAGGCCCAACGTTTCGCCAAGCTCGAAGTGTTCCTTGGCCGTGAAGTCGAAGGTCCGAGGGGTCCCTACTCGCCGGATCTCCTGGTTAGCGCTTTCGTCGGCGCCGATCTGCACATCGAGAGCAGCGAGGTTTGGAATGCGCGAAAGCAAATCGAAGATTTCGGTTTCCGTCCGGCGAGCATCTTCTTCGCACTGCTTAATTCTTTGCTTGAGACTTGCGACCTCGGCCATCAGCGCTGCGGCATCGCCGCCCTTTGCTTTGGCCTGCCCGATTTCTTTCGAGGCCTGATTGCGCCGTGCTTGGGCTTGCTGCATGTCGGTCTGGCAAGCACGCAGGCACGCGTCGAGCGCGAGCACTTGCGCCGACATCGGCGCCAAGTTGCGACTTTTCAATCCGGCGTCAAAGGCGTCGGATTGATCGCGAATCCACTTGATATCGAACATTGTCGCCGAACTGTGCGCGCCAAGAACTGCTCTTATATACGCGCGGTCCCGCGTGCCCGTCTACCGGAGGTCACTTCGCCGCCGGCGCCGAGGCGGCTTTCGCTTGCGCGCGCTCGATCAGAACCACGCACCAGATCGAAATCTCGTAGAGAGCCAGCAACGGAAGCGCCAACGCGAACATGCTGATGACGTCTGGCGGTGTCAGCACGGCGGCGACGATGAAGATGATCACCACCGCGTAGCGCCTTTTGGTCCGTAGAGTTTCCACCGATAAAAGTCCGACGCGGGCGAGCAGCGTGAGTAAGACCGGCAACTGGAAACAGATGCCGAAAGCGAGAATCAACGCCATCGCCAACGAAAGGTATTCATTGACCTTGGGCTCGAGTTGAATCGGCATCGACCCTTCGACGGCCGGCGATTCGAAACTTAGAAAAAACGTCCACGCCATCGGAAAAACGACGTAGTAAACGAACGCGGCGCCGATCACGAATAGGACCGGCGTCGCAACCAGAAATGGCAAGAAAGCATTGCGTTCGTTCTTGTAGAGGCCGGGCGCGACGAACATCCAGATTTGCGCGGCGATCACGGGAAACGAGACAAAAACCGCACCAAAGACACCGAGTTTCACGTAAGTCAGGAACGCCTCGTGAAGGGCGGTGTAAATCATGCGCCGGCTCGCCGGGTCGGGATAAGCGTGCGCCAACGGTTGAATCAAAAAGTCGTAGATCTCGCGAGCAAAGGCATAACAAATGAGAAAGGCGATTACGAACGCGACCAAGGAGTAGATCAATCGTCGGCGAAGCTCAATCAAATGATCGAGCAAGGGCATGCGCCCGCCATCGTTTTCAGGTTCCTGCGTCGTACTCACCGCGTCGCAAAGCCTCGATTAGGTGCCGACTTGCTTCGATCGCGTCGTTGACGGCGATACAGCAACGTCAGTCGGCTTCGGCTCGGCGACGACAGCCGACGTTGGGGCGACCAAGTTCGCTACTGCGCCGACGGCGGAACTCAAGTCCGGTGCCGGTGGCACGTACGCCGGGGTGATCGAAGGCGATCCCGGCGCGACACCGGAGATGTCGGCGGGCTTACCGGTCGGATCGAGAATATTGTGCGGGTTGACACCGAGGTCGATATTCGCCGCCGATTGCAGCGATTCCTTGACTTCGTCCATCTCGGCCTCGCGCGCCATGTCTTCGAGGTTTGTTTGAAACTCGCGCGCGATCGAGCGGGCTTTTGCCGTCCATCGGCCGATCGTCATGAGCATTTTTGGTAGCTCGCGCGGGCCGATGAAAACCACCGTCACCACGGCGATCACGAGGAGTTCGCTCCAGCCGATGTCGAACATTCACTAATTCGTCGAAGGCAACAACGCTACCGGCTGCGATGGCCGCCTCGTTCAACCCTGCGCCGTGTCGCGCTTTTGGGTTGGCGCGGCAGCCGGCGAGCCTTGATCTGCCGGCGGATGTAGTGAAGCGGGGGCCAGGTCCGCCGGCGTCTCCTCGTCACGCATCCCCTTCTTGAAGCTCTTGATGCCGGAAGCGATGTCGCCCATGAGCGATGTGATCTTACCGCGGCCAAACAGCAGTACGAGCAAGATCAGGACGATGAGAATATGCCAAATGCTCAAACCACCCATCTGCAGCTCCGATAAATCGTGCGACTTTCAGCAACTTATAGCGATCATGACAGAATCCAAACGAAGCGGCAACGATACCGGCCAACGCCTGCGTTCGCCACAATCGCCATCTCGGCGGGGCCGAACGACGACTCTCCGCGCTTCACCGCTCACGACCCGTTGTCGTCGTTGCGCCCCACAACCGTCTCCGGGTTCAACTCTTCGTCGCTGGCGGTCTTCGTAAGCGAGGTAATCACGCCCGCGGCGATCAGTTTGCCGGTGACCCCGAGGACGATGAGCGGATCGAGCTCGCTGAAGATTTTTCTATAGAAAATCTTGGCGCCTATTGAAGACGAGGACCGAGCCCAACGCATACTTCAAGTAAACGAAGCGGTGCATCATTACGGCGAGAGCGAAACAGAGCGCCTGCAAACCCAGAATCACGAATATGTTGCTGGTGTAGACGATGAAGGGCTCGGTGGTGATCGCGAAAATCGCGGGGACGCTATCGACCGCGAATACGATGTCCCCGAGTTCGACCAGTATTAGCGCGAGTAAAAGCGGCGTCGCATGACGCCTGAACTTGCCGTCACCATCGGGCAGACGGACGAAGAAGCGTTCGCCGTGGAGCCGATCGGTCACCTTCATATGCCGGCGCACGACCCGGATCGCGGGATTGTCGACGATTTTGACCGGATCGTCCCGAGTCACCAGCATCCTGACGCCCGTCAGCAGCAGGAACGCTACGAACACGTAAAGAATCCGCGCGAACTGGGCGACCAAGGTCAGGCGGAGGCCAATCATGATCGCCCGCAGCACGATGACGCCCAAAATGCCCCAGAATAAGACCTTGTGCTGGTAGTGCCGCGGGATCGCGAAGTAGGTGCAGATCAGCGAGATGACGAAAATGTTGTCGAGGGAAAGACTCTTTTCGATCGGAAACCGGTGAGGTAGTTGATCCCGGCCTCGGGCCCCAACTGCCACCAAACGCCGGCGCCGAACAAGAGCGCAAACGAAATGTAGCCGGTGCTGAACCACAGGCTCTCGCCCACGTCAATTCTCGCGACCTTTTTTGTGCAGGATGCC
>SHVV01000031.1 GCA_009694095.1 Alphaproteobacteria bacterium | reverse complement strand
AACATGCAGCTGCGCGACCTGGTTCAGTCGATTTTGCCCCCGTCCGCCTACAGCTTCGAGGCGCAGCTCACCAACGGACGACGCGTCGACTGCCTGCTGCGCCTGCCCAACCCGCCTGGCGCCATCGCGGTCGATGCCAAGTTTCCGCTTGAGAGCTATCAAGCCTTGCGGGCCGCGACCGATGATCGTGGGCGCGTCGAAGCCTCGGCTGGATTCCGACGCGACGTCTTGAAGCACGTCAAAGACATCGCCGAACGCTACATCGTCCCTGGCGAAACCGCCGAGTCGGCGCTCATGTTCCTACCTTCGGAGGCGATTTACGCCGAGTTGCATGCGAACTTCGTCGACGTCGTGCAGCAATCGTTTCGAGCACGGGTGTGGATCGTTTCGCCGACGACGCTGATGGCGACGCTCAACACGGTGCGTGCCGTCCTCAAGGACGCCAACATGCGCGCGCAAGCGGCGGTGATCCAAGAAGAAGTGCAGAAGATGTTGGTCGACGTGAAGCGACTCGGCGAGCGGGTTAGCAGGCTTCAGCAGCACATCGGACAAACCTCGCGCGACGTCGACGAGGTCTTGGTCTCGACAAAAAAAATCGCCGACCGCGGGCAGAAGATTGTCGACATCGAACTCGGCGAAAACGCCAAAGGTCCGGTCGAAGCCGAACATGAAGCCGAACTCGAGATGCGATTCACGACCGATCACTAAGAGTCTTGCGGCCGCGAAACGCTGCTGCAAGGGTCCCGTCATCTAAATAGTCGAGCTCGCTACCAACCGGAACGCCGTGCGCCAAACGCGTCACCGGAATACCTGCCGGCGCCAACGCCGCGGCAATATAATGAGCAGTGGTCTGTCCATCGACGGTGGCGTTTGTGGCAAGGATCACTTCGATCGTGCCGTCCTTCGCCCGCTCGATCAACTTCGGAATGCCAAGCTCCTCCGGGCCAACGCCATCGAGCGCGGAGAGAGTGCCGCCCAGTACGTGATAGCGACCATGAAAAGCGGCCGATCGCTCAAGCGCCCAGAGGTCGGCGAGGTCCTCAACGACACAAAGAACGCGGACATCGCGCCCCGGATCAGTACAAATCACGCACGGATCGACCGTGTCGAGATTGCCGCACGTCGAGCAGATCTTGATCAGATCGCCGGCCAGCTTCAACGCTTGCGCGAGCGGGCCTAGCACCGCGTCACGATTCTTGATGAGATGAAGAGCCGCGCGGCGCGCCGAACGCGGCCCAAGCCCAGGCAGCTTGGCCAACAGCTGGATCAGACGCTCGATTTCCGGGCCACCGGACCCTTGCCGCCGCATCGACGCTTCAACCGAACGGAAACTTCATACCGGCGGGAAGTTCGATTCCGCCAGTGATCTTGCTCATCGCCTCGGACATCTGCGCTTCGAGCTTCGCACGCGCGTCGCGGTGCGCGGCGACGATCAGGTCTTCAAGAACCTCGAGCTCGCTCGTCACCATCAGCGAAGCATCGATCTTGATCGATTTCAGATCGCATTTACCCGAGAGCACGACCTTCACCAGATCGCCGCCGGCAACACCGGCGATTTCCATGCGCTCCAGCTCGGCCTGCATCTCGCCCATTCGACTTTGCATCGCCTGAGCTTGTTTGAGCATTTGACCAAGATTCTTCATATCGGTTCTCCATCATCGCCACCCGGCTCGGACTCTTCGGTTGCAACCGGCTCAGCAAGGGCTGGTGGCGGTCGAATATCGCGGACTTGGCGAATTTCGGCTCCGGGGAATGCCGTCAGCGTCGCCGTGACCAACGGGTGGTCCATGACCGCATCGCGCATCACGCGGCTGCGCAGCGCGCGTTGCTCACGCAGAGTCGGTGCACCCTCGTCGCTCGACACCGTCACCACCCATCGGCGACCGGTCCAGGTATCGAGCTTGCCCTTGAGCCCTCCGACGAAGTCGGGCGGCACGCCGGCATCGAGCCTAAATTCGAGGTAGCCATCCTCGAATTTGACGAGGTGAACTCGATCGAGGAGGACCGAGACGATCCGGGCTTCCCGCTTCTCGTCGGCAAGGGTCACGAGATCTTCGAAGGTGCGAAGGACGGCGGACGGCAGCGGCAGCGCCGATGGCACTGGATCGACGTGACGACACTGATCGAGCGCTTTGTCGCCGGAAGCATGCGCCGTCGGTACGCTGAAGGATGACGAAGATGCCCGTGGGGGCGGCGCCGCGGTCCGCGCCGGAGCTTCACGCGGCGTCTTGTTCTCCGTCTCGCCTCGATCGCCCAGCTGACGCACGAGATCGGCCGGTGTCGGCAGCTCGGCAATGTAGGCGAGGCGAACCAGCAGCATCTCGACGGCGGTTTCCGCCGAGGGCGCAACGCGTGCCTCGTTCAGGCCCTTGAGCAGAATTTGCCAGGCGCGGGCGAGCGCCGCCATGCCGAGCGCAGTCGCCATGCGCGCTCCTTGCGTACGCATCGCCTCGGGTACCGCCAGATCTTCGCCGGCGTCAGGAACCACTTTCAGTCGCGTAAGCCAGTGCACGAGTTCGAGCAAATCTTGCACGATCACCAGCGGGTCGGCGCCGGCCGACGTCATGCCGCGGAACGCGGTAAGCGACGCCTTGGTGTCTCCAGCGAGCGTCGAATCGAGCAAATCGAGGACTTTGCCGCGATCAGCCAACCCCAACATTTCGCCGGCAGCCGCCTCCGTGACAGTCGCGGCGCCGAGCGCCATCGCCTGGTCGAGCAACGAAAGTCCATCGCGCACCGAACCTTCGGCAGCGCGCGCAATCAACTTGAGCGCGTTCGCCTCGATGGTGACGTTTTCTTTCGCCGCGATCGCAGCAAGGTGGCCGATCATCGTGTCGGTGTCGAGGCGGCGAAGGTCGAAGCGCTGGCAGCGCGACAGGACGGTAATGGGAATCTTGCGCGCTTCGGTGGTCGCGAACACGAACACGACGTGCGGCGGCGGCTCTTCCAAAGTTTTCAGCAGCGCATTGAACGCCTGCGGCGAGAGCATGTGCACTTCGTCGATGATGTAGATCTTGTTCCGTGCCGAGACCGGCGCGTAACGAACACCATCGATCAGTTCACGAATATCGGCGACGCCCGTTCGACTCGCGGCGTCCATTTCAAGAACATCGAGGTGGCGGTCCTCGGTGATGGCGGCGCAGTGTTCGCAAACGCCGCACGGATCCGCCGTCGGACCGCCCTTGCCGTCTCGACCGACGCAATTGAGCGCGCGAGCGATGATGCGCGCGGTTGTGGTCTTGCCGACCCCACGAACGCCGGTGAGCACGAACGCGTGTGCGACCCGCCCCGACTGGATCGCGTTGGTCAGGGTGCGGACAAGGACATCCTGGCCGACAAGTCCGGCAAACGTCGTCGGCCGATACTTGCGGGCGAGAACCCGGTAGGGCGTTGCGGGCGATTGAGCGTCGGTCATTCTGATCTGGGTGTCCCGGCGCGGCTGGTCCGACCGGGACGAGGTGGGGGCTGGTGAGGCGACCCGGAGACGATCCGTTACGGTTGCTTCCTTCCGGACCTGGCCGGGTTAGCGAGTGCTCCGTCCACCGCCAACCCCCAGAGGCACTATACCAGGACCGCAACGGCTCGGCGCAAGCGTTGCCGCCGGCCCGACAATCGTGTCAGGCTACGCCGATTTCAGTGCGCAGGCCCACTCGATTTTAGTCATCTCCGCCATGTCACAAATTCATGTCTTCGCCGGTAACCCGCTCGATCGCGCCGCAAACCATCGGCGCGATGCAGCGTGGCTCAAAATGAAGCTTGCGGCGCCAGAGACACGGTTCCTTCCGCTTTGGCGCCTCAATGCTCTACTGAGCACGGACGATAAACCAACCCTCGTGTGGCTCACGCCCGACGTCGTCGCAGGATTGGCGCTCACCGCGGACCCGATTCTGCTCGGCCTCGCCGGCGACGGCGCTCCACGATTCGCGATCGACGTCTCGACGATCGAAGCGCCCGAGGCGCATCCAGCGTTTGGCGGCGCGTTCGTCGAAGTTCGAGCGGCGGCGCAGCAAGTCACGATACCCGAAGCCGGCATCCTCGCCCAAGCGCGGACGTTGGTCGATTGGCACCGCCGTCACAGCTTCTGCGCGGTCTGCGGCGCGCCAACCGCAGGCGGCGATGGCGGCTACATGCGCGTCTGCCGTAACGAAGCATGCAAAGCGCAACATTTTCCGCGCACCGACCCGGTCATCATCACCCTCGTGACGCGCCCCGGGTTTTGCCTGCTCGGCCGGTCGGCGCGATTTCCGACCCAGACCTACTCCGCACTCGCCGGATTCATGGAGCCAGGCGAATCGATCGAAGAAGCAGTTCGCCGCGAAGTCCTCGAAGAATCGGGGATCGAGGTCGGCGCCGTTCGCTACCACTCTTCGCAGCCGTGGCCGTTTCCGGCGTCGCTCATGATCGGATGCATGGCCGAGGCGACGACGCAAACGATCACCGTCGACCCGGTCGAGATTGAGGATGCGCGGTGGTACTCGCTTGCCCAGGTCCGGCGCGCGCTTGATGGCGACGACCCGGAAACAGGCCTTAAAGTACCGCAACCGCTGGCGATCGCCCATCAGTTGATCCGCGCCTGGGTATCGACCTCGCCCGAGGCATAGACGGAAAATCACATAATCTTTGCGAACCAGGGATTAACCCGACCGGTATGGGTGTTTATAGCACTGGAAAAACGCGGATTTTTCACTTAGAAAGGTACCGCGTTTAAGACGTGACCTGGGGTTTCCGGGCACTCAACATTAGGAGAATTAGATGAAGTTCGTTGCTCTGATTTCTGCAGTGCTGTTCGGCGCCGTTGTCCTCGTGGCTCCCGCTTATGCAGCTTGCAAAGATGAACTCGCCGCCCTCGAGAAGAAGGTCGGTGACATCAAGGACGCGAAGAAGAAGGCGGAAGTCGAAAAGCATTGGAAGGAAGGCGACACCGCTGCAAAGGCTGGTAAAGAAGCCGATTGCATGAAGGCGGTTGAGGCGGCGAAAAAGGCTTCGATGTAAACGATCTGCGTTAGGCTTTTTTCAGCCTATCTTAAGAAACGGCCTCACTTCGGTGGGGCCGTTTTCTATTTGGCGACCGCCCGGTCGAGCCCGCAGCTCAACCGCCGCTGCGGAACGGGTGGGCCGGATAGACGCCAAGAATGCGGAAGTGACGGGTAAAGAAACCGAGTTCCTCGAATGCGCGCGTGACCGCCGGGTCGTCGGCGTGGCCCTCGATATCGGCGTAGAACTGGGTCGCGGCGAAGCTTCCCCCGACCTGATAGCTCTCAAGCTTCACCATATTGACGCCATTGGTTGCGAACCCGCCCATCGCCTTGTAGAGCGCGGCGGGAACGTTGCGCACGCGGAACACGAACGACGTGATCGCCGGCCCAGCGCCAAGTGGCGGACGTACGGCATCACGCGACAGCACGATGAAGCGCGTGGTGTTGTGCTCGGCGTCTTCGAGGTCGGTCTGAAGAACATCGAGTCCGTAAATTTCCGCAGCCAACGCCGAAGCGATCGCCCCCTGGGTTGAATCGCGCCGCGCAGCGACTTCGGCCGCCGCTCCGGCCGTATCGGCGAAGACGTGCGGCGTCAAGTTTCTACCGCGGATGAACTTACGGCATTGGGCCAGCGCATGGATGTGGCTGTAGACGTTCTTGACCGTCGCCAGCGTCGCACCTTTCGGCGCTAGCAGACAGTGCTGCACGCGCTGGAAATGCTCGCCGACGATATAGAGCGGCGAATCGGGCAATAAATGGTGGATGTCTGCGACGCGACCGGCGACCGAATTTTCGATCGGAATCATCGCCAAACCCGCCCGCCCTTCGATGACGGCGGCGAAGGCGTCATCGAACGTGGCGCAGGGAAGCGGCGTTAAGTCGGGTAGAACGTAGCGGCAGGCCATGTGCGAATAAGCGCCGGCCGCGCCCTGAAATGCGACGATATGGGCCGGATCGTTCGGCTGTCCTGTGGCCATGCTTGTTCGGTGGTACGGGCCGGCGCGTCAACCGCGCGGTGCTGTCCGGCTCGCCGCGAACAAGCGACGGGCCTTGTCGAGATCGGCCGGAGTATCGACACCGAACGGAACAGTGTCAACGAGCGCAGCATCGATCCGCATGCCGGCTTCAAGCGCACGCAGCTGTTCGAGCCGTTCGCGCCGCTCGAGCGGACTTTGCGGCAGCGCCACGAATCGTGCGAGCGCCGCCGGTCGATAGGCATAGATACCAATGTGATGGAGGAGCGGCCCCGGTCCCGACGGGGCCGTCGCGCGGGTGAAATAAAGCGCCCGGCCGGAACGAGCACCGGGCGCGACCGAGACGATCGCCTTGACGACGTTTGGGTCAGCCGCTTCGGTCGCATCGTCAGTGAGAGCAACGAGGGTTGCAATATCGACTGCCGGTTCGGCAAGCGGCCCGAGGACGGCGCGAATGGCGTCCGGGTCAATCAGCGGCAGATCGCCTTGAAGATTGATGATTGCGTCGAATGCGGACCCCCCGCCGAGCGCACTAAACGCTTCGTAAACCCGATCCGAGCCGGTGTTGTGGTCGGGCCGAGTGAGAAGAGCTCGGCCGCCCGCCTTTTCGATCGCCTCGGCAATCTCCCGATCACCGGCCGCTACCACAACCGGGCCGACGTCCGCTGCGGTGGCACGCCGCCAGACGTGAACGATCATCGGCTCGCCGCCGATATCCGCGAGCGGTTTGCCGGGCAGCCGTTGCGCGGCCATCCGCGCCGGAATAACGACTAGGGGCCGTTGTGGCCGCATTTCTACCGATCCCGAAAAAATTGCACCACGCGCGCTTTTGACGGCGGTTATACGTGTTGCCTCGCGGGCGGGGAAGCCGCTAATCTCCCGGCAACAGCGACGAGTTAGAAGAGCCGAGATACAGCGATGGATGCGCTCAAATTCAACAAGATCGCCGGCGCCGGCCTAGCGGCAGTACTGCTGATCACGGTCTCCAACATCCTCGGCAACGCAATCTTCAAGCCGCATAATCCGGAGCAGACGGCGATGGCCGTCGCGGTCGAGGAAGAAGAAAAAGGCGGTGCCGCCGCGGTTGCCGATACGCGCCCGTTGCCGGTGCTGCTCGCCGAAGGCAACCCCAAGGACGGTGAGAAAGCGTTCAAGAAATGCGTCTCCTGTCACACGGGAGAGAAAGGTGGCGCCAACCGCGTTGGGCCGAACCTGTTCGATATCGTCAACCGCAAAGCAGCGAGCGCGAGCGGCTTCAGCTATTCGAGCGCGCTGTCGGGCAGCGGCAAGACCTGGACCTTCGCCGACCTCGATGCCTTCGTCGCCAACCCGAAGGGCGTCGTCGCTGGCACCAAGATGACATTCGCCGGCATAAAAAATCCGGCCGATCGCGCCAGCCTCCTCCTCTATCTCCGCGGCCTGAGCGACGCGCCGAAAGAACTGCCGAAGTGAAGTCCCCGGCGCCGCTGGCGCCGGAAAGCGCGTTTTACCGCTCAATGGCGCGATGACCGCCTCGCCCGCCGAGATCGAAGAGTTCGCCGCATTTGCCGCCAAGCTGGCCGATGCCTCCGGCGCTGCGATTCGCCCTCATTTCCGCCAGCCGATCGCGATCGACACCAAGCCCGATCAAACGCCGGTCACGATCGCCGATCGCGACGCCGAAAAGACGCTCCGCCGCCTGATCGAGGCCACCTACCCCGACCACGGAATTTTAGGCGAAGAGTTCGGCGCGGTTCGCCGCGAGGCGCGCTTCGTTTGGGCGCTCGATCCGATCGACGGCACCAAATCGTTTATTACCGGCACGCCGATGTTTGGAACGCTGATCGCGCTCTGCGAACGGGGGCGGCCGATCGTCGGTGTGATCGACCAACCGGTCGCGCGCGAACGTTGGATCGGCATCAAAGACGTGGCGACGTGCTTTAATGGCGCTGCCACGCGCACGCGCGCGTGCGGGCGTTTGGACCGGGCCGTGTTGTTCACCACCGGCCTGTCCTATTACCCCCCGGCTGCCCTGGTCATGTTCGAGCGTCTGGCCGCCCGGGTGAATTTCACGCGCTTTAGCGGCGATTGTTATGCCTTTGGTCTGCTCGCCCTCGGGTTCGTCGACTTAGTTGTCGAATGCTCGCTCAAAGACCACGACTTCGCCGCGCTTGGGCCGATCGTCGAAGGGGCTGGCGGTGTTATCACCGACTGGCAGGGCCGCCCCTTGGCGTTGGGAAGCGACGGCCGGGTGCTCGCCGCCGGCGATCCTGCGCTTCACCGTGAAGCGCTCGCAATTCTCGCCGGGTAGTGGTTCGATCGGCTACGGTTATCGGCAACACCGACGGTGCGTCGGGACTTTTTCGGCAAGCGGAGGTCCGCATGACTGACTCGCCCCTGGCGTCGCGATTGATTGGCCTCATGCTCGGCTTGGCAATCGCCATCGCTTCGAGCGCGGTCGACGGGCAACCCCGGCATGGTCACGCGCTCTTGGGCGACCTTAAGTACGGACCCGATTTTTCGCATTTCGATTATGTCGATCCGAATGCGCCCAAGGGCGGTACCGTCAAACTCGGAACTTTGGGGACCTTCGATAGCCTCAATGCCTTTGTCCTCAAGGGCAAAGCAGCCGTCGGGTTGGGCCTTTTGTACGACACGCTGATGACCGGCTCGCTCGACGAGCGCAGCGCGCAGTACGGATTGATTGCCGAAACGATCGAAATAGCGCCCGACAACACCTGGGTGATATTCAATCTGCGCCGCGCGGCGCGCTGGCACGATGGGACGTCGATCAACGCCGACGATGTCATTTGGTCGTTCGACACATTGCGCGCCAAAGGCAACCCGAACTACCGCACCTACTGGGCCGATGTCGACAAAGTGGAGGCGTTGGCGCCCGATCGGGTCCGGTTCGCGTTCAAAAATGGCAACAACGCCGAACTTGCGCACATCCTCGGCCAATTGCCGATCTTGCCGAAGGCTTACTACGGGAAGACGGAGTTCGACAAAACGACGTTGGAGCCGCCGCTTGGGAGCGGCCCCTATCGGATCGCCGAGGTCGATGCCGGCCGCTCGATCACGTATGAGCGCGTACCGACCTACTGGGCCAAGGATCTCGCGGTCAACAGGGGCAACCACAATTTCGACCGCATCCGTTACGACTACTTTCTCGACGAGACGGTGCTATTCGAGGCCTTCAAAGGGCACGCCTATGACTTTCGCGCCGAGAACAGCTCGAAGAACTGGGCGACCGGCTACGACGTGGCGGCGGTCAAACAGGGTTTGATCATGCGCAAAACGATCAAGACAGAGGCGCCAAAGGGACTCACCGGTTTCATCTTCAACACGCGCCGACCGATGTTCAAAGATCGCCGCGTTCGCGAAGCGCTGAGCCATACGTTTGACTTCGAATGGTCGAACGCCAATTTGTTCTACGGGCTGTACGCCCGTATGGATAGCTACTTCACCGGCTCGGAGTTGGCCGCGCGCGAATTGCCAACGCCCGAGGAACTCGAGGTCCTGAAACCGTTCCGCGGCCAGGTGTCCGACGGGTTGTTCACCAAGGCGTTCGAGCCGCCCAAGACCGACGGTTCCGGGCAAAACCGAGCCGGCTTGCGCGCTGCGACGCAACTTCTTGCCGCCGCCGGATTCAAGGTCAAGGACCAGAAATTGATCGACCCGGCGACCGGCCAACAGATGGAGATCGAATTTCTGATCGCGCAGCAGCTACTCGAGCGAGTCATCGCGCCGATCGTCCGCAATATGGAGCGCCTCGGCATCAAGGCCCGCATCAGGATCGTCGACACCTCGCAGTACCAAAGTCGCATCGAGAAGTTCGACTTCGACATGATCGTCGGCGGATGGCCGCAATCGCTTGCGCCCGGCAACGAGCAAATTGACTTCTTTGGATCCGCTACGGCCGATCTCGAGGGCAGCCGCAATTTTGCCGGCATCAAGGACCCGGTCGTCGACGCACTGATCGAACTCGTCATCCGCGCCCCCGATCGGAAGAGATTGATCGCGACCTCGCGCGCGCTGGACCGGGTCCTCTCCTGGGGTCACTACGTGATCCCGTATTTTTACCTCGACACCAACTGGGTCGCCTATTGGAACAAGTTCGGCAATCCGCCGACGACGCCCAAGTACAGCGTCGGCTTCACGACGTGGTGGGTCGATGCGGAAAAAGACGCCGCGTTGAAACGCGGCGAAACGACGCTCAAAGCACCGTGAAGAGTTGGGCCATGAGTCGAATCGCGAGACGCGGCGGGGATTTTGTATGAAAATCGGACGCATCGCCCTCGTAGTCACTACTGTGCTCGCGACCTGGAGCGCACCTAGCGCCGCGCAAACCAAAGGCCCGAGCCATGGCCTCTCGACCTTCGGTGACCTCAAGTACCGATCGGATTTCAAGCACTTCGAGTACGTCAATCCAAGCGCACCGAAGGGCGGCGAGATCAAGCTCTCTTCGGTCGGTGGGTTCGACAACCTGAATCCGTTCATCCTCAAGGGCGAAGCCGAGGACTACGCCACGTTACCGTTCGAGACGCTGATGGAAGGCTCGGGCGATGAACCGGACGCCATGTACGGGCTGATCGCCAAGACAGTCGAGGTGGCGTCCGACCGCTCGTATGCGCTGTTCACGCTGCGCTCCGAGGCGCGTTTCCACGACGGCACGCAGGTCACCGCCGAGGATGTTATCTGGAGTTTCGAAACCGTTCGCACCAACGGGCATCCGCGTTTCCGCCTCACTTACCGCGACATCGAAAAGGCCGAAGTCGTCGGCAAGGACCAGGTCAAGTTCATCTTCAAGCCTGGCGAGAACCGCGACCTACCATTGATCGCGGCTGGGACTCCGGTGCTGTCGAAGGTGTTCTTCGCTGCCAACGAGTTCGGCAAGACGACGCTCGCGCCGGTGCTCGGCAGCGGTCCTTACCAGGTCGAAAAAGTCGAGGCCGGCCGCTCGATCACCTACCGGCGGACCGCGAACTATTGGGGCAAGGATCTACCGGTCAACGTCGGACGCCACAATTTCGAGCGCATCCACGTCGACTATTACCGCGACCGCGATGTCGCGATCGAAGGGTTCAAGAGCTACGACTACGACTTTCGCGAAGAGTTTACTTCGAAAACCTGGGCGACCGGCTACGATCTCCCAGCCGTGAAAAAGGGCCAGGTCGTGCTCGGCACGCTGCGCGATGAACGGCCGTCGGGAACACAAGCGTGGTTCCTCAACCTGCGGCGCGACAAGTTCAAAGACGTTCGCGTCCGCGAGGCGTTCGCCTATGCCTTCGACTTCGAGTGGACCAATAAGAACCTGTTCTACGGTCTCTACGGGCGCACCAAGAGCGTGTTCGAGAACACCGATCTGGCCGCGCGCGACATGCCTGGAGAATCGGAACGAGCACTCCTGGAGCCGTTCCGCGACACGCTGCCGGCGGATTTATTTTCGAAGCCGATTACCTTTCCCACGACCGACGGCAGCGGCAACAATCGCGACAACCTACGGCGGTCGGCGAGCCTCCTCAAAGAGGCTGGGTGGCTCGTCAAGGATGCCAAGCTCAAGAACGCCAAGGGCGAACTCCTCGAAGTCGAATTTCTGACCTTTGAACCGGCCTCGGCACGTGCGTACGCCCCTTTCGTCAAGTCCCTCGAACGGTTGGGCGTCGTCGTCCACATCCGGGTCGTTGATTCGGCGCAGTATCGCAAACGGGTCGAGGAGTACGATTTCGACATCACGTCAGCTCGCTTCGTGATGTCGCTCACCCCGGGCTCCGAGCAACGAAACATGTGGGGATCGGAGTCAGCCGATGTGCCGGGAAGCTACAACTTGGCCGGCATCAAGAACCCGGCGATCGATGCGTTGATCGAAAAACTGGTCGCTGCCAAAGACCGCGATGCACTGACCGCCGCGGCCCGCGCGCTCGACCGTGTCATCCTAGCGAACTACTACCTGATCCCGCAGTGGTTCAAAGGCACGCACAACATTGCGTATTGGAATAAGTTCGGTTTTCAAGCCGTTAAGC
Organism: Alphaproteobacteria bacterium; assembly: GCA_009694095.1. Classification (GTDB taxonomy): domain Bacteria; phylum Pseudomonadota; class Alphaproteobacteria; order SHVV01; family SHVV01; genus SHVV01. The sequence goes on along the minus strand of SHVV01000031.1, from coordinate 9,793 downwards.
CGAAATACGCGCCGGGCTATCCCGACACCTGGTGGTTCGACGAGAAGAAAGCTGCGGCGTTGGCAGCGGCGCGCGCGGCCAGTGATTGATTGCTCTGCTCCTCCTTACTCTATTGGGCCTCACCGCATTGGGAGCCGGTTGGCTCCCTCGTGCGGCATTGAGCTTTATCCTCGGGGCTAGACCCGTTCATCTCCTCGACCACCGCACGATCGACAGTGCCGACAGTGCCTGATTGCATGTTGCACGGCTTGAACTAGTCTCGTCTCCGCGCACGGTCCCTATCAGCCAACGTTCAATCACCTCTCGATGCTCGCCTACATTGTCCGCCGCTTGCTCCTGATCATTCCGACGATGCTCGGAATCATGGTGATCAATTTCGCCATCGTTCAGGTGGCACCCGGCGGACCGGTCGAGCAGTTGATCGCGCAGATCACCGGTACGGCGGTCGACGCAACCGCGCGGGTCAGTGGCGGCGGCGGCGAGGTCGGCGACCAGCGTGCCCGACCGCAAATCGGCGAATCGCAGGCGACCAGCCAATATCGAGGCGCACGCGGACTCGACCCCGAATTCGTCAAGCAACTCGAAAAACTCTACGGCTTCGATAAACCGGCCCACGAGCGCTTCTTTCTGATGCTCGCGAACTACGTCCAATTCGATTTCGGCACCAGCTACTTTCGCGATCGGGCGGTCGTCGACCTCGTCATCGACAAGATGCCGGTCTCGATTTCGCTCGGCCTCTGGACCACGCTGCTGGTCTACCTGATCTCGATCCCGCTCGGCATCCGCAAAGCAGTGCGCGACGGCAGCCGGTTCGATATTTGGACCAGCGCCGTCATCATCGTCGGTCAAGCGATTCCTTCGTTCATGTTCGCGGTGCTTTTGATCGTCCTGTTCTCGGGCGGCAGCTACCTCGATTGGTTTCCGCTGCGTGGATTGGTGTCGGACAACTGGAGCGAACTCTCCTGGCCGGCGCGGATCGTCGACTATTTCTGGCACCTGACGTTGCCGATCGTCGCGCTCGTCATCGGCGGCTTCACCGGCCTCACTCTTCTCACCAAGAATTCGTTCATCGAGGAGATCAATAAGCAGTATGTCATGACGGCGCGGGCCAAAGGATTGACCGAGCAGCGCGTGCTCTACGGTCACGTGTTCCGCAACGCGATGCTGATCGTGATCGCCGGCTTTCCCAGCGCTTTTATCGGCATCCTCTTCACCGGCGCTATGCTGATCGAGGTGATCTTTTCGCTCGACGGCCTCGGATTGCTCGGATTTCAATCCGTCATCAACCGCGATTACCCGGTGATGTTCGGGACGCTTTTCTTCTTCACTCTGCTCGGCCTACTTCTCAACATCCTCGGCGATATCATGTATGTAGTGGTCGATCCGCGCATCGATTTCGATCGGCGCGACGTGTCATGACGACCGATCGGTTCCTCGGCATCCGCATCACGCCACTGACGCGGCGGCGTCTCCGCAATTTCGTCGCCAATCGGCGCGGGTTCTGGTCGCTCTGGATATTCGTCGCCCTGTTCGTCGTCGCCGCGCCGGCCGAGTTCATCGCCAACGACAAACCGCTGATCGTCTCCTACGACGGCGCGATCTATTTTCCTGCGCTCAAGTCCTATCCGGAAACGATGTTCGGCGGCGATTTCGAGACCGAGGCGGACTATCGCGACGAAGAGGTGCGTCGCTTGGTCACTAAAAAAGGATGGCTCCTGTGGCCGCTCATTCCCTATAGCTACCGCACGATCAACTACGATCTGCCCACCCCCGCGCCGGCACCGCCATCGGCCGAGAACTGGCTCGGTACCGACGATCAAGCGCGCGACGTCATGGCGCGATTGATCTACGGCTTTCGCATCTCCGTGCTGTTCGGTGTCATCCTCACCGTGTTCGCTTCGATCTTCGGCGTCATCGCCGGCGCCGTACAAGGCTACTTCGGTGGCTGGACCGATCTCCTGTTTCAGCGGTTCATCGAAATCTGGTCGGGCTTACCGGTTCTTTTTCTCCTCATCATCCTTGCGTCGATCGTCGAGCCGAATTTTTGGTGGCTGCTCGGCCTCTTGCTGCTGTTCAGCTGGATGGGCCTTGTCGGCGTGGTCCGCGCCGAGTTTCTACGAGCGCGGAATTTCGATTACGTACGAGCCGCCCGCGCGCTCGGCCTCTCGAATATCGGCATCATGTTTCGCCACGTGCTGCCGAATGCCATGGTGGCGACGATCACCTTTCTACCGCTCTCGCTAATCGGCGGCATCACCGCCCTAACCTCCCTCGATTTTCTGGGTTTCGGCCTGCCGCCGGGCTCGGCCTCGCTCGGCGAACTGCTCTCGCAGGGCAAGGCGAATCTGCAAGCACCCTGGCTTGGCCTCACGGCGTTTGCGGTGCTGGGCGTCATGCTCTCGCTGGTCGTTTTCATCGGCGAAGCAGTGCGCGATGCCTTCGACACGCGAAAGACTCTGCAGTGAAGCCAACCGACAGCACGCCGCTGGTCGAGGTCACCGACCTCGCGGTGTCGTTCGGCCGCGGCGCCGGCGAGGTCAAGGCCGTCCGAAGCGTCTCGTTCACCATTCGTCGCGGCGAGACATTTGCCTTTGTCGGCGAAAGCGGATCGGGAAAGTCGGTGACCGCGCTCTCGATCCTACAACTGCTGCCCTACCCATTCGCCTGGCACCCCGCCGGCTCGATCAAGGTCAACGGCAAAGAGTTTTTAGGGGCCGCCAGCGACACGCTGCGGCAGATCCGCGGCGATCGCATCTCGATGGTGTTTCAAGAGCCGATGACTTCGCTCAATCCGCTCCACACCATCGAGCGGCAGGTCAATGAAGTCCTCTTTCTTCACAAAGGGCTTTCGCATGCGGCCTCACGCGACCGAACGCTCGATCTTCTCAAAATGGTCGGGCTCCAGGACGCCGAACGGCGCCTCGGCGCTTATCCGCACCAACTTTCGGGCGGCCAACGCCAGCGCGTCATGATCGCGATGGCACTGGCGAACGAGCCCGACCTTCTCATCGCCGACGAGCCGACCACGGCGGTCGACGTGACTATCCAGGCGCAGTTGCTGAAACTCTTGCGCGAACTCCAGCGGCGTCTCGGCATGGCGGTGCTCCTGATCACGCATGATCTCGGCATCGTCGGCAAGATGGCCGAGCGGGTCGCGGTAATGAAAGACGGTGTGATCGTCGAACACGGCGTGACCCGCGAGGTGTTCTCGAACCCACGCCACCCCTATACGCAAATGCTGCTCGCGGCCGAGCCCAAGGGCGAGCCGCTGCGCCCGGCAGCCGATGCCGCCCCGGTCATGGCTGGAACCGACATCAAAGTCCATTTTCCGCTCAAGGCCGGCGTTTTCGGCGGGACCGTCGGCTACGTCAAAGCCGTCGACGGGGTGACCCTCACCGTTCGCGAAGGCCACACGATCGGGGTCGTCGGCGAGAGCGGCTCGGGCAAGACGACGCTCGGGCTGGCTCTCATCCGGCTCATCAAGAGTCAAGGCGCGATCCGCTTCGACGGTATGGATCTGCAAGGCAAGGGCTTCCGCGCGATTCGACCTCTCCGGCGCCAAATGCAGGTCGTATTCCAGGACCCCTATGGCAGCCTGTCGCCCCGTATGTCGGTCGGCCAGATCGTCGGCGAAGGGCTCGAAATCCACGGCATCGGGGCGACCTACGACGCGCGTCGAACACTGATCGCACAGGCGCTCACCGAAGTGGGCCTCGATCCCGAGGCGCAAAACCGCTATCCGCACGAGTTTTCCGGCGGCCAGCGCCAGCGCATCGCCATCGCGCGGGCGATGGTCCTAAAGCCAAAATTCATCGTTCTGGATGAACCGACGTCAGCGCTCGATATGTCAGTACAGGCCCAGATCGTCGATCTGTTGCGCGAGCTACAGCGCCGCCACAGGCTGGCGTACCTGTTCATCAGCCACGACCTCAAGGTCGTCCGCGCGCTTGCTTCGGAGGTGATCGTGATGCGGGACGGCAAGGTGGTCGAAACCGGATCGGCCGAAGCGATTTTCGATCGTCCCCAGCAAGCCTACACGCGGGCCTTGATGGCGGCTGCGTTCGAACTCGAGGCGGTCGAAACCGGCGTCGTTCGGACCTGAATTAACGCCACCCGCTATCGAGGGAACGCCCCGACACCCCATGGCCATCATCCTGATCAGCCGTTTCCATCCGGAAGACTGGGTCCGCGCAATCGAGCAACGGTTGCCCGGGCAAAGAGTCTTGGTCTATCCGGACATCGGCGATCCGGCCGAGGTCGAAATCGCGCTCGTCCACCGACCGATGCCGGGCGTGTTCAAACAGTTTCCCAATCTCAAGGCGATCATCGGCTTGTTTGCCGGAATCGACTCGATGGTGAGCGATCCGGACCTCCCCGACGTTCCATTCGCACGCATGGTCGATCCCCTACTGACGCGCGACGTCGCCCATTACGTCGTCTTTCACTCACTGCGCTACTACCGCGATCAACCACGGATCGAGGCCAACCAGCGCGCCGGCCGGTGGGAGAATTTCGGCCCGCCGACGCTCGCTTTTACGGTCGGCATTATGGGGTTGGGCGAAATTGGACGGCTGGCGGCGCGGATGCTTGCCGACCTCGGCTTTGCCGTTCGCGGCTGGAGCCGGACGCCGCGAACCGTAGACCGGGTCGAAACTTTCCACGGCCCGACCGGACTGGACCGGTTTCTCGCCGGGACCAATGTTCTCGCCATGGTGCTGCCGCTCACCGCCGAGACGACCGGTATTGTGCGCCAGGAGACGCTGGCGCTATTGCCCAAAGGAGCTTGTGTGATCAACGCCGGCCGCGGCGCCCACGTGGTTGATGCTGACCTGCTCGCAGCCATCGATTCCGGTCACATCGCAGGCGCGACCCTCGACGTCTTTAATCCCGAGCCGCCGCCACCGCAGAGCCGGTTCTGGAGTCACCCCAAGGTGACGATCACGCCGCACAATGCCGGCGACCCGCGGCCCGAATCGATCGCTGGGGTCGCGGTCGAAAACATCCGCCGCGCACGGACTGGCCTCCCGCTCCTTCACCTCGTCGATCGCAAACGCGGGTACTAGCCGAAGGTTGTGGTCGACAAGTGCGTCGCGATCTCCTCGCCCGCGTCAGCCAAAAACCCGGCGAAATCCCCCAAATAGGCGGCGCCGCCGACGGTCCGTTCGATCAGGATGCTGCGCTTGTCGCGCGGATCGGGCGCCCGGCGCGCTAGTTTGGCCTTTTCCAGCGTGTCGAGCGCCCGCGTCACCGCCGGCTTGGCAATGCCAAGATCGCGCGCCAAGCCCCGTACCGTATGCGGGGCAGGTCCAAGGTAGACGTTGAGAAGGATCGCCATCTGCCTCGCCGAGAGATCGGGGTGGAGATCACGAACCACCCGGGTCAGGGCGAGGCGCCACACGTCGAGCGCCTGGCAAGCGTTGAGGCGGATTTCGATGGTCAACTCACTTGCCGCACGAAGCGACCGGCGCGCTTTCCACGCCTCTTGAGGTAGGCGAGATAGTCGCCCTCGGGGATAAGCGGAAAATCCGCGATCGGCCGGGCGTAAAGGTAGATCCAAGATTTGAGCACCCTGCCGCCTTCGGTAGCGACCGAACAGCGCGTTCGGACATATTCCCCCTCCGGACCGAGCCCTTCATAGGCATCGAGCGCCGCCAACGCCGGCGCAGGGTTCCGGAGCGCATGAACCTCGCCCGATATACGTCCGGTCCCCTCGGGCTCCAGCACGGCGCCCGGATACGAGCCTAGGTCGAACAATCGCCCCGCCACCGAGCCGGTATCGACGAATGTCGCCAAACCTGCGCTGCGGGCGTAGGCGCTGCCGGCACTGCAGAGGCTGCCGTAGACGAAGATCAACTCACTGGCCGGCGCGGGACGCCGCCGTTTCGGGGAAGTCCTTGTGATTATATTGGACACAGGCAGAGCCTAAGTGATCGCTCGACCGTTCTAGCATCGTCGCCAGACTCACAAAACCGTGTGCAGTGCCGTTCAGGACACTTATCCACAAAAACTCGCATGCCGATGCGTAATCCCCGTTGATTTTTTTTCATCACACGTCATTCTTTGCGCAACATGAATCGCATTCACGTTGTGAATGGCTGAGTACAGCGAAGTCTACCGACGGGCGAACTATTACGACATCGCGTTCGCCCGTGACGTGACCCGAGAGGTAGACTTTATCGTCGATGAGTTTCGCCGCATCGCCGGGCGACCGCTTCGTACGTTGCTCGAGATCGCTTGCGGCCCCGGCTACCACACGCGCGGCTTCGCGCGCCGCGGCGTCGAAACCTTCGCCCTCGACATCTATCCGGAAATGGTCGCGTTCGCTCGCGACAAGGCCGATGCCGAAGGTCTCAAGGGCATCCATTGGATCGCCGAGGACATGCGGACGTTCAAGCTCGACCGCCCGGTCGACGCGGCGATCGCCATGTACGATGCGATCGACTGCCTGCTTGAAGCGGATGACGTCGTCGAGCATTTCAAGAATGTCGCGCAGAACCTCGTCCCCGGCGGCGTGTACGTTCTTGAGTTCACCCACCCCCGCGATACCTCAATCAACAACTACGGCAGTTTCCATTACGCGGCCGAACGAAACGGCACCAAGGTCAAGGTCAACTGGGCGATCAATCGCCCCGAGGCCGACCCGCTGACCCAGATATTCGATGTCGAAACCGTCCTCCGCGTGACCGAGCACGGCAAGGAAACAGTTATCGTCGATCGCGCCAAGGAGCGCCTATTCACGGCGCCCGAACTTGTCGCGCTCACCAAGCTTTCCAAGGTGTTCGATGTCGCCGGGTGTTACGGCGACTTTGTTCCCGGGCTGCGCATCGACAACAGCGCTCGGTCTCGGCGCATGATCTTTGTATTGCAAAAGCGGAAGGAGTCATGAGCGACAATTCAAAACCTCAAAACGAGGACCCTTACCCTAGTTACTTGTCGCCTAAGCTTGCTGTGAGTCCCTGCAGAGACGGAAAAGGGCTTGGCGTATTCGCCGCCGAGCCCATCGCCAAGGGCGAGCTTCTCGCCATCTGGGGCGGTCGAGTCATCGACGGCAGCAATCTAGCCAAACTCCCATCGATGGAGCGACGCTACGCCTTGCAAGTCGGCGACGATCAGTTCCTCACCTCGCTCGATCACGTCGATCCACCCGACTACATCAACCATTGTTGTCAACCCAACAGTGGCGTTCACGGCGAAGATCGTCTCGTCGCCATGCGCAAAATTGCGGTTGGCGAGGAAGTCCTGTTCGACTACGCAACAACGGACAGTTGTTCGCTGCTCGAGTTCGAATGCGGTTGCCGCAAGCGTACCTGCCGCGGCCAAGTGAGTTCGACCGACTGGATGCGATCCGACGTTCAAGCGCGCAATCGCGGCCACTTTTCACCGTACCTTCAACGCCGCATCGACGTTCAAAAGCGTACCGGTGCGCGTGGCGGCGCGGCGCCCGAAGGTGCCCGCGTAGCGCTCAGGCAAAGCGATTCGTGATCAGCGTGTAAAGCGCCCGCATCCCCATCGCTTCGCCCCCGGCGGGGCGGCCAGGCTTGGACTTCGCGTTCCAGGCATAGAGATCGACGTGGATCCACCGCTTCGTCGCCACGACGAACTCTTGCAGGAATAGAGCAGCCGTAATCGCACCAGCGAAGCCGTTTTCACTTGAGTTGTTGACATCGGCGACCTGTGTGTCGATGTATTCTCGATAAGGCGCCCACAGAGGCAGCCGCCACAGTGGGTCGCTTTCCTGCTCGGCCGCACGGGCAAGCGTGACGGCGAGATCATCATCGGGCGTGAAGAACGCCGGAATATCCGGGCCGAGAGCCGTCCGCGCTGCACCGGTCAACGTGGCGCAATCGATCAAAAGGTCGGGCTCATCGTCATCCGCCAGAGCGAGCGCATCGGCCAAGATCACCCTGCCCTCGGCGTCGGTGTTGCCAATTTCGATGGCGAGCCCCTTGCGGGTCGCAATGATGTCGCCAGGACGCATGGCGTTGCCGGCGACCGCATTGTCGACCGCCGGGATCAGCACGCGGAGCCGGACCTTCAGGCCGGCGTCCATGATCATATGGGCGAGGCCAAGGACCGTCGCGGCCCCTCCCATGTCCTTTTTCATCAGCCGCATGCCCGACGCCGTTTTCAAGTCGAGGCCGCCTGAATCGAAACACACGCCTTTGCCAACAAGCGTAACCTTGGGAGCGGCGGCATCCCCCCAGACGATATCGATCAGCCGTGGATCGCGGACGCTCGCCCGCCCGACGGCGTGAATAGCGGGAAAATTGCGCGCCAATAGGTCGCCGCCAACGATCGCTTCGAAGCCCGCATTGTGTTCGCGAGCGAGAGTAGCCGCTGCTTGCGCCAGCTCGGCCGGACCCATCCGCTCCGCGGGCTCATTCACCAGGTCGCGAACAAGCTGGGTTGCTCGCACCGCGCGTCGGACAACGGCGAAGTCGGCTCCGGCCGGCAAAGCCAGCACGGCTGGGGCAGAGCTATTTCCATTCGGACCACGCGTCCGATAGCGGTCGAACGCATAGTCGCCGAGCGCCCAACCGATCGTTACGTCAGTCGCTCGCTTGGGATCGAACGCAGCATCAAGATGGTAGGTACCGGCCGGAAGTTTTTTCGTCAGCCCAGCGAATGACCAAACGTCGATGCGATCAGGCACACCAACGGCAATGCCGCGCAGGCCGCCATTGGCATCGGGAACCAGGACGTGCTCACCGGGCTTGGCCTTAAACCCTGTCTGCTTAATCCACTGCGCAACTGCAGTCGGTTGAGCCGCCAACCAGCGATCGAAGCCGACTCGATCGACCGGCCACAACGGGATGGTGTCCGCAGTCGGCTGCAAAACGAGCGAGCGCATCATGGATTGATTTGTCATCGGGGCGCCTATGTAGCACTCCCGGGCGTGACCGGAAACCATCAGGCAGGGATAACGCACCCCTAGCGGAGCCCAAGATGAGCGAGCTCACCCTCGTCATCGCGAACATGAACTACTCCTCGTGGTCGATTCGCCCTTATTTCATCCTCAAGCACTGTGGCATTCCGTTTCGAAAGACTGTGGTTCCGCTGTTCCAACCGGACACCCCCGCGACCCTGCTCGCCCACTCGCCCGCAGGGAAGGCGCCGGTCCTCAAGGATGGAGCCACCGTCGTCTGGGAATCGCTCGCCATCTGCGAGTACCTGGCTGAGCGCTTTCCCGACCGTGGCTTGCTGCCGGCGGATGCGGCGACGCGGGCCCATGTCCGCTCAATTTCCAACGAAATGCACGCTGGCTTCGGGCCGATGCGCGAGGTACTGGCGATGAATTGCCAGGTGCGAATCAATCGGCCCTCGCTTGCCGCCGACATTCGCGACAATATCACCCGTATTGTGGAAATCTGGTGCGATTGCCGTCGCCGCTACGGCAAGGCGGGCGACGATGGCTTCCTCTTTGGCCGCTTTACGATTGCCGATGCCATGTATGTGCCCGTGGTCTCGCGGCTCATTACGTATAGCATCGAGCTGGACGGCGCAGCCGAGGCCTACCGTGAAACCATCCGCAACCTCCCCGCTTACCGCGCGTGGGAGGCCGACGCGGCCGCCGAACCAGGGCGCATTTCCCAGTACGATCGATAGATCGGCATCCACTCTATGAATTATTGGGTGATCGTTGCCGGATTGACGTTGCTACTGGTGACCGGCGTTCACTCTTGGCTCGGAGAGCGGCGAGTGCACGGGCCGTTGCTAGCCCCGGGGAAAGCCACCGGACCTCTCGCCGAGAAAGAGGGCCTTCGTCGCTTGCTGCGCGGCGCGTGGCACTTTA
>SHVV01000030.1 GCA_009694095.1 Alphaproteobacteria bacterium | reverse complement strand
AGCGGCCGTAAATCGCGTCGCTGCCGACGAAATTGAGTGCCCCGGCAATCGGCTGCCCATCGCGTTTCGCCATGACGAGGACGATGCGATCCGCCAACGCCGCGCCGACGGCGCTAAAAAACGTGCGGTTGAGGTACGGATTGCCCGATTTGCGGCTGCCGGTGTCCAGATAGAACGCGAAGAAAGCATCCCACTCGCGCTCGCCGATCGCGGCGCCGGCGAGGCGCTCGACGGTGATGCCGTCGGCAAGCGCCTCGCGGCGCTCCTTGCGGATCGCCTTGCGCTTGGCGGAAGAAAGCGCGCCGAGAAAATCGTCAAACGTCGCGTACCCTTCATTGAACCAATGAAACTGCTCGCCGGTCCGCGCCAGAAATCCGAGATCGTCCATGAACCGCCATTCCGGCTCGGTCGGGAAGTTGACGTGCAACGATGACACGTCGTGTTTTTTCGCGACTTCGGTCGCCGCCGCGAGAAGCGTTCGTTGAAGGTGGGCGGCGCGCGGGCCAGGCGCCGTCAGCAGACGTGGCCCGGGAACCGGCGTGAACGGCACTCCGATCAGGAGCTTCGGGTAGTAGCGTCTACCGGCGCGTTCGAACGCTTCGGCCCAACCCCAGTCGAAGACGTACTCGCCGTAGGAATGACCCTTGAGATACATCGGCGCGCACGCGACGACCACGCCCGCTTCTTCGACGATCAAGTGGCAAGGCGTCCAACCCGATTCGGCGCTCGCTGAGCCGCTCGACTCGAGCGCGCTCAAGAATTCGTGGCTAACGAACGGATTACCGCTTCCCGCACACGCGTTCCATGCCGCGGCGTCGATCGAGCCGATGGCGTTGGTCGCTTTGATCGACGCACGCAGTTCTTCAGCGTCACCCATCGGGCTCCTCGAAGAGTTTACGGCCGCAGCCGTTCGAAGATGATAGCAGCCCCGAGGCTCTTTGCCCGTTCTCGCTGCGCTTCGCGCTGCACGGTCCAGGTCAGAAGCGGGAAAGGGAATCCGGCCGGATGGAAGCGCTGTTGCAGCGTTCGGATGTCGCAGGCGAAAAAATGCGGCCGACCCGGCGCTAGCGCGACCAAGCGGCGCCAGCGATCGAGCGTCGCTTTGCCGGATAGGAGGCGGGGCGGCCACTGCTTGGTGACATGGCCGCGCCAATGATTGGGCGCGTGCTCGGCGAACCAGGCGATCGACTGCGGTTCGAACGACATGACGGCGACGAGCCCACGATATCCAACAAGCGCGGCCGCGACAGCGCGTTCGAGCGCCGCGCTCGCACCCTCACGTTTCAGCTCGATCAGGATCGGGGCGCGTGATTTGACCAACGCCAGCACCGTGTCGAGCGTGGGGATCGTTTCGGCGGCGCCCTTGAGCCGTATCTTTCCGAGTTCTGCCGCTGTCACCGAGCGAACCGTGCCGTGAATGCCGGTGAGGCGGAACAGGGTATCATCGTGAAAAACGATCGCTTCGCCGTCACTCGACGCGCGTACGTCGAGTTCGATGCCGAATCCGGCGGCGATGGCCGCCTCGAATGCGGCGAGCGAATTCTCAGGGCAGCCGCGGCGCCGATCGTGGAGACCGCGATGGGCGTAGTCGTGACGGGAGAGCCAAGAGACTGTGGCGTCGATCAGCTCACTCGACGGCAAAGAGCGCCTCGATTTCGACGGTCATGTCATGCGGTAGCGCAGACGCGCCGATCGTCGTGCGTGCGTGTCGTCCGGCGTCGCCGAATACCTCGACCATCAGGTCGGAAGCACCGTTCATCGCCTGCGCTTGCCCGGTGTATCCAGCCGTGGAGTTGATCAAGCCAAAAAGCCGCAGGCAACGGACGACGCGATCGAGGTCGCCGCCGAGCGCTAGCGACGCCTGGGTCAGAATGTTGAGTCCGGTCAGGCGCGCGGCTTGGTACCCTTGTTCGGCCGTCAACGTACCGCCGACCTTGCCGAAGAATTTCGCGCTGCCTCCGTCCATCGGTCCTTGGCCAGCGATAAAAAGCAGATCGCCGGCGCGGACGAAGGGGACGTAGTTTCCGGCTTTCGACGCGAACGGAACCGGGAGAGTAAGGCTGCATTCTTCGAGCCGGCGCAGAACTCGGTTCGCCATAATGCTTAAGCGATCTCGAAGATGCCTTCGATCTCGACGGCCGCGCCGCCGGGAAGGCTGCCAGCGCCGACTGCAAAGCGAGCATGGCGCCCGCGATCGCCAAAGACCGCCACCATCAAATCCGATGCGCCGTTGACAACCTGCGGATGCTGGCGAAATTCGGGCGTCGCGTTGACGTACCCGCCGAGCCGCACGCATTGCGTCACTCGATCCAGGTCGCCACCGCACGCTGCTTTGACTTGCGCCAAGATGTTGATGGCGCAGGTGCGGGCCGCCGCCTGGCCGTCCTCGAGCGCGAGCGTGCTACCGACCGTTCCAACGAAGGCGAGCTTGCCGTCCACGAACGGGACTTGGCCCGAAACGAAGACGAGTTTGCCGTGGACGACGTAGGGAACGTAATTCGCGACCGGCGCTGGGCCTGACGGCAGCGAAATCCCAAGTTCTTGAAGGCGTCGGTCGACTGTTCCAGCCATCGGGGATGTCCGTTTCGATGCGGACAGCAGAGCGGAGACGGTTGACGTCGTCAACCGTCGATTGCAGTCGTCGCGCGACGTTAGGCGGTTAGCGCGTCTTCTGAAACGCAAGTGCGGCGCGACATTTTCCTGTCGGAAAAAATCGCAGCGTCGGCTTTTTGAATCAGGGTCTCGGCTGAGTCTTCGAAGCCGTAGCTCACGATGCCAAAACTCGCGCGAACGTGGGTGCGGGTTGCATTGTGCGTCGTATAGGATCCGTTGATGACCGATTGAATTTGGAGCAGCCGTTTTTCAACTTCGCTCGGAATCGATCGCGTCAGCAGGACGACAAATTCATCGCCGCCATAGCGCGCGACATGATCGGTCGCACGGACCTGACTAGCGAGGATTTCGGCGACTCGAAGCAACACCTCGTCGCCGGCGTCGCGACCGAGCGTATCGTTAACGGTCTTGAAGTTGTCCAGATCAACGGAGCCGAGGGTGCCCGCTTCGCGGTGACGACGGGCGCCGGCGAGCGCCACATAGAGCATTGGCTCGAACGCACGTCGGTTTGGCAAGCCCGTGAGAAGATCGACTTGCGCAAACGCTTCCAACTGCACGATTTTTTCGCGCTGCGCGGCAATGCGCCGGTTGGCGGCCGAGAGCAGAGCCAAGGCTTGCTTGATCAGTGTTCCGCTTCCGTCCTGAAGGTTGCCCCGGGTCGCCGAAGCACCAAGCTTTCTTCGGTGAGCCGGCTCTCGGGGCGCAAACTAATTAACGGCTCCGTTTGCGGAGAGGTCGTAAGTGCCTGGGCCATCGAGGAGCCTCGGTCGGAAGGGCGGCTTGGCGAGTAGCTTCGCAACCCGAGTGCCATTAGAAATTGTTTTATTTGACGATGAGTTATGGCGTTTCTGCGGTTGGCAAGACGTGCCGAGTAGGAACGTTTAACCCGGGCTTGTCGGTCCAATTCGCGCTGTTCGACTGTTGTCCTATGGTATAGAGGGCTCCTTTCCTACCTAGAGAACGGTGGTTAATCGTGGCTCCTGTGCGCCTTTGCCTGCTGGTTGCAATTGTTGTCGCCGCGGCGCTCCCCGCCACCGGTCAAGGCGTCGCATTACTGTCGCATCGGGCGATCTACGATCTGACGCTGGCGCTTCCGAGTTTGGGGAGCGGCACCGCCTCGGTTCGCGGACGGCTCGTGCTCGAATGGAGCGATGCCTGCGATGGTTACACTCTCTCGCAGCAGATGCACTCGGAGACCGCGGATGACGAAGGCGGCACCGTTAGCGACTTCACGATGTCGACGTGGGAGTTGAAGAACGGCGAGCAATTCCGCTTCACGTCTCGCCACGTCGAGGATCGCGAAATCGACGAAGTGCGCGGTACCGCGACGATGGGTCGGGCCGATGCAGGCGGGCGGGTCGAATTTTCAAAGCCGCCTGGCGAGCGCCTCGCTCTTCCCGGTGGTACGTTGTTTCCAACGGCGCACACGCTCCTTTTGATTCGCAAGGCGGCCGATGGCGCCAACTTTGTCCGAGCGATGGTATTCGACGGCTCGAACAACGATGGCGTGATGGATTCGACGGCGTGGATCGGCAAGCGCCTGCAGGCCGGAACCTACAAGGGCGTCGGTGCCTCGGCGCTTGCTTCGCTGGCGTCCTGGCCAGTCCGCGTTGCCTATCACCTACCCGAAAGCCCCGACGCTGTGCCGCGGTACGAGGTCGCATACCGCATGTTCGAGAACGGCGTCGCAACTGACGTAATCCTCGACTACGGTGATTTTGCGCTCAAAGGCGCCTTGTTACAGCTCGATCATATTAAACCGGGCTGCTAATCCGCCGTCGCCTGCGGCGGCCAGAGATAGGCGGCACCCCGAACGCCGCTTGAATCGCCGTGTTGGGCGCCGACCAACGGGGTCGTTATCTGGTCCGAGAACGTGAAACGGCCCCAAAGGGCCGGAACATTGCGGTAAAGCCGCGCGATGTTGGAGAGCCCGCCACCGAGCACTATAATATCCGGATCGAGCATGTTGATGACACTCGCGAGCGCTTTGGCGAGTCTCGTTTCATACCGACGAAGAACGGCGTCAGCGGCAGCGTCGCCGACGTCGGCCCGACGTGCAATTTCGATAGCGGTTGCAGTTTTCCCCATCGTCCGTTTCCACTCGCGCTCGAGCGCCGGGCCAGACAAGTATGTTTCGATGCAACGTGTTTTGCCGCACCAGCAGCGTGCGGTCGGTGGCTCATCCGCCTCCGCCCACGGCAACGGGTTGTGACCCCATTCGCCCGCGATCGCATTCATGCCGGCGATTGTTGAGCGGTCGACGACAAGCCCGGCCCCGACGCCGGTGCCAAGGATTGCGCCAAACGCCACGCGGTAGCCCGCGGCCGCCCCGTCGCTCGCCTCGGACAAAGCGAAGCAGTTGGCGTCATTGGAGAGCCGGATCCGTCGTCCGAGCGCTGCAGCGAGGTCGCGATCCAACGGATGGCCGATCAGCCATACTGAATTGGCGTTTTTCACCAGTCCGCTCATGGGTGAAATCGTACCGGGGATGCCGACTCCGACCGTGCAGCGGATCCCGATTTCATTTTCGGCGCCAGCGACCAGAGTCGCAATCGCGCGAATCGTCGCTGCATAGTCGTTTTGTGGCGATGCTATCCGACGACGCAGACGTTCGTGCCCCGAATCGTCAAGGGCGACGATTTCGATCTTGGTTCCTCCGAGGTCGACGCCGATGCGCACGACTTTGCACCCTCCTGCGTGAGCCATTCTGGCACGCCGATCGTCTCGATTCCGCGCGCCGATACGAAAAAGCCGGGCTCAAGCCCGGCTCTTCAGAGATTCCGAAGGTTGGTCGACTACTTGATCTTCGACTCCTTGAACTCGACGTGCTTGCGCGCGACTGGATCGTACTTCGTGACCTTCATTTTTTCGGTCATCGTGCGCGGGTTCTTCTTCGTGACGTAGTAGAAACCCGTATCAGCCGAGCTGACGAGCTTGATTTTGATTGTTGCCGGCTTCGCCATCGCTTAACCACTCCACGTGGAGGCTATTTTCGAGCTCGGACCATAGGCTTTTCGTGGCTCCTGTCAAGGCAGCGGTCTGCGTTGTTCACGCCCGCTGCGCAGGTAAACGAGCAGGAGGTAGGCGGCCATCGTCGCGGCTAGACTCGCTGGAAAGCCGAACATGCCGGCGACGTCCATGGCCGCGCCGGTCATCGCCGGACCAACGATCGAGCCAAAGCTGAACATCGAAATCATCACGGCGTTGACCGCTGGTAGGTCGGCCCCGATAAATCGCTGCCCGAGAAGGGTCAATCCGACCGAGTACAAGCTCGCAGCGGCACCGCCGAGCACGAAAACGGCGAGGATTCGGAGAGCGCCGTGATCGATCGCGAATGCGAGCAGAACGATGCTTGCGAGCGTCAAGACCCCATTGCCCAGCAAGACAAGATGACGATCGAACCGATCGGCGAGAATTCCGGTCAAGGGTGGAACGACAATTCCGCCGCTAGTGTACAGGGCGAGCAAGATCATCGCCGCGTCTTGATCGATCGCCGTCCCGAGTGCATAGAGCGGAAATAGCGCGACCATCGTCGCGTCGATCAGCCCGAGAATGAGGCCGGCGCCGGTCGCTATTGGCGCAAGACGCACAAAACGCGCGGTGTTGATTGAGGGATGTCCCACAACCCGGGGTGCCAGCCCGCGCGCCATAAAAATCGGGATCGCTGCGACGGCGTAGAAACTGGCGCACGCGATAAACGGCGCCCAGCCCTCGGTGCCGGTCAGGACGAGAATCAGCGGACCGGCGGCGATCCCGGCCGACAACGCCATGATGTAGATGCCGACTGCGCGCCCGCGCTCGGCGTCGCCGACGATTTGGTTGATCCATGTTTCACTGACGATGAACAAGATGCTCGCGCCGAGCCCGGCGGCGAAACGGATCGGAAACCAAGCCCAAACGTTTGGGAACACCGGGAGCAGCAATGTCGCAACCAGCGCGAGAATCAGCCCGCCATTCATCGTCGCGGCTGTGCCCCAGCGGCGGATGATGCCGGGCACGAGCGGCGCGATGGCAAACGAAGCGACTGCTGGAAACGCTGCGCTCAGGCCGATCCACGTTTCTTCGACCCCTTCGATCTTCAGGATGATCGAGAGCAGCGGCGCTCCAAGGCCAAAGGTGATCCCAGAAATCGAAATCGAAGCGATGATTGCCGCAAGACTCAAGAGTTTGAGGCGGGGCGGCAAGACGATTGCCGCGCCGCCGCGAACCGACTCGGCGTCAGTCATAGTCGGTGGCGAGGTCTACGCCGTTCTTGGTTCGAAAAACTGGAATCGGGCGCTGGTTGGAGTTGGCGTCGGCGAGGCGCTGCTCGAGTTCGCCGATTATCAATCGGGTGATCCCCGCCGACGGCAGCTCCCTAGTTCGTGCGAGCGGCACCCAGCGAAGATCGACGAGCTCGCCATCGCCGGCGAGACGGCCGTGGGCATGACGGGCGTCGGCGAGAAAAAAACGGGCATGGAAACGCCGCGGCCGGCCGGGCGGAGTAATCGCGCGCGCGATGTATTCAAGCGGTGCCAGCGACGGCGCGAGTCCGGCTTCGGCAAACGCGCGCCAGACAGGCTGTAGAATCCGTACCGCGCCGGTTGCCGGGCGGCGAGCCGCGAGCATCAACCCCGCCTCCTCGTAGAGTTCGCGGACGGCGGCCAGCGCCAAAGCCCTTGCACGACGCGGCGAGCAACTCTTGGCGACTCGCGCCGCTACCGCTTCGTTCATCTCCTCCGCTGCTCCGACGCGCGCATCCGCTCGATCGACCTTTCCGCCGGGGAACACATACATCCCGGCCATGAACACGTGCGTCTTTTCCCGTCGCCCCATGAGTACCTCGGGGCCGTCCGCCGAGTCGCGCAGCAAGATGATGGTCGCCGCGTCCTTTGGGCGAAGCCGCGCGGTGGGTGAAGGAGGCATGGGCCAAACCTGCCCGCGACGGACCGGCCTGTCCAGCCTCGCAAAGGCCGCCCTGCCGGCAGAGCATTGACAGCGAAATTGTCGCAAAAGAGTTCATGCGCTGGTACTGGCTGGCGCCCTCGTTCTTGCGGATCGCCGATGTGGCGGCTTGTCGAACCGCGCCCGCTGGCGGAGGTTAGCGCCGATGGCGCCGGCTGGTCTGGCGTCCCGTTGGCGCCCGGGAGCGCTCGCCATCGATCGCGAAACGTAGACTCCCGGTTGTGAGATTAACTTCTTCGATCTTGACGGTGATTGCATCACCTACCGTAAAGGCCCGCTTCGTCCGTCGTCCGACCAACGCATGGCGTTCAGGCACGTGAAGGAAGAAATCGTCACCCAAGTGGCGCATCGGGATCAAACCTTCGGCCCCGCTCGCGTCGAGCGACACGAACAACCCGAATCGAGTGGCCCCCGATATGTGAGCGGCAAAAGTAGCGCCGACACGGTCGACCATGTAGGCGGCGACGTAGCGATTGGTCGCATCGCGTTCGGCGGCTCCGCTGCGGCGTTCGAGAGTCGAAATCTCGACGCCGATACCGTCGAAACGAGCGGCGTCCTCGGCAATGAGCCCGTCAGTACCGAACTTAAGCGCGCTGATGATCCCGCGATGGACCAGCAGGTCGGCGTAGCGCCGAATCGGCGAGGTGAAGTGAGCGTAGCGATGCAGCGCAAGGCCGAAGTGCCCAATATTCGTTGGGCTGTAGACGGCCTGGGCTTGCGACCGGAGAACGATTTCGTTGACGAGCCGTTGGTAGGGCGTGCCCTCGGCCTTGGACAAAATCTGGTTGAAGTTCATCGGTCTCAAAACTTGGGCACGGGCGAGTTTGAACCCGAGCGGTTCGACCACCTCGCGCAAAGCTTCGAGTTTTTCCGGCGAAGGCAGATCGTGAACCCGATACATGCACGCAGTTTTGTGCGCCTCGAGCGTCTCGGCCGCCGCGATATTTGCCGCGATCATGAATTCTTCGATCAAACGATGGCTCGTAAGGTGTGGGCGCGGCGCGATCGACGCGATGTGGCCATCGACGCCAAGGACGACGCGGCGCTCCGGAATATCGATCTCGAGCGGGCCGCGCTTGCGGCGCGCAGAATCGAGAGTTTGAAAGGCCCGATCGAGCGGGCGGATCACTGAGTCAAGAACCGGTGCGGTGGCGTCATCGGGACGGCCATCGAGTGCGGCTTGAACCTGTTCGTAGGTGAGCCGCGCGGCCGAGCGCATGAGGCCGCGGACGAAGCGGTGCTGGCGCTTGTGGCCCTCGGCATCAAACCAAAGGTGAACCGCCATGCAAGGGCGATCGACGCCGGGTTTCAGACTGCATTTATCCGCCGCAAGCGCTTCGGGCAGCATCGGCACCATGCGGTCGGGAAAATAGGTCGAATTGCCGCGGGCGCGCGCTTCGATATCGATCGAGGAGCGCGGTTTGACGAAGTAGGCGACGTCGGCGATGGCGACGATAACGTGCGATCCACCCGCGTTGGCCGGATCGGGATCGGGTTCGGCCCACACGGCATCGTCGTGGTCGCGTGCATCGGTCGGGTCGATCGTGACGAGCGGGATCGCACGGAGATCGACGCGGTCGCCAAGCGGCGGACTTTCGATTCTGTCGGCCTCGGCGAGCGCTTCGCGGGGATGGGTCGTGCGAATCCCGTGCGTGTGAATCGCGATCAAGCTATACGAGCGTGGATCGCCAAACTGGCCGATCCGCTCAACGACCCGGGCGCGCGGCAACCCGAGCTGGCGTCCGGGCCCGACTTGACCGAGCACAACTTCACCCGGTTGGGCTTCGCCGGTATCGCTCGGGTGGACGTGAAATTCGCTTTTGACGCGGCGATCGGTCGGAATGATTCGGGCTTCGTTGCCGACACGTTCGAAAATGCCGACGACCTGTTCCTGGGTCGTGCCGAGTTCACGGAGTGGCTCCGCCTGATAGAGATCGGACCCAATCGGCGTAAGTTTCGCGAGGACGCGGTCGCCAATGCCTGGGGCGCGGCTGCCGGTTTTTCCCGGGAGCAGATGGATGCGGGGCGGTTCGCTCGAATGGGCCCAGACCTCCGGTCTGGCGAAAACATCGCCATCGACGTCGACATCGACGACCTCGACGATGGCAACGGAGGGAAGCTTGGCGGCTGCGGCGATCCGCCGGCCGCGGCCGCGTTCAACCGCGCCGTCGCCAACGAGCTCCCGCAACAAGGATTTGAGAGCGATACGATGCGAGCCTTTGAGGCTAAACGCGCGGGCGATGTCGCGTGGGTTTACCGCCCCCTTGCGTCCCTCGATATAACGGAGAAGGTCGTCTTTCGAGGGAAGGCGCGCCTCAACGCGGGGTCGTCGTGCCACGCGCGCTTAGTCCGAGCCAGTC
Organism: Alphaproteobacteria bacterium; assembly: GCA_009694095.1. Taxonomy (GTDB): domain Bacteria; phylum Pseudomonadota; class Alphaproteobacteria; order SHVV01; family SHVV01; genus SHVV01. Next base: position 11,995 of record SHVV01000030.1, on the reverse strand, counting down.
TTTCTGACTGCATTTTTCCGCTGTTTCTTCGGGCGCGGTTTGATCGAGCCCGCCGCCGGTTTGCGGCTCCGTCGTCCGCTGCCACCCTTGGCCGCGCGCGCCGCGAGAAGTCCAACCGCTTGATCCATCGTGACCTCCGTCGGCTCGACGCCGCTCGGCAGAGTAGCGTTGATCTTGCCATGGTTGACGTAGGATCCGTAGCGGCCCTGTAAAACCCGAATTTCGCCGCCACCCTCCGGGTGTTGGCCGAGCGATTTTAGCGACTGGGGTTGCGGCGCTCCGCCGCGGCGCGTGCGAGGTTCGGCCAGCATGACGACGGCCCGATTGAGCCCGATCGTCAACACGTCGTCGTCGCCTTTGAGCGAGAGATAAACTCCCTCGTGCCGAATGAACGGCCCAAATCGTCCGACGCCGGCAGTAATTGGCTTGCCCGATTCGGGATGAAGGCCGATCTCGCGCGGCAGCGAGAGGAGTGCAAGCGCGCGTTCGAGGTCGACCGTATTGGGGGCGATGTCCTTCGGAATGGCGACTCGTTTCGGCTTTTCACCATTGTCGGCGAGCCCACGTTGCACATAGAGACCATAAGGGCCTTTGCGCAGCGAGACTGGCAGGTTCGTCGCCGGGTCGACGCCAAGCTCGACCGGGCCCTCGTTGGTGGCGGTCGTGCCGTCTCCAGGCGTAAGCTGGCGCGTGAATCGGCAGGTGGGATAGTTCGAGCATCCAACGAATGCGCCGAAGCGGCCGACCTTGAGCGAGAGGCGGCCCTCGGCGCAGCTCGGACACTGGCGCGTATCCGCACCATCGGTGCGGCTAGGGAAAACGTGCGGGCCGAGGATCTTATTGAGCGCCTCGAGCACATCGCGAACTTTCAGGCTGCCAATATCGTCGATTGCCGGCTTAAACTCGGTCCAGAAACGTCGTAGCAAATAGATCCAATCGACGTTGCCGGCGGATACTTCGTCGAGTTGGGCTTCGAGATCGGCGGTGAAGCTGTATTCGACGTAACGCTCGAAAAATCCGACCAGAAACGCGGTGACGAGACGGCCGCGATCTTCGGGGTAGAAGCGACCGCGATCGAGCTTCACGTAGTCTCGATCCTGCAACACCTGGAGGATCGTCGCATAGGTCGAGGGCCGGCCGATGCCGAGCTCCTCGAGTTTCTTCACGAGCGACGCTTCGCTGTAACGGGGCGGCGGTTCGGTAAAATGTTGCGTGGGCTTAACGTCGGCGGCCGTCAAGAGCTCGCCTTCGGCAAGCGGCGGAAGCGCAGCGTCGCCTTCGCCGTTCGGCTCCTCGGCCCCTTCGCGATAGAGCGCAAGGAACCCATCGAAGCGGGTGACGGACCCGGTCGCACGCAGGATCGCGCGGCCGTCGGCCGAAGCGATTTCGGCCGACACCCGATCGATAATGGCGCTCGCCATTTGGCTTGCTACGGTCCGCTTCCAGATGAGCTCGTAGAGCTGAGCCTGTTCCGGTTCAAGGTACTTGACGACATCCTGTGGTTTACGCGCGATGTCGCTTGGCCGGATCGCCTCGTGGGCTTCCTGCGCATTCTTTGCGGTCGTACGGTAGGCACGCGGTCGTTCGGGAACGTATTCAGCGCTGAAATCGCGTTCGATGAGCGAGCGAGCCGCCGCGATAGCTTCGTTCGCGATCTGCACACCGTCGGTACGCATATAAGTGATGAGGCCGGTCGTTTCGCCGCCGATGTCGACCCCTTCGTAAAGCCGTTGCGCCACTTGCATCGTTCGATACGGACGCATGCGCAGCTGGCGCGACGCATCTTGCTGGAGCGTCGAAGTTGTAAACGGCGCCGGCGGGTTGCGGAAAGTATCCTTGCGTTCAACCGAACCGATCTTGAAGCCGCTCGCATTGCGGATGGTGGCAACCGCGTTCTCGGCCGCTTCCTTTGTGGCGATATCGAACTTTTCGAGCTTGTTGCCATCGAGCGCCACGAGGCGGGCGGGGAAGGTCACGCCTTCGGCTTTGGCGAGCGTTGCGTCAATCGACCAGTACTCGCGAGCGGTGAAGGCCTCGATCTCGAGTTCGCGGTCGCACACCAAGCGGAGCGCGACCGACTGCACGCGACCGGCCGAGCGCGAGCCGGGAAGTTTTCGCCATAGCACCGGAGAAAGGGAGAATCCGACGAGGTAATCAAGCGCCCGGCGCGCCTGTTGCGCGTTGACCAGGCTCATGTCGATGTCGCGTGGGTTCGCGATCGCCTCTAAAACAGCGCGTTTGGTAATTTGATTGAAAACGACTCGCTTGACGTCGACATCGGCGATGGCGCCGCTCTCTTTGAGAGCAGTAAGGACGTGCCACGAAATCGCTTCGCCTTCTCTATCGGGGTCGGTCGCGAGATAAAGATGCCGGGCGCCCTTTAGCGCTTCCGCGATATCGCCAAGGCTCTTTTTACCGCGGACATCGACTTCGTAGGTCATCGCGAAGTCCTGATCCGGCTTAACCGAACCTTCCTTCGAGGGTAGATCGCGGACGTGGCCATAGCTCGCCACCACCCGGAAGTCCTTTCCCAGGTACTTGTTGATGGTTTTGGCCTTGGCGGGCGACTCGACGACGACGACGTCCATAGACCTATGAATTGTTTGACCGGCCGGGTTCCGCCCGTGCGGTTTAGGAGCTCTCGAAGGCGCGAGAAACCCGTCCGCCAGAGTGGCGTACGACCTGACCAGGGAGTTCAAGGCCCAGCAAAATGCTCAAAACGGTCCCCGGTGTCAAATGGGATTGTTGAACGAGTTCGTCAATTTTAATAGTTATATTATTGATTATAATTAATATTTTCGTGTCATTGGAGTGTGCGTCCAACCCGTCGTCCTGGCCCTTACGCTCCTCGGAAAGCCCCTCGCGGGCTAGAGTCTGCCTGGACGCGGCCGGAAGAATAGGTGCTGCAAAGCTACCGAAGTTGGTGATGACGTCTTCGGCCGACTCGACGAGCGTCGCGCCATCGCGAAGCAAATTGTTGGTTCCGCGAGAGCGTGGGGCGACCCCGGAACCGCAAAAACATCGCGACCCTGCTCAAGCGCAAACCGGGCAGTGATCAGCGAGCCTGACTTTAACGGCGTCTCAACGACGAGCACGCCACGCGAGAGTCCGGCGATCAGTCAATTGCGGCGGGGGAAGTTGAGAGCCCGAGGCTGGAGCCCGAGCGGCATTTCTGCGAGGAGCAGGCCACGTTCGGCGATGGCTTGTTGCAATCGCTCGTTTTCCGGCGGGTAGACGATATCGATTCCACCGGCGAGGACTGCGATCGTACCGGACGCGAGTGTTCCTTCGTGGGCGGCCGAATCGATACCGCGGGCCAGCCCCGAGACGATAGCTGGCCCGGCGGAACCGATGTCGCGAGCGATCGACCCCGCGAAGCGTTGGCCGAACGCCGACGCATTGCGCGCACCGACGATCGCCAGCGCCGGTTTCGAAAGGAGCGAAAGATCACCGAGTGCGGCAAGGATTGGCGGCGGATCGGCGATCGCGGCTAAGGGAACGGGGTAGGCCGGATCTCCAAGCGCTAGCCAGCGACCGCCTAGGGCGGTGATGGCGGCGCGTTCTCGCTCGATCTCACCTAAGTCCGGCACGAGCGGCGGGTTACGCCGGGCGCGGTGGGCGAGGCCCGGGAGGGCGCGAATGGCCGCCGCCGCCGTTTGATAGCGCTCTAACAGATGCAGGTAGGTTATTGGACCGACGGTCGGGTTCCGGATGAGGCGGATCCGGTCAAAAAGATCGCCTTGGTCACGCGGAGGACTATGCCCATCCATGAGTTTGCGCCGTTCTGCGACAGTCGAACCCTTTGGCCCACCATCGTTATGGAACGGCGAGGACTAGCCCGAGGGCGGCGAATCGCTCTCCTTACGGCCGATCCGGGGCTCGGTTCCCCGTATCAGGCGTCCGATGTTGGTTTTGTGACGGACGATCACAAACGTTGCTAAGAAAATCGCGAACCCCGTGTGGCTCCGTGGCATATCCGCGAGGAACCACGCATACAGGGGCGCGGCGATGAACGTGAGCAACCCCGCGAGCGAGGAATAGCGAAAGAGCGCGGCCACGATCAGCCAGGTTATGCAGGCGCCAACCCCGACCACCGACGATAGAGCGAGAAGCGCGCCGAGACCAGTCGCCACGCCTTTGCCGCCCCAGGCGCCCCAATAGGCCACAACGAGCGCGATGGCGAAACCGCTCAAGCCCAGGGGAGGGCGACCGGATGCCGCAAGCGCAAACGCCATGGCGAGTGCAACGAGCGAAATCACTGTACGGCTCGCTGGATCGCGGTTGGAGAACCCGAGCCAAAGCGGAAACAAGTGGCCTAAAAAGGCGCCGGCACCTGCCAGTACGGCGAAATCGTGGGTCAGCCACAGGTTGGCAACGACGATCGGAAGTGCGCCCTTGGCTCCGTCGAGGACGACGGTCGCGGCAGCCAACCCTTTGTGGCCGGTGCGCAATACGTTGGTCGCGCCGATACTGCCAGAGCCGATGGCACGCAAGTCACCGATGCCGCCAAGGCGCGTCAGAATTAGACCAAACGGAATCGATCCGACGAGATAGCCGCCAATCGCAACGGCTAGGAACGGCCAGGTATACGAGAAGTCGCCGAGCGGCTCGGGCACGATTGATCTACCGACGCCCGCGTGACGTCGCTCGGCGCGCGGCTGGGGCGGCAAAAATTCGAAGCCAGATTGCCGCCCTACAAACCATTTCGGTGCACGATTGCGCCCGCGACGACGGTCACTGCGGCTCGCCCCTTAACCGCTCGATCTTCGAACGCAGTGTTCTTTGATTTGCTCAAAAACTTCTCGGCATCGACGATCCAGGGTTGGTGCGGATCGAAGATGACTAAGTCGGCCGGCAACCCCGGCTTTAGGGCCCCGGCGCGTAAGCCAAGCAGCGACGCCGGCGCGATCGTGAGTTTCCGAAGGACATCGAGCAACGGCATCCCTTCGTTATGGAAAAGCTCGAGACTCACGGGCAGAAGCGTCTCGAGCCCGATCACGCCGGCATCGGCTTGCGCGAAAGGTAGCCGCTTGCTGTCTTGGTCTTGCGGATTGTGGCTTGATGCAATGATGTCGATCGTGCCCTCGCGGAGTCCTTCGACAACGGCCAATCGATCCTCCTCGGTCCGCAGCGGCGGCGAGGTCTTGGCGAAGGTTCGGTAGTTTCCGACGGCATTCTCATTGAGCGCAAAGTGATAAGGCGCGGCGGCGCAGGTCACTGGTAGGCCGCGCGCCTTAGCGCGTCGGATGGCATCGATGGCGGCGGCGGTCGAGATCGAGACGACGTGGTAGCGGGCGCCGGTGAGCTCAACCAATCGAATATCGCGCTCGACCATGATCGTCTCGGCTTCGGTTGGGATCCCGGCCAAGCCTAAGCGGGTCGCAACCTCGCCTTCGTTTAAGTGGCCGCCGAGCGCGAGCGTTGGCTCGATCGCATTCTGCATCACGAGCATGTCAAAACTTGACGCGTAGGAGAGCGTCCGGCGCATGACCTGGGCGCTCGCAACGGCGAAAGAGCCATCGGTGATAGCGACCGCACCAGCCAATTTGAGGAGGCCGATTTCGGTCATCCCTTCGCCTTTGAGGCCCTTGGTGATGGCTGCCGTCGGGTAGACGTTGACCTTGGCCGCCTCGCGAGCGCGACGGGCGATGAACTCGACCAGTGCGACGTCGTCGATCACTGGGTCGGTTTCGGGCATGACGACAATCGTCGTTACGCCACCGGCAGCGGCCGCCTCGCTGGCCGTCGCGAGCGTTTCTTTGTGCTCGGCTCCGGGTTCGCCGGTAAAGACGCGGATATCGATCAGTCCTGGCGCTAGGCAAAATCCCCGGCAGTCGATCGTCTCGATGGTGGACGGAACACCGTCCGGGAAGACGCGCGCACCGACATCGGCGATCATATATCCGTCGACGAGAAGATCGCCGCGCTCGTCCCGGCCCGTCGCCGGGTCGAGCAGGCGCGCGTTCACGAACGCTCGACGTTTTCCCTCGGTCACGGTCCGAACAGCACGGTTCGCAGGCGTTCGACTTTGGCGGCTCGGTTCGGAGCTGGCACCAGCAGCGCTTGCAAACATGCCATGCGAACCGCCACACCCATCTCGACCTGTTCGCGGATCACGCTGCGATCGATATCGTCGGCTAGGACGGTGTCGATCTCGACGCCCCGGTTCATCGGGCCGGGGTGCATGATGAGCGCGTCGGGCTTGGCGCTGGCGAGCTTCTCCTTGTCGAGGCCGTAGAAGCGGAAGTATTCGCGAATCGAGGGAACGAACGCGCCGTGCATACGCTCGGTTTGGAGCCGAAGCATCATGATCGCGTCGCAGCCTTGAAGGCCTTTTTTCATGTCGTAGAATACGCCGACGCCCAAGCGGTCGATGAACCGGGGTAGCAGCGTCGGCGGCGCGATGACGCGAACCTCGATCCCCATGGTCGTCAGCAAATGGATGTTGGAACGTGCGACGCGGGAGTGGAGCACGTCGCCGCAAATGGCGACGGTGAGACCGGCGAGCTTGCCGCGCCGGCGGCGGATGGTGAGAGCGTCGAGCAACGCCTGCGTCGGGTGCTCGTGGCTGCCGTCGCCGGCGTTGATCACCGCACTATCGACCTTTTGCGACAACAACTCGACGGCGCCGCTGTCGTGATGGCGAACGACGAGGACATCCGGATGCATGGCATTCAAAGTCATTGCCGTATCGATCATTGTCTCGCCCTTCTTTATGGACGAGCCTTCGACCGACATGTTGATAACGTCGGCGCCGAGACGCTTGCCGGCGAGTTCGAACGACGTGCGGGTCCGGGTCGATGATTCGAAGAACAGGTTGATCTGCGTTCGGCCGCGCAGCACCGATTGCTTTTTCTCGACTTGGCGATTGAGCTCAACGTAGCTATCGGCGAGGTCGAGCAGGCCGTTGATCTCGGCCGCTGAAAGCCCCTCGATCCGAAGAAGATGCCGACGGGCGAATGGGACCGAAGTGGGAGCGTTCATCAAAACGCAACTATAGGACCCTCGCGACCCGATGCAAGCGGAGTCGCGACTTTCGCTGTAAAAATTGCATACTTGTGGATAACCCTGGAGCGCGCCATTAGGCCGAGCGTTGCTGCTGCGCCGTGAAACTATCGAGCATGCCCTGCAAAATGTAGGCGGCGGCATGTGCATCGATCACCTTGGCGCGCTTGCTGCGAGAAACGTCGAGATCGATCAGAGCCCGCTCCACGGCCGCGGTCGAAAGCCTCTCGTCCCAAAAGGCGATCGGAACATCGATCGCCTTGCTGAGATTGCGGGCGAAGGCGCGGACCGACTGCGCCCGAGGACCCTCGGTCCCGTCCATGCTCACGGGAAGCCCGATCACGATCCCACCAGCCCCGATCTCGGACACAATCGCGCGGAGGTCGACGATGTCGTCCGTAAACCGGCGGCGTTTCAGGGTCGTCCGCGGTGTGGCAATCCGAAGCGCGGGGTCCGATACGGCGATGCCAATCGTTTTCGTGCCGACGTCGAGCCCGATCAGTCGGGCGCGGAGCGGCAACTTGGCTCTGAAGTCGACTGGGGTCTCGACGATCATGGCGTAGGCATATCGCTTGCACCGGCGAGACGCCATGGTTTAGCTTCCGCCCGCCCCCTTGAAGGCCGCCAATATCGGCGCAATTTACCTAGAGATAGGCCTCATGGCGCTAGACAATGCTGCCGTTCGAAAGATCGCCCGCCTCGCACGGATTGAAGTGACCGAGGCTGAGGTGGAGCATTACGCGAAGGAGCTCAATGCCATCCTGGGCTGGATCGAGCAGTTGAGCGAGGTGAAGACAGATAACATCGCGCCGATGTCGCGGGTCGTTGACATGAAACTTCCGATGCGCAAGGACATCGTTTCCGACGGCGGCAAGCAGGCCGACATCATTGTCAATGCGCCCGAAACGGCGGCTGGCTATTTCGTCGTGCCGAAGGTCGTGGAGTAGAGCGTGACCGATATTATCGATCTCGACCTCGGTTCAGCGCGCGACGGTCTCGCCAAAAAGGCGTTTTCTGCGCTCGAACTTGCGCGGACGCATGTTCAGGCGATGGAGGACGCACGGAGCTTGAACGCCATCATCATCGAAACTCCCGATCGAGCTCTCGCCGATGCCAAGGCGGCGGATCAACGCCGGGCCAAGGGTGAGAGCCTGGGGGCCATGGATGGCATCCCGATCGCAATCAAGGACGTGTTCTGCACCAAGGGCGTCGTTTCACGCGCTTGCTCCAAGATACTCGATGGCTTCTCGCCGACTTACGAGTCCACCGTGACCGCCAACCTCTGGCAGGCCGGCGCCGTCATGCTCGGCAAGACCAATATGGACGAGTTTGCGATGGGCTCGTCCAATGAAACCAGCGCGCTTGGGCCGGTTGCCAGCCCATGGCGGCGTCGAGGCGACAATCGCCCGTTGGTGCCTGGCGGCTCTTCGGGCGGCTCCGCGGCCGCTGTCGCGGCCGGTGTCGGGTTAGGTGCGACTGGATCGGACACCGGCGGTTCGATCCGCCAACCGGCGGCGTTTTGCGGTCTTGTTGGTGTCAAACCGACCTATGGCCGCTGCTCGCGCTGGGGGATGATCGCCTTCGCCTCTTCACTCGATCAGGCCGGTTCGTTCGGCCGGACCGTTCGTGACGCAGCGATCATGCTGAGGGCGATGGCGGGATACGATCCCAAGGATTCTACTTCGGTCGATCGTCCGGTACCGGACTACGAAGCAGCGCTCACCGGAAACGTCAAAGGACTTCGTGTCGGCATCCCGAAGGAATACCGGGTCGGCGGTATGCCGGCGGCGATCGAAGATCTATGGCAACGCGGTATCGGCTGGTTCAAGGACATGGGCGCCACCATCGTCGACATCAGTCTCCCGCACACGAAGTACGCATTGCCGACCTACTACGTGATCGCACCGGCGGAAGCATCGTCAAACCTTGGTCGGTACGACGGGGTACGGTTTGGGCTTCGTGTTTCGGGCGATAACGTGCTCGATATGTACGAAAAAACCCGCGCGACCGGCTTCGGCGCCGAAGTGAAGCGGCGCATCATGATCGGAACCTACGTACTCTCGGCCGGTTACTACGACGCCTACTACTTAAAGGCGCAAAAGGTTCGAGCGCTGATCGCCCGCGACTTTACGGCCGCGTTCGAACAGGTCGATGTCGTTCTCACACCGACGACGCCCTCGGCGGCGTTCGCGCATGGCGAGATCGCCGGCGATCCAGTCGCGATGTACTTGAACGACGTTTTCGCGGTGCCGGCGAGTTTGGCGGGACTTCCCGGAGTCAACGTGCCGGCGGGTTTATCGCCGGAGGGCTTGCCGCTCGGGTTGCAACTTCTTGGTCGAACATTCGATGAGTCCGGATTGCTGAACGCGGCTTTCGCGCTCGAACGAGCGGCGAACTTCACGGCGCGAGCGGCGCCATGGTGGAGGCAGTGATGACCGAGGTGAAGCCCTATCAAGTCGAAGGCGTAACAGGCGGGTGGGAGGTCGTCATCGGAATGGAAGTGCATGCCCAGGTGCTCTCGCAAGCCAAGCTGTTCTCGGGGGCCGCGACGGCGTTTGGTGCCGAACCAAACTCTCAGGTGTCGCTGGTCGATGCAGCGATGCCGGGAATGCTACCGGTCATCAACGAATACTGCGTCAAGCAGGCGGTGCGTACCGGCTTGGGCCTCGATGCGACGATCAATCACTATTCGGTGTTCGACCGTAAAAACTACTTTTACCCAGACCTTCCCGCCGGATACCAGATCTCGCAGTACACGCAGCCGATCGTCGGCAAAGGCAAGATCGTTCTCGATCTCCCCGACGGATCGTCGCGGACAATTGGCATCACCCGGCTCCACCTCGAACAGGACGCCGGCAAGAGCGTGCACGACCAGCACCCGGATCATTCTTATGTCGATCTTAATCGGTCGGGCATCGCGCTGATGGAGATTGTCTCGGAACCCGATCTTCGCTCACCCGAGGAAGCTGGCCTTTACCTCCGCAAACTTCGCACCATCCTGCGCTATATCGGCAGCTGCGACGGCAACATGGACGAGGGGAGCATGCGCGCCGACGTCAACGTTTCGGTTCGGCGCGTGGGTGCCAAATTCGGCACTCGTTGCGAAATCAAGAACGTGAACTCGATACGCTATGTACAACAGGCGGTCGCCTATGAGGCACGCCGGCAAGTCGATCTGATTGAAAATGGCGGCAAGGTCGTTCAAGAGACGCGATTGTTCGACGCCAGCAAGGGCGTGACGCGCGAAATGCGCTCCAAGGAAGACGCGCACGATTATCGTTATTTTCCGGACCCCGACCTGTTGCCACTTGAGCTCGACCCGCATTGGGTTGAGGATCTAAAGAGCACGCTGCCCGAACTTCCGGACGCAAAGAAGGCGCGCTACGTCGCCGACCTTGGGCTCTCGCCCTACGACGCGAGCGTTCTGGTCGCGGAAAAAGAGGCGGCGGCCTATTACGAAGCGGTCGCCAAGGGCCGCGACGCCAAGTTTGCGGCGAACTGGGTGATGGGCGATCTGTTCGGCCTGCTCAACAAGGCCGGGCTGGATATCACCAAAACGCCGGTAGGGCCCGATCAGCTTGGATCGCTCATCGACCTCATCAAAAACGGCACCATCTCGGGCCGGATCGCCAAAGAGGTATTCGAAGAGATGTTCGCGAGCGGCGAAGATCCCGCGGCAATCGTCGAAGCCAAGGGATTGAAGCAGGTGACCGATACTGGCGCGATCGAGCGGGTAATCGATGAAGTCGTTGCCGGGAATGCCGATAAGGTCGCCGAGTACAGATCCGGTAAGGAAAAATTGTTCGGCTTTTTCGTCGGCCAAGTGATGAAAGCGAGCCAGGGCAAGGCCAATCCGGCCCTCGTCAATGAGATCCTGAAAAAGAAGCTGACGGCTTGAGTCGCTGACGACGACGGCGTCCGCAGTTTCGGAGAATGGCGGATTTAAGCGTGGCCGACCCCCTCATCGATGCCGTCGGAACGGCGCATTCGGCCGCTCCAACCAACGCCCGCATCGTTTCGCTCGTGCCGTCGATTACCGAACTGTTGTTCGACCTAGGTCTCGGATCGCAGGTAGTTGGGCGCACCCACTTTTGCGTTCACCCGGCCGATGCGGTCGAGAAAATTGCGAGTGTCGGCGGTACTAAGAAGATCAGCGCCCGAAAACTCGCTGCACTGAACCCAACCCACGTGATTTTGAACATCGAGGAAAACACGCTCGATCTGGCAAAAAAGGCAGCCGAGCTAGCCCCTCAGGTGATCGTAACCTATCCTAAGAAGCCTACCGACAATCGCCAGCTGTTCGCCCTGATTGGCGGCATTTTCGGCCGGGCTGCCGAAGCTGCGGTGCTGACCGACCGGTTCAACGAGGCGCTCGCGACATTGACGGCGGCTGCTGGGGCGTGGCCGCAGCAGCGTGCGTATTATTTTGTGTGGCGCGACCCGTGGATGGCGGTATCGCGCGATACATACATCGCCGAGTTTCTCGCCTTGGCGCGGATTGAAACCCTGCCCGCGGCGGCGATTGATCGTTATCCGAAACTGATCGTCAGCGAAGCTCTATTGCGCGGAGCCGACTTAGTGCTGCTGCCGAGCGAACCCTACGAATTTGGCCCGTCCGATGTTGCCGCGTTCCACCGCGAGTTTCCGACCGCTCCTCCGGTCCGCCTGATCGATGGGCAGATGGTATCGTGGTACGGTAGTCGGGCCGTACTAGGCCTCGACTATTTGCGAGCGTTTGGCGCGACCCTGGCCGCACTCAATTAGCGCTGCCCGCGGGGCGTTGTCGCCGCGGCCCGCATGCGTTCGGTTGCTGCGAGCGCCGCCTCGTCGGTCAGAAACGTGAGGAGCTCGAAGCGACGTCCGCGGGTGACCTCCGTCACTTCGTGGAGCAACGAGCAACTGAAGACGAGTGCTTCCCCGGCTTCAGGCTTAAACGCTTCTGGCCCATATTCGGGAAAATGAAGCGCTCCGCCATCGTATTCGCTCGGTG
>SHVV01000029.1 GCA_009694095.1 Alphaproteobacteria bacterium | reverse complement strand
ATGCAGGCGATTCCCTATTTCGACCGCCTCGATTACGTCGCGCCGATGAACCAAGAGCACGCTTTCTGCCTCGCGATCGAGAAACTAGCCGGGATTGAAGTTCCGCGCCGCGGTCAATTCATGCGCGTGTTGTGGGATGAAATCGGCCGTATCCTCAGTCACCTACTCAATATCACGACACAGGCGATGGACGTCGGCGCGATGGCGCCCGCGCTCTGGGGATTTGAAGAGCGCGAAAAGTTGATGGTGTTCTACGAGCGCGTCTCGGGCGCCCGCTTGCACGCAGCGTTCTATCGCGCCGGCGGCGTTCGCCAGGACATGCCGAAGGGTCTCGCCGAGGACATTCTGCAATTCTGCGACGAGTTTCCCAAAGTCGTTGATGACATCGAGAACGTGCTGACCGAAAACCGCATCTTTAAGCAACGCAATGTCGATATCGGCGTGGTGTCGGCCGACGACGCGCTTGATTGGGGTTTCTCGGGCGTCATGTTGCGCGGATCGGGCTTCGCTTGGGACTTGCGCAAAGCGCAGCCCTACGAAGTCTATAACGAACTCGACTTCGACATTCCGATTGGTAAGAACGGCGACTGCTATGATCGCTATCTGTGCCGCATCGAGGAAATGAGACAATCGCTGAGGCTCATCCGTCAGTGCATCGCCAAAATGCCGCCGGGCGAGGTTCTGACCGAGGATCGCAAGATTGCACCGCCGCGCCGCGCCGAGATGAAGTCGTCGATGGAAGCGCTGATCCATCACTTCAAACTCTATACCGAGGGCTACCACGTTCCGGCCGGCGAGACCTACACGGCGGTCGAGGCGCCGAAGGGAGAATTCGGCGTCTACCTCGTTTCTGACGGCACCAACATGCCCTACAAGTGCAAAATCCGAGCGCCAGGGTACCCGCATCTACAGGCGCTCGACTTCATGACGCGCGGCCATTTGCTCGCGGATACAGTGGCCGTCATTGGGAGTCAGGACATCGTCTTCGGGGAGATCGATCGATGACTGCCGCGGTCGGCTCTTCGACGTTCGCCTTTTCGCCCGAGAACAAAGCGAAAGCGGACAAAGCCATCGCCAAGTATCCGAGCGGACGTCAAGCGAGTGCGGTGCTCGCGCTCTTGGACTTCGCGCAACGTCAGTCGGGCGGTTGGTTGCCGCGAGAAGCGATGGATTACGTGGCCAACTATCTCCAAATGCCTTTGATCCGCGTTTACGAAGTCGCGACGTTTTATTCGATGTTCAATTTGAAGCCGATCGGAAAGCACCATGTGCGCGTGTGCACGACAACGCCATGTCAGTTGCGCGGCGCCCTTGCTCTCGTGAAAGCGTGCGAGACGAAGCTAGGCGTAAAACTCGGCGAGACGACCTCCGACGGGATGTTTACGCTGGGTGAAGTCGAATGCCTCGGCGCGTGCGTCAATGCGCCCGTCATTCAAGTCGGCGACGACTATTTCGAGGATGTCGACGCTGCCGCAGCTGCACGAATCCTTGACTCTTTCGGCCAGGGACAATGGCCCAAGCCGGGACCGCAGATCGATCGCCGCAACTCGGCGCCGGTCGGCGGGGCAACAACGCTCAAGGACCTGATCGCTTAAAGCCATGCTCGCTGACAAGGACCGCATTTTCACCAACCTCTACGGACACCATGATTGGCGTCTCGCGGCGGCGCGACAGCGTGGGGATTGGAGCAACACCAAGGAACTAATCGCCAAGGGGCGCGATTCGATCATCGACGAAGTGAAGAAGTCGGGCTTGCGCGGTCGAGGAGGGGCCGGGTTTCCAACTGGGCTCAAGATGTCGTTCATGCCAAAACAGCCCGACGGCAAGCCATCGTTCCTCGTAGTGAACGCCGACGAGGGCGAGCCCGGCACCTGCAAGGATCGCGACATCATGCGCCACGATCCGCACAAGCTGATCGAGGGTTGCTTGATCGCCGGGTCGGTGATGAATGCAACCGCGACCTACATCTATATCCGCGGTGAATTCTACCGCGAGGCGGAGGTTCTCGACGCAGCCGTCGAGGAGGCTTATGCCGCTGGCCTGCTCGGCAAGAATGCGTGCGGTTCTGGATACGATCATGAGGTCTATGTGCATCGCGGCGCCGGCGCGTATATCGCGGGCGAAGAAACCGGGTTGATCGAGAGTCTCGAGGGAAAAAAAGCGCAGCCGCGGCTGAAGCCGCCGTTTCCGGCTGCGGTCGGGCTCTATGGCCGACCGACGACGGTCAACAATGTCGAGACGATCGCGGTCATACCGACAATTCTTCGTCGCGGTTCGGCCTGGTTTGCTGGGTTCGGCCGACCGAACAATACCGGGACGAAAGTTTTCTGTATCTCTGGGCATGTCGAGCGGCCGTGCAACGTCGAAGAAGAAATGAGTGTTCCACTCCGGGAATTGATCGAGCGCCATGCGGGTGGCGTGCGTGGCGGTTGGGACAACTTGCTTGCCATCATCCCCGGCGGCTCCTCTGTTCCAATGTTGCCGAAATCGATCTGCAACACCGTGTTGATGGACTTCGACGCCTTGCGCGACGTGAAATCGGGCCTCGGCACGGCGGCAGTCATCGTCATGGACAAATCGACGGATTTGATCGCACAGATCGCGCGACTCGCTCGTTTCTATGCTCACGAAAGTTGCGGCCAATGCACCCCATGCCGCGAGGGGACCGGGTGGATGTGGCGGGTGATGGAACGGATCGCCGCGGGCAAGGCCGAACTGTCCGAAGTCGATATGCTGCTCGACGTCGCCAGCGAGATCGAGGGGCACACGATCTGCGCCCATGGCGATGCGTCGGCGTGGCCGATCCAGGGGCTCATGCGCCATTTTCGTCCGATGGTCGATAAGCGTCTGCTTGAATACACGCGTCCGGCCGCGGCCGAATAGGGATTGCGATGCCGAAACTGACCGTCGACGGACAGGAAGTAACGGTCGAGCCCGGCACGACCGTGCTCCAGGCTTGCGAGGCCGCGGGTAAGGAAATCCCACGTTTTTGCTACCACGAACGGCTTTCGGTGGCCGGTAATTGCCGCATGTGTCTCGTCGAGTTAGAGAAATCGCCCAAACCGATCGCTTCGTGCGCTATGCCGGCCGGCGACGGCATGGTGGTCAAGACCAACACCCCGCTTGTCAAAAAGGCGCGCGAGGGCGTGATGGAGATGCTGCTCATCAATCACCCGCTCGACTGCCCGATCTGCGATCAGGGCGGCGAATGCGATTTGCAAGATCAGGCGATGGCCTATGGCCGCGGTTTAAGCCGGTTCGGCGAACAAAAGCGGGCGGTCAGCGAGAAATACCTGGGGCCGATCGTCAAGACCGTCATGACGCGCTGCATCCACTGCACGCGCTGCATTCGTTTTGCGACCGAGATCGCCGGCGTCGAAGAATTGGGCGCCACGGGCCGCGGTGAGCATATGGAAATCGGGCCGTACGTTGAAAAGGCCCTCACCTCCGAACTCTCGGGTAACCTGGTCGATGTTTGTCCGGTCGGCGCTCTAACGCTCAAGCCGTACGCGTTTGCCGCGCGGCCCTGGGAGCTGCGCAACGTCGAATCGATCGATGTCCACGACGCGGTCGGTTCGAACATTCGGGTCGACTATCGCGGACGCGAAGTGATGCGCGTATTGCCGCGCTTGCATGAAGACATCAACGAGGAGTGGATCTCGGACAAAACCCGTGCCGCGATCGACGGGCTGATGCGCCAGCGCCTCGATCGACCCTACGTGCGCAGGAACGGCAGACTTATACCCGCGACGTGGGCCGAGGCGTTCGGTGCGATCACTGCCAAGCTTAAGGGCGTGCGCGGGCCGCGCATCGCTGCAATCGCCGGTGATCTCGTCGACGCAGAGTCGATGTTCGCGCTCAAACTTCTCATGGCGGGCCTTGGTTCGCCGAATCTCGACTGTCGGCAGGATGGCGCGAAACTCGATCATGGCGCGCGAGCAAGCTACCTCTTCAATTCGACGATCGCCGGGATCGAGCGCGCCGGCGCCTTGCTTCTCATCGGAACCAATCCACGACTAGAAGCAGCGCTCATTAACGCCCGCATTCGCAAGCGGTACCTGCGCGGCGGGTTCAAAATTGGGTTGGTCGGAGCCAAGGCCGATTTGTCTTATCGCTACGAGCATCTCGGCGCCGATGCCGAGGTGCTGCGCGAGATTGCCGACGGCCGCCATGGATTCGCCGAAACGTTGCGCCAAGCCGAGCGGCCGATGCTGATCGTCGGACAAGGTGCGTTGGCGCGCCGCGACGGCGCTGCGGTTCTTGCGCTGTCGCGCCGTATCGCCGAGAACAGCGGTATGGTCAAGGACGGTTGGAACGGATTCAACGTGCTTCACACCGCCGCGGCGCGCGTCGCCGGCCTCGACATTGGCTTCGTGCCACAAGCCGGTGGACTCGACACCGACGGCATCGTTGCGGCAGCGGGCCGCGGCGAACTCGACTTGCTTTTCCTATTGGGCGCCGATGAAATCGATACCAGCGCGCTCGGCCGCACGTTCGTCGTTTACCAAGGGCATCACGGCGATGCCGGCGCGAGCCGTGCCGATGTCGTGCTTCCGGGCGCTGCTTACACCGAAAAAGACGGTACCTACGTCAACACCGAAGGACGCGCTCAGGTCGGCGCGCGGGCCGGATTCCCGCCGGGCGACGCACGCGAGGATTGGGCGATCGTTCGCGCGCTTTCGGAGGAGTTCGCGACCGCCGGCATTGGACCTATTTTGCCGTTCAACACCTTGGCTGAACTCAGATCTCGCCTCTGCGCGCTCGTACCGACGCTCGCCGCGGTCGATTCGATCACGCCAGCGCCGTGGAGCGCATTCGGAGTCGATGGACCCACCGATACTCAACCGTTTGCTAGCCCGATCGGCGACTATTTCCAGACCAACGCCATTTGCCGCGCCTCGAAAACCATGGCCGAATGCAGCGCCGCGCGCACGCCCGCCGTCAAGGGAGCGACGGGAACTCATGGCTAGCTTTTGGGACGCCTATCTGTGGCCCGGCGTCGTTGTCGTTGCCCAGTGCCTCGCGATTATCGTCCCGCTCTTGATTGCGGTGGCGTACCTTACCTTGTTCGAGCGCAAGGTCATGGCGGCGATGATGCTTCGTCGCGGGCCCAACGTGGTCGGCGCCTTCGGATTGCTGCAACCGTTCGCCGACGGCCTCAAGTTTCTCGTCAAAGAAACCGTTATTCCGTCAGGCGCAAACAAAGTCGTGTTCATCATTGCGCCGATGCTGACGTTCGTCTTGGCGATGATTGCATGGGCCGTGATTCCGGTGAGCGCCGGCGTGGTGCTGTCCGACATCAACGTCGGCGTACTTTATCTTTTCGCGATTTCCTCGCTCGGGGTCTACGGCATCATCATGGCCGGTTGGGCATCGAACTCGCGCTACGCTTTCCTCGGCGCGCTGCGCTCCTCGGCGCAGATGGTGAGTTACGAAGTCTCGATGGGGTTCGTCATCATCACGGTGCTTCTCTGTGTCGGCTCGCTCAACATGACCAAGATCGTCGAAGCACAGCACGGCTTGTGGTTTGCGATCCCGCTGCTGCCGATGTTCGTGGTCTTCTTTATCTCGACGCTCGCCGAGACCAATCGCCACCCATTCGATCTGCCGGAAGCGGAGTCGGAATTGGTTGCCGGTTATCATGTCGAGTATTCCGCGTTTGCGTTCGCGCTCTTCATGCTCGGCGAGTACGCCAACATGATTTTGATGTGCGCGTTCACGACCATTCTTTTTCTTGGTGGCTGGCTGCCGCCGCTCGACATCGCGCCGTTCAACTGGATTCCGGGCTTCATCTGGTTCCTGATCAAGATCGTGATTCTCCTGTTCGTATTCGTGTGGGTGCGGGCGACACTGCCGCGCTACAGATACGATCAGCTGATGCGGATCGGCTGGAAGTTGTTCCTGCCGTTGTCGCTGCTCTGGGTGGTGTTGACCGCAGGCGCGATCGTCGCTTTCGGTTGGTACCCGACAGCGTCATGAAGCGGAGCTGATCATGGCATTCCTCGATCGAGCCGCGCGCAGTTTGTTCCTGACCGAGATTCTGTCGGGCATGGGCGTGACGTTCCGCTATATGTTCAAGAAGAAACCGACGTTGAACTATCCGTTCGAAAAGGGCCCCTTGAGCCCTCGATTTCGCGGCGAGCATGCGCTCCGGCGTTACCCCAACGGCGAGGAGCGTTGCATCGCTTGCAAGCTCTGCGAAGCGATTTGCCCCGCGCAGGCAATCACGATCGAAGCCGAGCCACGCGCCGACGGCAGCCGGCGCACCACGCGCTACGATATCGATATGGTGAAGTGCATTTACTGCGGGCTTTGCCAGGAAGCGTGCCCGGTCGATGCCATCGTCGAAGGGCCGAATTTCGAGTACGCGACCGAGACTCGGGCCGAACTCCTCTACAACAAAGACCGCTTGCTTGCGAACGGTGATCGTTGGGAGAGAGAGATCGCCGTCAATCTCGCCGCAGACGCTCCGTACCGCTGAGGCAAGCGGGGAGGGGGACATGGTAATTCAGCAGATCGCGTTCTACCTGTTTTCATTTGTCGCGATCGCATCGGCGTTCATGGTTATCGCCGCGCGCAATCCGGTGCACTCGGTGTTGTTTTTGATTCTGACCTTCTTCAACGCGGCCGGTCTTTTTGTCCTCCTCGGCGCCGAGTTCCTGGCGATGATTCTCGTGATCGTTTATGTCGGTGCGGTCGCGGTGCTGTTTCTATTCGTCGTCATGATGCTCGATATCAATTTCACCGAACTTCGGCACGGATTCCTTCAATATTTGCCGGTCGGCGCAGCCGTCGGCATCGTCTTGATGATCGAACTCTTGTTCGTCCTCGGAACCTGGATCACGGCGCCGGAGGCGAAACTTGGCGGCGAATCGCCGATCTCCGCCACGGCGACCAACACGCACGCCTTGGGGCAAATTCTTTATACCGACTACGTCTATCTGTTCCAGGGTGCGGGCATCCTCCTCCTCGTGGCGATGATCGGCGCGATCGTATTGACGCTTCGCAGCCGTGAAGGCGTGCGCCGGCAATCGGCGTCCGAACAGACGGGTCGAAGACGCGCCGACGCGATCGAGATCAAGAAGGTAGCGCCGGGGCAGGGTATCTGACATGGCGATCGGGCTTGGTCATTACCTCGCGGTCTCGGCCATTCTGTTCACGATTGGCGTATTCGGTATTTTCCTCAACCGCAAGAACGTGATCGTCATTTTGATGGCGATCGAGCTGATCTTGCTCGCCGTCAACATCAACTTCGTTGCATTTTCCGCTCATCTCGGCGATTTGGTCGGTCAAGTTTTTGCTTTGTTCATTCTGACCGTTGCTGCGGCCGAAGCAGCGATTGGCTTGGCGATTCTGGTCGTTTTCTTCCGCAATCGCGGCACGATCGCGGTTGAGGACGTCAATTTGATGAAGGGTTGAGCGGCGAATGTTGTACGCGGCGATTGTCTTCCTGCCGCTCATCGGCGCGATAGTCGCTGGCCTATTCGGGCGGCTGATCGGCGTCCGCGCGTCGCAGCTTGTTCCGTGTCTTGCGTTGAGCGTCTCCGGAATACTCGCCGCGATCGGCCTCTACGATATGGCGGCGGGGCAGGCGAAAATCCAAGTCCGGTTGTTTTCGTGGATCGTTTCGGGCGATTTCGATGTGTCGTGGTCGCTTCGGATCGATGCGCTGACGGCGGTGATGATGTTCACCGTCTCGGTCGTCTCGGCGATCATTCACTGGTACTCGATTGGCTATATGGCGCACGACCCGCATCGACCGCGGTTTTTCGCCTACCTGTCGCTCTTTACGTTCGCCATGCTGATGCTGGTGACGTCGGACAACTTCTTGCAGCTTTATTTCGGCTGGGAAGGTGTCGGCGTTTGCTCGTACTTTTTGATCGGCTTCTGGTTCGATCGGCCGAGCGCGAACGCAGCTGCGATCAAAGCATTCGTCGTCAACCGAGTCGGCGATTGCGGCTTCGCGCTCGGTATCATGGCGGTGTTCTTCACGTTCAATTCGATCGAATTTGATGTCGTGTTCGCCAACGCTCCCGCCGTTGCCGGAAAGTCGTTTGAGTTTCTCGGCGCCGAATACGACATCCTGACGGTCACGACCCTCCTGCTGTTCATCGGCGCGATGGGGAAATCGGCGCAGGTGCCGCTCCATACCTGGTTGCCGGATGCGATGGAGGGACCGACCCCGGTGTCGGCACTGATCCACGCAGCGACGATGGTGACGGCCGGCGTGTTTCTGGTTGCCCGCTGCTCACCGCTCTTCGAGTACGCGCCGACGACTCTCGCCGTCGTCACCGTGATCGGAGCCTTCACGGCGATTTTCGCCGCGTCGATCGGACTGGTCCAAAACGACATCAAGCGAGTGATCGCTTATTCGACGTGCAGCCAGCTTGGCTACATGTTTTTTGCGGCCGGCGTCGGCGCCTATCAGGTGGCGATCTTTCACTTGATGACGCACGCCTTTTTTAAGGCGCTGTTGTTTCTTGGCTCCGGTTCGGTGATCCACGGATTCTCCGACGAACAGGACATGCGGAAGATGGGTGGCGCTTGGCGTTTGATGCCGGTGACCTACGCCGTCATGTGGATCGGTTCGCTCGCGCTTGCCGGGATACCGTTTTTCGCCGGCTACTACTCGAAGGACCTCATCATCGAGAGCGCCTTTGCGGCGGGAACCGACGTCGGCTACCTCGCGTTTTATCTAGGCATCGGCGCCGCAGCGCTCACCGCGTTCTATTCCTGGCGCCTGTTGTTCATGACCTTCCACGGCCAGTCGCGAGCGGACGCCGAGGTGCTGTCGCACGTTCACGAATCGCCGAAGATCATGACGATCCCGCTCATTCTGCTGGCGATCGGGGCGCTCTTCGCCGGCATCGTCGGATATGACGCGCTCGTCGGCGAAGGACGAGTCTTATTTTGGCGCGACGCGATTCTCGTTCTTCCCGGGCACGATGTCATCGAGGCGGCGCATCATGTTCCCTGGTGGGTCAAGGTGTTGCCGATTTTGGTTGCGATCGGCGGCATTGCACTGGCTTGGCAATACTACATCCGCCGCCCCGAGAAGCCGGGGCAACTCGTCAAAGTCCACCCCGACCTCTATCAATTTCTCCTCAACAAGTGGTACGTCGACGAACTCTATGAGGTGCTATTTGTCCGGCCGGCCAAGTTCATCGGCCGGGTTTTTTGGATCGTCGGCGATGGCCGCATTATCGACGGCTTCGGGCCCAACGGTGTCGCCCAGGCCGTCATTGCCTTAGCGCGGCGCGCGAGCATTCTTCAGTCCGGCTACGTTTATCACTATGCCTTCGCGATGCTCATCGGCGTTGCTGCGCTCGTCACGTGGTTCTTCGCCCGCACCGGTGGAGGACTGCCGTGAGTGGTTGGCCACTGCTGTCGCTCGTTACGTTCCTGCCGCTGGTTGGCGTCGTCTTTATTTTACTGATTAAAGGCGACAAGGAAGCCGCCGACAGGAACGCGCGCTACACCGCGTTGTGGGCGACGCTTTTTACGTTCGTTATTTCCATCGGCTTGTGGGCATCGTTCGATTCGTCGACGGCCGAGTTCCAATTCGTCGAGCGCCTGCCGTGGATCGCCGATGGGGTCGCCTACCATCTCGGGATCGACGGCATTTCGCTGTTGTTCGTCATTTTGACGACTTTCCTGATGCCAATCTGCGTGGTCGCCAGCTGGGAAGCGATCGACACGCGGGTGCGCGAGTACATGATCGCTCTTCTCGTCATGGAAACGATGATGATCGGCGTGTTCTGCGCGCTCGATTTCGTCCTCTTCTACCTGTTCTTCGAAGGCGGCCTGATCCCGATGTTCTTGATCATCGGCGTGTGGGGCGGGGCGCAGCGGATTTATTCGACGTTCAAGTTCTTCCTCTACACGCTGGTCGGATCGGTGCTCCTGCTGGTCGCGGTGATCTACCTTTACGTCGAAACCGGTACGACCGACGTACCGGCGTTGATGAAGGCGGGGTTGCCGAGCGAAGTGCAACGCTGGCTTTGGCTCGCCTTCCTTGCCTCGTTCGCGGTCAAAGTACCGATGTGGCCGGTCCATACTTGGTTGCCTGACGCGCATGTCGAGGCGCCGACCGCCGGGTCGGTGATTCTCGCCGGCGTACTGCTCAAGATGGGCGGTTACGGCTTTTTGCGCTTTTCGATCCCGATGCTGCCGGATGCCAGCGTCTATTTCGCACCGCTCATTTTCTCTCTCTCGGTCGTGGCGATTATTTACACCTCGCTGGTCGCATTGATGCAGGAGGACATGAAAAAGCTCATCGCGTACGCTTCGGTGGCGCACATGGGCTTTGTCACGTTGGGAACATTCACCTTCACCCAGCAAGGCATCGAGGGCGGCCTGTTCCAGATGCTTTCGCACGGCCTGATTTCAGGCGCGCTCTTTCTCTCGGTCGGCGTCGTCTATGATCGTCTGCATACGCGCGAAATCTCGCGGTACGGCGGTTTGGTTCATCGCATGCCGATGTATGCCTTCGTCTTCATGGTATTCACGCTGGCGAACGCCGGTCTGCCGGGGACGAGTGGATTTGTCGGTGAATTCCTGAGCCTGGTCGGCGTTTTTCAAATCTCTAGTTGGGTCGCGTTGCTCGCCACGACCGGCATCATCCTAGGCGCGGCTTATTCCCTTTGGCTCTACCGGCGCGTGGTCTTCGGCCCGCTCACAAAATCGGACCTGAAGACAATGCTGGATTTGAGCCCACGCGAAATCGCGATCTTCGCTCCGTTGGTCGCAACGATTGTCTTTTTTGGCGTCTATCCCGACGCGCTGCTCGGCGCCATGCATGCGTCGGTCGAAAATCTGATCCTACAGCACCAGGCCGCGCTCGCGCAGGTACGGACTGCGGCTTTGCTGACCTACTGACGAACGTCATGCAAACGCTCCTGTTCGGGGATATCGCTACGCTCGCCTCAGAGATGGTGATTGCTCTTGCCGCAATGGCGCTGCTCATGATCGGTGTCTTTCGCGGTGACCGGTCGACCCGCTTGGTTGCTTGGCTCTCGGTCCTCACGCTCGCAGCGGCATTGGCGCTTCTGCTTGATGGTGGCGACAGCACGACCATCGCGTTGCGCGGCATGTTTGTCGCCGATCCGTTCGCGTTGTTCGCGAAAGTCGTTGTTTTGCTCGGTTCAGCGTTCGCGATCGTGCTGTCCATGGCGTATATCGAGCGCGAGGGAATGGCGCGTTTCGAGTACCCGGTCCTCATCCTGTTCGCGACGCTCGGCATGATGATGATGGTGTCGGCCAACAACCTGATGGCGCTCTACCTCGGCGTGGAGCTGCAAAGTTTGGCGCTCTATGTCGTAGCGGCGCTGCGGCGTGATTCACTTCGTTCGACCGAAGCTGGGCTAAAGTACTTCGTGCTCGGCGCTCTTTCGTCGGGCATGTTGTTGTACGGCTGCTCATTGATCTACGGCTTTACCGGAACGACGAGCTTCGAGTCATTGAGCGCGTTGTTTCTCGACCGCGGAGCACAACCCTCGCTTGGATTGCTGATCGGACTCGTGTTTCTCATTTCTGGGCTCGCGTTCAAAGTGTCCGCGGTCCCGTTTCACATGTGGGCGCCCGACGTTTACGAAGGTGCGCCGACGCCAGTCACGGCATTCTTTGCCGTGGCACCCAAAGTCGCGGCAATGGCTTTATTTCTTCGTGCCGTCATCGCGCCGTTCATCGAGCTCGTCGGGCAGTGGCAGCAGATCATCGTTTTCATCGCCATCGCTTCGATGTTGCTCGGTGCTTTCGCCGCCATCCACCAAACCAACATCAAACGATTGATGGCCTATAGCTCGATCGGTCATATGGGCTACGCGCTGGTTGGTTTGGCGGCCGGGACGCCGGAGGGAGTGCGCGGCGTGTTGGTCTATCTCGCGATTTACGCGGCGATGAATGTCGGTGCGTTTGCGCTCATTCTCACCATGCGACAGAAAGGCGGCATGGTCGAAGGAATCTCCGATCTCGCCGGACTCTCGCGCACCCATCCGTTTCGCGCCGGCTTCTTCGCCATCTTCATGTTTTCGCTTGCCGGGATACCGCCGCTCGCTGGATTTTTCGCCAAATTTTACGTGTTTATCGCCGCGGTCAACGCCGGCCTCTACGCGCTGGCTGTGATCGGCGTGCTCGCGAGCGTGGTTGGGGCTTACTACTATCTTCGAATCGTCAAGATCATGTATTTCGATGCGCCAACCGAACCGTTTGTTCGTCCGATCGGCGGCGAGATGACCGTGATCGTGGGCCTGACCGGCGCGTTTACGTTGCTGTACGTGTTCTATCCGGCGCCGCTGATTGCGGCGGCGCAGACCGCGGCGCAAGCATTGTTTCGATGACGGCAGCGGACCGCCGGCTCCCGCCATTTTTCGACTGGATCGCGCTCGACGCGATCGGCAGTACGAACGAGGAAGCCAAGCGCCGTGCCAAGGCGGGGGCCGCGGCGGGCGTGCTGGTTACGGCCCGTTGCCAAACGGCTGGGCGCGGTCGTCAGGGACGTTCGTGGATATCCGGCGAAGGCAATCTGCTCGCGTCGTTCGTGCTTCGACCCGACTGTCAGCCGGCCGTTGCAGCACAACTTTCGTTCGTCGCGGCCTTGGCGGTCGCCGAAACGGTCGAGGCTTACATCGGTGAATCGACCGAAGTGCGCTGCAAATGGCCGAACGACGTTCTTGTCGGCGGTAAGAAGATCGCCGGCATTTTGCTCGAGTCGGAACCCGGGCATGAGGGACTTGCGTTTGTCGTCATCGGCATCGGCATCAACCTTGTCGACCATCCCAAAAACGTAAGCTATGCAGCGACCGACCTTGCGGCCGCAGGTGCTGGTCGTGTCGAAGCCGAGTCCTTTCTGATTTGGCTCTGCGCACGCTTGCACGCGTGGCTTACAGTATGGCGGCGTGATGGTTTTGCGTCGGTGCGCGGTGCCTGGATCGATCGCGCGGCCGGGTTGGGATCGGTTATTTCCGTCACGCTGCCGCGCGAAGTCGTGCGCGGGCGGTTCCTAACCCTCGATGACGTCGGCGCGCTGGTGCTGGGTGGTCCGGGCGGCGAGCGCCGCACGATCTCGGCCGGGGACGTGAACTTCATGCCGACAGGCGCCGACGCTTAGGTCATGCTGCTCATCATCGACGCCGGAAACACCAATATCGTCTTTGCCGTTTATGACGGCGATTCAAAACGCGGACAGTGGCGCGCAGTGACAAAACAACCACGTACCGCCGACGAGCACGCGGTCTGGTTGACGGCGCTCATGACAATGCAGGGGCTCAAGGCGACCGACATCACCGATTCAGCCATTTGCTCGGTCGTGCCGCAGGCCGTATTCGATTTGGAGCAACTGTGCCGGAAGTACTTCCACGTCGATCCGATCACCATCGGCCGCAAGCTCGATCTCGGTATCGAGATTTTGATGGACGAACCCCACACTGCTGGGGCCGATCGGCTGGCCAACGCAGTTGGTGTCCACAAACTCTACGGCGGACCGGCGATTGTGATCGACTTCGGCACGGGGACGACGTTCGACGTGATCGACGGCCGCGGGTCTTACCGCGGCGGCATCATCGCCCCCGGAATCAACCTGTCGCTGGAAGCGTTGCATGCCGTATCGGCACAGCTGCCGCGCATCGTAGTCGTGCGACCGCCCCGGGTCATCGGCGGCGGTACCGTGGCGGCGATGCAGTCTGGAATCTACTGGGGCTACATCAGCATGATCGAAGGGCTGGTTCGTCGGATCAGGGACGAAATGAAGGTGCCGATGATGCGCGTCATCGCGACCGGCGGGTTGGCACCCCTTTTCGCCGAAGGTACTGACGTTATCGATCGTGCCGATCCGGACCTGACCTTGGTCGGTATTGTCGAGATCTGGAAACGGAATCGCCCCGTGACCGTTCAGAAATGAAAAGCGCCGGCGAGCTTCTGTTCTTACCGCTCGGCGGGTCGGGCGAGATCGGCATGAATCTCAATCTCTACCAGTACGACGGCAAGTGGCTAATGGTTGATCTTGGGATCACGTTCGCCGACGCTACCCTGCCGGGAGTTGAAGTGCTGATGCCGGACCCGACCTACATCGTCGAGCGGCGCGATCAACTGTTAGGCATCGTTCTCACCCACGCTCACGAGGACCATCTTGGTGCCGTTCAATACTTGTGGCCGTTGTTGGAGTGTCCGGTCTACGCGACGCCGTTTTCGGCCGCCATTCTCCGCGCTAAGCTCAACGGTTCGCCTTTTGCTGACCGCGTACCGATTGTCGAGGTACCGCTCGGTGGCCGATTAAAGCTAGGTCCCTTCGATATTACGTTCATGTCGATTACCCATTCGATTCCAGAGGGCAATGCGCTCGCGATCCGCACGCCCGCGGGCAATATTCTGCATACCGGTGACTGGAAGCTGGACCCCGATCCACAGCTCGGCGCGCCGACCAACCCAGACGAATTCATTGCTTTCGGCCGCGCCGGCGTCCTTGCGCTGGTCTGCGATTCGACCAACGTTTTCCAGCCGGGCCGTTCTGGCTCCGAAGGCGAAGTGTTCGAAAGCCTCCGCGAGCTGGTCGACGGCCGTTCGGGGCGAATTGCGATCACTTCGTTCGCGTCGCATCTCGCGCGTATCCGGACCTTGGCTCGTATCGCAAGGTTGTTTGGCCGCGAACCGGTTCTCGTAGGGCGGTCGCTCTGGCGAACCGTGGCGGCCGGACGCGAAGCCGGTTATCTCGATGATTTTCCCAATTTCGTCGGCGATGCCGAAGGTGCGTACCTCGCGCCGGACAAGGTGTTGTTGATTTGTACCGGGTGCCAAGGTGAACCGCGCGCCGCGATGGCGAGGATCGCCAGCGAGAATCACCCGAATATCGTACTTGAAACCGGCGATACGGCGATTTTTTCCTCCAAGGTGATACCGGGCAACGAGCGCTCGATCGCGGTGGTACAAAATCGCTTGGTCGAGAAGGGGGTTGAAGTGATCGGCGAGAGCGACCACTTCGTCCACGTTTCTGGTCATCCGGCGCGCGATGAGCTCGCCGACATGTACGGATGGATTCGGCCGCGGATCGCTATTCCGGTTCATGGCGAGGCCCGGCATTTAGCCGAACATGTACTTTTAGCCAAAAGTTTTCAAACGCCGGAAGCGCTGGCACCGCAAAATGGCACGGTCATCCGGTTGGCGCCGGGGCCGGCGACCATCGTTGACCGCGTAAAGGTCGGGCGCCTTGCACTGGACGGAGATCGTCTGATCCCGACCGAAAGCGAAATCATTCGCGATCGACGCCGGATGGCGTCGTCAGGCCACATCGTCGCAACGATCGTCCTAACGGAGCGAGACGAGCTGGCCGCGACGCCGCGAATCGCCACCGCCGGCATCACCAATGGCGCGGATTCGAGTGGGTCGAACGCTGAGGCCACCCTTGGACTTGCGCTTGGCGAGGATATTTTGCGAATGCCTGGGTCGGTTCGGCGTGATGACCATCGACTCGAAGAGGCGGTGCGCCGTACTCTGCGGACCCACGTCAAGAACCACACGAGCAAGAAGCCGGCGATGCGAATTGAGATCGTCAGGTTGGGCGAGCAGACCGCCCAAGGCAGCGCCGGCTCGAAGGCGAAGAGGCCATGATCGGACGGCTCAATCACGTTGCGATCGCTGTTCCGGATATAGCCGTTGCGGCGCGCCAGTATAGCGAAGTGCTCGGCGCTATAGTTTCACCTCCGAGCGATTTGCCCGAGCATGGCGTTAGGGTCGTTTTCGTCGAACTCGGCAACACCAAGATTGAGCTACTAGAGCCTTTGAGCCCTGCGTCGCCGCTCGCCGGCTTTCTTGAAAATAATGTCAGCGGCGGGATTCACCACGTATGCTACGAAGTCGCCGATATCCGCGCCGCGCGCGATCGTCTGAAGCAAGGCGGAGCCCGAGTGCTTGGCGACGGTGAGCCAAAGACGGGCGCACACGGGAAGCCCGTTCTCTTCCTGCACCCGAAAGACTTTTCCGGCACCCTGATCGAACTAGAACAGGTCTAAGGCGCCGAGCGCGATGCCATGGATTTCGGCTCTCGCGATCTACCTCCTGGTCTGGTGGATGGTGTTCTTCGCCATGCTGCCGCTATTTGGGGTGGCGCGTGAAGAAAAACTTAAACCGGGCAACGACCCTGGGGCGCCCGCTCGACCCAGGCTCGGGCTCAAGGTCGCGATGACCACGCTCGTGGCCGCGGGCTTGTATGGTATGGGCGTTGCCGGCATCGAATTGTTTTTATTTATAATAGTTCAATAACAATTAATTAGGTTGTTTTATTAATGTTGTATCGGAGGTAAAAAAGCGAGGCCAAAAGGGCCTCGCTCGTCTTCCCTGAACTTGGGTGATCTTTATTGATTTTATAGATTAATAATACCTTTCAAGCGGATCTTAGTCATCAATATTCCTGAGAACGCATGAAATTTGTTCGGGCACAACGTTGGCTGCCATGGCAACTTTTTTTAGATCTGGCAAGCACCAGGCGCCGACCATGATCACGGCCACGTTGGTTGCCGGCGCGCTGTAAGTGCCGCCAGCGGCGGCCGAGGCGATCGTCATTTTCGATGCCCATTGCCGGGCTCTCGTCGAGCACGTAGCGCAAAGCGACATTAACTATAAGTCCGGCGTCGACGTTCACGGACTGCCGGTCAAACCGGCCGACGTTGCCCCGAGTCCGATCAAGCTGCCCGAAACCACCTCCGTCGATATCTCGGTCGACGTCTTTGCGTTCCTGCGCCGCGCCGCGGGGCTCGATCAGTCGGAGGGCCTCGCTCGGGACCGTGACGTTCCAGAGCGGGCGCGTCTACTTCGAATGGCGGGAGATCTAGACCGGCGCGAATCCTCTGGTCGCCGACGCCTGCCGAGCAAAACTCCAGAGTATAAAACCGTGAGGAGACGCCCGGAGCGGCGGCGCGCCGCCGCCTAGTTGCGACCATGCGCGGAACGTTCTCGCTCCAGGCCTTGAGCGCCGGCGTGCTCGCCGCATTCGTCGGCTTCGCCAGTACTTTCGCCGCCGTAATCAAGGGGCTAGCGGCGGTGGGGTCTTTCGTTGTTGCCGGCGTCTTGCTAAGCCTCTGCCTCGCCCCGGTAAAAGCCGTCGCGGCCTCGCCCATCATTGCTCTGGTCATTATTGTCGTGTGGGTCGCGGTCGGAAAGCTAAACCGGCTTTACGCGGTTCCGGCGGCGGTTATCACGACGGTCGTCGCGATCGCGGCGACAACTCTAAGCACATTCGCCGTCCTGGAAAGATTCGTTCCGCACGTTGCGATTGTCATGCCGACGTTTACGCTACAGGCTTCGATCAGCATCGCGCTGCAGCTCTTTCTCGTCACGATGGCGTCGCAGAACATTCCCGGCGTAGCTGTGTTGAGTGACAACGGCTTTCGGCTAAATCCGAGCCCGCTGTTCGCAACCACTGGCCTGCTCACGATCGTGGGAGCGCCTTTCGGAGCCTCCGCCGTCAATCTGGCTGCTATCACGGCCGCACTCTGCGCTGGTCCGGACGCCCATCCCGATCCGGGGCGCTGCTATTGTGCCGCGGTCGTCAATGGTTGGGCCTACATTGCAATCGGGCTTGGCGCTGGCGCCGCGGCGGCCTTTAGCGCCGCCGCGCCGTCGCTCTTGATCGAAGCTTTAGCCGGCCTTGCGCTGCTCGGTTCGTTCGGCGCCGCCATCGCCGGGGCAACGGGCGAACCCAAGGACCGCGAGGCCGCGATCGTAACCTTCATCGTTTCGGCATCCGGGCTAACATTCCTCGGCATCGGCGCGGCGTTTTGGGGCCTCGTGGCTGGCGGCGTTGTCCTCGCGGTTCCGCGGTGGCGATCAACCGCGCCACGCGCCTAGCCGCGATGGTGGGTAGATTGCTTGCTGCTCGCGGTTTGCCTACAGTCGCCGGTCTTTGGGCGGCGGTGTGCCGCTTCATTTTGTGAATGCGGGAGCGCGATGCGGCGATCGTCCTATTTCTTACCGATTCTCAAGGAAAATCCGACCGAAGCGCAAATCGTCTCGCATCGCCTGATGCTGCGCGGCGGCATGGTCCGCCAATCGGCCGCGGGCATCTATACCTGGCTGCCGCTCGGCTTGCGGGTGCTTCGGCGCATCGAGCGGATTGTCCGCGAAGAACAGGATGCGGCCGGCTGTCAGGAACTCCTGATGCCGACGATCCAACCAGCCGAGCTGTGGCGCGAGAGCGGCCGCTACGACGTGTACGGCAAAGAGATGTTGCGGATCACCGATCGACACGAGCGCGAGATGTTGTTCGGGCCGACCAATGAAGAGTTAATCACCGACATCTTTCGCCAAGCGGTCAAAAGCTATCGCGACCTGCCGAAGCTCCTCTATCACATCCAATGGAAATTCCGGGACGAGATCAGGCCGCGTTTCGGCGTTATGCGCGGTCGCGAATTCCTGATGAAGGACAGCTACTCGTTCGACCTCGACTATGCCGGCGCCAAGCGGGCGTATAACAAGATGTTCGTCGCCTATTTGCGGACGTTTGCGCGCATGGATCTCAAAGCGATCCCGATGAAAGCAGAATCAGGTCCAATCGGCGGCGACATGAGCCACGAATTCATCATTCTCGCCGATACAGGCGAGACCGAGGTCTTTTGTGACCGCTCCTTGATCGAGTACGACGTCCTGCGCGATTCGGTCGATTTCGACGGCGATCTTGAACCCTACATCAAGCGATGGACGCAGTATTACGCAGCCACTTCGGACAAGCATGATCCGGCCGCATTTGCCGCTCTTCCCGTGGAGCGGCGTGTCACGGCGCGCGGTATCGAGATCGGGCACATATTCTACTTCGGCAAGAAATATTCCGAGGCGATGAAGGCGACTGTCACCGGTCCTAACGGCGAAGCGGTCGCGGTCGAAATGGGTTCATACGGGATCGGCGTCTCGCGGCTCGTCGGCGGCATCATCGAAGCCAATCACGACGACGCCGGTATCGTTTGGCCGAAAAGCGTGGCCCCGTTCCAAGTCGGCATCATCAATCTGAAACCGGGCGACGCGGACTGCGATGCCGCAAGTCAGGAAACCTATCGCAAGCTTAACGAATCAGGCGTCGAGACGTTCCTGGACGATCTCAACGAAAGCCCCGGCAGCAAGTTCGCGACCATGGATCTCATCGGGCTGCCGTGGCAGATCGTGATCGGTCCGCGTGGACTAAAAAAAGGCATCGTCGAGCTTAAAGAACGCCGCAGCGGGAAGCGTGAAGAACTCTCGACCGAGTCCGCGCTTTCGCGCGTCTTGTCTTAAGTGAACGGTGCCTTTCTCGCGGGCGGCGTCGGCTTGAGGTCGAGAGCCAAGTTCGAAACGGGCAGAGAGGAGCGGGGCCGGCGGTGATTTCGACCTTCGAGTGGATGCTGGCGTTCCGCTATCTTCGGGCGCGTCGCGAAGAAGGCTTGATCTCGATCATCGCTCTGTTCTCGCTTCTTGGCATCATGATCGGCGTCGCGACGTTGATCATCGTTCCGGCGGTGATGAACGGATTCAAGGCTGAGTTGCTCGGTCGCATACTCGGTCTCAACGGCCACGCGGTCGTCTATGCACAACAGGGCGAACTAGCGGCCTACGATGTTCTAAGCCAGCGGCTCGTCGCCGTTGAGGGAGTGGTACGAGCGACACCAATCGTTGAAGGGCAGGTAATGGTGATCGCCAATCAAGTCGCGCGCGGCGCGTTGGTCCGTGGTCTACGAGCCGAAGACTTGGCATTAAACCCGTTGGTCACGGGGAATCTGCGTGGTGGCAATCTCAAGGCGTTTCGCGGACCGGACGCGATTATCGTCGGGTCTCGGATGGCGGAACGGTTGCGTCTCGCGCCGGGTTCGAAACTCCGCCTCATTTCGCCACAGGTGCAGTCGACGGTGATCGGGACGCTACCTCGACAGCGTACCTACGAGGTACTTGCGACATTCGAATCAGGCATGTTCGAGTACGACTCGACGTTCATTTTCATGCCGCTCGATGCGGCTCAGGCATTCTTTAATCTCGATCAAACGGTGACGGCGCTTGAAGTCCTGACCACCGACCCGCGGCGGATCGATATCGTGCGGCCCAGGTTGTTCGCCGCGGCCGCCGCTCCGATCCGGATCACCGATTGGCGCCAGGTGAACTCGCATCTTTTCAACGCGGTTGAGGTCGAACGGAACGTGATGTTCTTGATTTTGACTCTCATCGTGATCGTCGCTGCTTTCAACATTATTTCGAGTTTGACGATGTTGGTGAAGGAAAAGGGGCGTTCGATCGCGATTCTGCGCACCATGGGAGCGACCCGCGGCATGATCATGCGGGTATTTTTCATTGCCGGCGCGTCGATTGGCGTCGTCGGGACGGTCCTTGGCTTCCTCGCCGGCCTCGGATTTTGCAACAATATCGAGACCATCCGGCGCTGGCTTGAAGGCTTGACGAACACCGACTTGTTCGCGGCGGAGATCTATTTCCTCTCGAAACTTCCGGCCAAGGTCGAGACTCTCGATGTCGTGCTCGTGTTCTCTCTGGGACTCGCGCTCTCGTTTCTGGCCACGATCTACCCGTCTTGGCGCGCCTCGCGCCTCGATCCGGTCGAGGCCCTGCGGTACGAATGACGATGGCACGCGAAGCCGAAACCTTCGTCCTCGACGGTATCGTGCGAACCTTTTGGCAGGGCGAACGTCGGCTCGACGTCCTAGGTGGAGCTTCGATCGCACTCAAGCCGGGCGAATGCGTCGCGTTGGTCGGCCCGTCGGGAGCGGGCAAGTCGACGCTCTTGCACGTAGCAGGCTTGCTCGACCGACCCGATGCCGGCGAAGTACGCTACGGTGCGATGAAGCTGAGTGCTCTCGACGATGGCGAGCGGACGCGCGCGCGGCGCTGGTTGCTCGGGTTCGTCTATCAATATCATCACTTGCTGCCGGAATTTTCAGCGCTCGAGAACGTCATGTTGCCGCAATTGATCGCCGGCGTTCCACGGACGGAGGCGCGCCGCGTCGCCGCCGATCTGCTCGATCGTTTCGGCCTGGCAGCGCGCCTCAACCATCGCCCCGGGCGTCTTTCCGGCGGCGAGCAGCAGCGTGTCGCGATCGCTCGAGCGCTCGCGAACCGGCCAAAGATCCTGCTCGCCGATGAGCCGACCGGGAACCTCGACCAAGGTACCGCCGACATCGTTTTCGGCGAACTCGTCGCGGCGGCCAAACGCGACAATTTGGCGGCGCTCCTAGCCACCCACAACGAGGTCCTAGCGGCACGCGCAGATCGCCGCGTTCAGTTGCAGAACGGCGTCCTTGTTGAAGGATAATCCACAGATTCATCCGGCGTTCCTCGTGTGTTCGACTGACGGCGCGCTTCCGACGTGTCAAGGTCGCGGCGGTTGAACTGCGATGGCTCACGCGCCCTTTGTGCATCTACGCGTCCACTCCGCCTACTCCTTGTCGGAAGGGGCGTTGCAGATCGCCGATATCGTCAAATTGTGCCGCACCAACGCGATGCCTGCGATCGCCGTTACCGACACGGCGAACATGTTTGGTGCGCTTGAGTTTTCGTCGGCGTGCCGAAAAGGCGGCGTTCAACCGATCGTCGGGACAATCTTAAATGTGGTCCCTGAGGTCGGCGGAGAAGCGACCGTCGCGCGGTCGCTCGAAACCGATCGGATTGTATTGCTGGTTCAAAACGAAGTCGGCTATCGCAATCTCTCGAAACTGTCGACTCTGTCCTACCGGAACGCGGTCAACGGCCGACTCCCGCATGTAGCGTTACCGAATCTTGGCCCCTGGAGCGAAGGGCTGATCGCGTTGACCGGCGGACCCGGCGGCGCCGTCGGTCGATTGCTGCGCGATGGCCGTGCGCCGGCGGCGGCCGAAATGCTCGGGGTGCTCGCCCGGATCTTTCCAAAACGACTATACGTCGAGCTGCAGCGCCACGGAATGGCGGAGGAAGCGCAGATCGAGGAAGGCCTCATCGAGCTCGCTTATGCGCAAGAGTTGCCGCTGGTTGCGACCAACGACGTCTTTTTTTCCGATGCCAACATGTTTCAAGCGCACGATGCGCTCCTTTGCATCGCCGACGGTACCTATGTCGAAGAAGCCGACCGGCGGCGGATGACCCCTGAACACCGATTCAAATCCGCCGACGAAATGAGGCAGCTTTTCGCGGATTTGCCCGAGGCGGTCGACAACACCGTCGTGATCGCTCAGCGTTGCTCTTACGCCGCCAAAGAATTGGCTCCGATCTTGCCGCAATTTCCCCTTCCCGACGGGCGAAACGAAGCGGAGGAAATGTCGACCCGCGCGCGGGCCGGCCTCGAGCAACGACTTGCGGCTCACGTGTATACCAGCGCGATGGACGAGGCGACGCGCCAGACGGCCGCCACGCGCTATCGAGAAAAACTCGCCTACGAACTCGACGTCATCGCAAAAATGGGGTTCGCCGGCTACTTCTTGATTGTTGCTGATTTCATCC
>SHVV01000028.1 GCA_009694095.1 Alphaproteobacteria bacterium | reverse complement strand
GCCTACCGGGCGCCAACGCCGAAGTAGCGCTGAAGCGCTGGCGAACGATTTACCGACTGGCGTTCGGTGGAGGCGTCGGAATGGGCGAAGCGTATATGGACGGCGATTGGGAATCGCCCGACATCGCGGTTATTATCGCGCTCGTCGCCGGGAACCGGAGCTTGGCCGACGACGGAATCCGCCCCAATCCGATCGTGAACTTCCTTCATTGGCTTCGGCACGGGATCCACGCGAATACGCGCGCTGGGAGCCGGCGCAACATCGCGGCCCACTACGATCTAGGCAACGAATTTTATTGGCGCTGGCTAGATGCGACGATGACGTACTCCTCGGCATTATTTGCGACAAAGACTCAGCCACTCGAGGAAGCGCAACGGAACAAATGCCGCCGACTTTTGGACCTGCTCGGGTCGACGCCGGGGCAGCATGTCCTTGAGATCGGCTCCGGCTGGGGCGGTTTCGCAGTGCTCGCGGCGAAAGAGCGGGGACTCAAGGTCACCGGCATTACGCTTTCGAAGGAGCAGCACGTCTACGCGCAAAAGCGTGCCTTCGAGGAGGGATTGGCGGATCGCGTTAAGTTCGAGATTCGCGACTATCGCGATCTGGTGGCCAAGTTCGATCACGTCGCTTCGATCGAAATGTTCGAGGCGGTTGGTGAAGCTTACTGGCCAATTTTTTTTCACAAGGTTTTCGAGAGCGTTTACAGCGGCGGTCGCGCTGCGCTGCAAATCATCACAATCGATGATCGTTATTTCGAAACCTATCGGAGCACCGCCGATTTCATTCAGACATATATCTTTCCGGGCGGCATGCTGCCTTCACCGTCGCGGTTAAAAGACGAAAGCGCGAAAGCCGGTTTAGCGTGGCTCGGCGACTCTGGATTTGGCGACGACTACGCAAAAACGTTGCTCGCCTGGCGCATCCGATTTGAGTCGGCCTGGGCCGACATCAAAACCTTAGGGTTCGACGATCGATTCCACCGCATGTGGCGCTTCTATTTAGCCTATTGCGAAGGCGGTTTTCGCGCTGGTTCAATCGACGTCAAACAAATCGCGCTGGCGCGGCCATAACGTTTCTCATCGCGCGAACCCATCCGAGCGCACCGTCGGTCTTCTCACCAAACCCGACGCGCGGACCTGTTGCGACCTTAGACCGCGTGCCCTCGGTTCGGCTAGCATCCGATCTTCAGTAGACCTCTCCTCGAACCTAGAGCTCCGTGGCAAAAATCCGTAAGTTCAAAAAAATCCTCGTCGCCAACCGCAGCGAGATCGCGATCCGTGTCTTTCGCGCGGCGACCGAACTGGGGCTGCGAACCGTCGCAATCTACTCGCATGAGGACCGCTTCGCGCTCCATCGCTTCAAGGCCGATGAAGCCTATCTCGTGGGCGAGGGCAAGGGGCCGGTCCAGGCCTATCTCGATATCCCCGACATCATACGCATCGCCAAGGACGCGCACGTCGATGCTATCCATCCGGGCTACGGCTTCCTGTCGGAAAATCCGGATTTCGCCGAGGCGTGCGCCGATGCGGGCGTGACCTTTATCGGCCCCACACCGCAGGTCATGCGCGATATGGGTGACAAGGTCGCGGCGCGGGCGATGGCCGCTCGAGCCAACATACCGATGGTACCTGCTACCGGCGCATTGCCGCTCGATCAGCCGGCGAAGATCAGGGAGCTCGCCGCCGAGATCGGCTATCCGGTGATGCTTAAGGCGAGCTGGGGCGGCGGCGGTCGCGGCATGCGCGCGGTCCAGTCGGAAAAGGAACTACTCGAACATGTCGCCGCCGGCAGCCGCGAAGCGGCGGCGGCGTTTGGCAACGGCGAAGTGTTCCTCGAAAAGATGGTCGAGCGTGCCAAGCACATCGAAGTCCAAATTCTGGGTGACCAGCACGGCAACGTCGTCCACCTATTCGAGCGTGAGTGCTCGATGCAACGGCGCAACCAAAAAGTCGTCGAACGAGCGCCAGCCGCCTATCTCACCGCAAAACAACGAGAGGCGCTTTGTGCCTCCGCGGTGCGTCTAGCCAAGTCCGTCAACTACGTCGCTGCCGGCACGGTCGAGTTCCTGATGGATGCCGATAGCGGCAAGTTTTATTTCATGGAAGTCAATCCGCGCATTCAGGTTGAGCACACCGTCACCGAAGTCGTGACCGGCATCGACCTCGTCCAAGCGCAGATTCGAGTCTGTGAAGGCATGAAGATCGGGGCGAAGGACTCGGTCGTGCCACGGCAGGAAGATATCCGGTTGAACGGGCACGCACTCCAATGCCGCATTACCACCGAGAATCCGGCCAACAACTTCACCCCTGACTATGGACGCCTGACCAACTATCGCGGAGCGACCGGCTTCGGCATTCGGCTCGACGGCGGTACCGCGTTCTCCGGCGCCATCATCACGCCGTTTTACGATTCGATGTTGGAGAAGGTGACGGCCTGGGCACCGACACCGGCCGAAGTGACCGCCCGCATGTTGCGAGCGATTCGCGAGTTTCGCATCCGTGGCGTCAAGACCAATCTCCAATTCCTTGAGGGGCTGATCGGCAATCCACGATTTACCGCGTGGGACTACACCACTCGCTTCATCGACACCACGCCAGAGCTGTTCAAATTCGCGCCGCGGCGCGACCGCGCGACGCGCATCTTGGCTTTTCTCGGCGATGTAATCGTCAACGGCAATCCGGAAGTCGTCGGCCGAATCGAACCCGGTCCGCAACCCGTGCCGCCGGTACCGAAGAGTGGCCCAGATCGGACAGCGCCAGGCACCAAACAATTGCTGGAGAAGCTCGGACCTGAAGCATTCGCGACCTGGATGCGAAAAGAGAAGCGCTTGCTAATCACCGACACAACGCTGCGCGACGCGCACCAATCGTTGCTGGCGACTCGGATGCGCAGCTACGACATGTACCGGATCGCTCCATTCTACACCCGCGCTTTGCCGGAGTTGTTCTCGGTCGAGTGCTGGGGCGGCGCCACTTTCGACGTCGCGATGCGATTCCTCAAGGAGGATCCGTGGGACCGTCTGGTCACGCTTCGGCGCTTGCTGCCAAACACGTTGTTGCAGATGTTGCTGCGCTCCTCGAATGCGGTCGGGTACACGAACTACCCCGACAATATCGTCGAGCATTTCGTGGCGACTGCTGCCGAAGCGGGGATCGACGTCTTCCGCGTGTTCGACTCACTCAATTGGGTTGAGAACATGCATGTCGCGATCGACGCTGTGCTCGAGACTGGAAAGCTCTGCGAAGCGGCGATCTGCTACACCGGCGACCTCACCGACCCGAAGGAAAAAAAATACACGCTCGACTACTACATCAAACTTGCACGCAACCTTGAGAAAGCCGGGGCCCACATTCTCGCGATCAAAGACATGGCGGGCCTCTGCAAACCGGCGGCGGCGCGCGAACTCGTCTCGGCGCTCAAAGCCGAAGTAAAAATTCCGCTACACTTCCATACTCACGATACCAGCGGTATCGCTGCCGCCAGCGTCCTGGCCGCCGCCGATGCCGGAGTGGACGCTGTCGATGCAGCGGTCGATTCAATGAGCGGCCTCACGTCACAGCCCAATCTTGGCTCGATCGTCGAGGCGCTCCGCTCTTCGCCGCGCGACACCGGGCTCGATCATGGCGCACTGCGCTCGATCGCCCACTATTGGGAAGGGGTGAGACGCTACTACCGTCCGTTCGAAAGCGATCTTCGCTCTGGCATGGCCGAGGTTTACGACCACGCCATGCCCGGGGGCCAGTACACGAACCTCCGTGAGCAGGTGCGGGCCTTGGGTATCGCTGAGACGCGCTGGCCCGAAGTCGCCCAAGCTTACGCCCAGGTCAACGATCTCTTCGGCAACATCGTCAAGGTGACGCCGAGCTCGAAGGTCGTTGGCGACATGGCGATCTTCATGGTGACCAACGGTCTAACGCCAAACCAAGTCACCGATCCCAGCCATGCTATCGATTTCCCGCAGTCGGTGATCGAGTTCTTCCGTGGCGACCTCGGCCAGCCCTACGGCGGCTTTCCGAAAGAACTACAGAAGAAAGTGCTTAAAGGCGAAAAACCGCTCATCGCGCGGCCGGGAAGATCGCTCAAAGCGGTCGATCTCAAGGCCAAGCGCGCAGAACTCGAGGCGAAGTACCACCGCACGATCAACGACCAATGGCTTTCGTCCTACCTCATGTATCCGAAGGTCTTCACGGCTTACATGGAGCAACGCACCAAGTTCAGCGACATTTCGTTTCTCCCGACGCCGGCGTTTTTTTATGGCCTCGAAGGTGACGAAGAGCTTTCGCTCGAGATCGAAAAAGGCAAGACGCTCATCATTCGCTTCTTTACCGTCGGCGACGCTGACGAGCACGGCAACCGCTCGGTGTTCTTCGAACTGAACGGCCAGCCCCGAACAGTCAGCATCGCCGATCGTAAGCTCGCCGCTACGATTGCGGTCCACCGTAAAGCCGAAGACGGCAACGCCAACCACGTTGCTGCGCCGATGCCGGGGCTTGTCGCTCGCGTCGGCGTCAAGGCCGGCGACAGGGTCAAGGCCGGCGATCTTCTATTGACGATCGAAGCGATGAAGATGGAAACTGCGATTCACGCCGACAAAGCGGCCAAGGTCGTGGAAATCGTCGTTCCGGCCGGCAATCGGGTCGAAGCGAAGGATCTTCTCGTCGTCCTCGATCCGGCATAGTCGAGTCGCTGGGCGGCGAATCGAGCAGCCGCAGCCCCGCCCGTTCGATCGAGCGCTTGGTGGGCTCGGGATCGCTCGCCTTGGTGCCTAGACACAGGTGGTGGAGCCTCTTCTTCTTTCCTTCGAGTAAGACCACTTGGTCCTGTTTGCGCCTGTAGCAGCGAATGACGTTAGTGCCATTGCTCTTTTTGGTCTTGAGGCCGTACGCTTCGCAAAATATCTGGCCAGCGTCGGGGTCGGGAACCGACGGCACGAAATGTTGCAGCGAATAGACCGACATAGCTACGCCTCCTGCGAGCGGGCTGCCCAGGACACGATGATCGCGGGCACAGCGGCTACCGACCTGCGTCGCGAGTAATTTCCGCCCTGTTCCGGAAGGCGTTGATTTCCGGCATCGC
This sequence comes from Alphaproteobacteria bacterium, assembly GCA_009694095.1. Lineage (GTDB taxonomy): Bacteria > Pseudomonadota > Alphaproteobacteria > SHVV01 > SHVV01 > SHVV01. The sequence goes on along the minus strand of SHVV01000028.1, from coordinate 17,487 downwards.
GCCGATAAGATCACCGCCGCCGCGTACTGAGTGGCCTGGGCAGGGCGTCTTGTCGGGGCGTTGGTGTAGTGCGCAAAGGGGAGTTCGCGCGTCGATGCAGGTCATTGTCAATGGCGCGATCAGCGGCCTGGTGATCGCGATCCTCGGACTCGCGTTCCAGCTCGTTTATCTACCGACGAAAGTGTTTCACGTCGCGCTCGGAGCGATCTTCTCCGCCGCGCCGTTCTTCGTGCTCGCTTGCCTCAACATTGGCTGGCCGGTTCCAGCCGCTATCGCGATCGGACTTCTCAGCGCGATCGTCTTGTCGCTGCTTTGCGAGTGGTCGACGCACGCCCCAATCAGCAAACACCGCGGCTCCTTCGCCGCACACTTCATTTCGTCGCTCGGCATCTACACGATTATCGTTCAGGCCCTGACCCTCAACTGGGGAGCCGATCTCAAAGTGATCCGCAGCGGCGTCGATCCGGTGATCTTTCTCGGCAACCTCGTCCTCACCCACACCCAGCTTTGGAAGGTGGGCGGCAGCCTGACGATCCTGATCGGCTTTTACCTGTGGTTGCAGTTCACAAGCATGGGCCTGCAATTCCGTGGCTTGGCCGACAACCCAAACGAGCTGTCGCTGCGCGGTTACAACATCGGCAAGTTGCGGTTGATCTCGTTCGGGGTCTCAGGCGCCATGGTCGGCGCGGCGGCGATCCTGGTGGCGCGCGACACGGGTTTCTTTACCTATGGCGGTCTCCAGGAACTCATGCTGGCCGTCGTCGCCGCGATCATCGGCGGCCGTCAGTCCTTCGCCGGTCCGGTGATTGGCGGGTTCATCCTCGGCATCGCGCGCATGGAAATCGAGTGGTACATCTCGTCGCAGTGGATCGACATCTCGACGTTCGTCGTGCTTTCGTTGTTCCTGCTGTTGCGGCCGAACGGGATCATTGTCCGCAAAGCCAGGCTTGAAGCGGAACAGGCGTCATGAACTACCTTCTGCACCTTTTGATCTTGCTCGACGTCTACATTGTCGTCGCGATGAGCTTGAATGTCATCGTCGGCTATGTCGGATTGCTGACGCTCGCCCACGCCGCTTATTTCGCGATCGGCGGCTACAGCTATGCTCTCGTCACCCTGCTTCTCGGCTGGTCGTTCGTTCCCGCCGTCATTGCCGCCGTTTTGGTCGGAGTAGCCTTCTCGTTTGCGCTCTCCCTCGCCTCCTGGCGCCTCAAGGGAGATTTCTTTGTGTTGTTTTCGCTGGCCGTCCAGATCGCGATCTACACGGTGCTTTGGAACTGGCGGAAATCGGGCGTCGAACCGGGCACGTGGGAAAACCTCACCAACGGCATCGACGGTCTCAACGCGATCGCCAAACCGCTCTTGTTCGGACATCAGTTCGTCGGCCTTGGCGAGATCGCAATTCTTTTCACAGTCATCATGGCGCTCGTCGGAGTCATTTCGTGGACGATGCTGAACTCGCCCTGGGGCCGGTTGTTGAAGGCGGTGCGCGACGACGAATTGGCGGCGCGTAGCCTCGGCAAGGATGTGCGCCTCATCAAGATGCAGGCGATCGGGATCGCCGCCGCACTAGCCGGCTTCGCCGGTGCGTTGTTCGCGAGCTACATGGCGTTCATCAACCCGATGTCGTTCGACCTCAATCAGTCGATTGTATTGCTTTCGATGATCATTGTCGGCGGCGTCGGCAATGCGTTCATAGGGCCGTTTTTTGGCGCGCTCCTCCTGCTGGCGATCCCCGAGGCTCTGCGCTTCGTCGATCTGCCGATCATGGTCGCGGGCGAGGTTCGCCTCATGGTGTACGGACTGTTGCTCGTCGTCCTCATGCGCTGGCGCCCGCAGGGGATCGCCGGCTCTTACCGCATGGAGTGAATCGTGGTCCTATCAACGAACGCTCCCGTCGTCATGAGCGCGAATGGCCTCTACAAGCGCTTCGGCGGCCAAGTTATCCTCAACAATGCCGCCTTCGAGATGCGGCGCAGCGAAGTCGTCTTGTTGCGCGGCGCAAACGGTGCCGGCAAGACGACATTGCTTAACATCCTTACCGGGAACCTTGAGCCGGACGCCGGAACACTGTCCTTGTTCACTGCCGCAAAAGAAGAGCATTTCCAGTTTCCGCGCTCGTGGGCGCGGAAACTCAATTTCTTGGATCATTTCACGCCCGAGCGCATCGCGCGCCGCGGCGTGAGCCGAAGCTGGCAAGACATTCGTCTGTTTCCAACGCACACGCTCCGCGACAACGTCGCTCTTGCAATCCAGAATCAAACCGGAGAAAGCCCGTTTGCCGTTTTCTACCGACGCAGACGCATCCGCGAGGAAGAGGCCCAAATCGCCAAAGAGGCGGATGCTCTCCTGGTTCGCTTCGGCCTCGGTGGTCGCGAAACGTCGTCGGCCGACATGGTATCGCTCGGACAATCGAAGCGGGTGGCCATCGCCCGCTCGGTCCTCGCCGGCGCGAAGATCATGTTTCTCGACGAGCCGCTGTCGGCCCTTGATTCAAAGGGGATCAACGAAGTCATGGCGCTGCTCGCGAGCGTCGTTGCCGAACACGGCGTCACCCTCGTCATCGTCGAGCACGTCTTCAATATTCCACGAGTGCTCGATCAAGCGACGACCGTGTGGACGATCACCAACGGTCAGATCAAGGTCGAGACACCCGAACAAGTCCGCCGCCAAGGCTTGCCGACGGAAAGCGACGGCGTCCGCCCCTGGCTTCGCCACCTGGCCGGCACGAACGGCCGTGTGGTCGAGCGCGAATTGCCAGGCGGGGCCCTCCTCTCCTATGCGCAGTTGCCGAACGGTTCGGGGCGTGCCGCACTCAATGTCAAAGATCTCGTCGTCCGTCGCGGCCGACGGCCCGTGATCGGGCGACCGATCGGCGATGGACGCGAAGTCGAGGGCCTCTCCTTTGCTCTACCCGATTGTTCGATCGGCGTTCTGCAGGCGCCCAACGGCTGGGGCAAGACGACATTTCTCGAAGCTCTGTCGGGCGTGATTCCAGTTGATCGTGGCACGATCTCGATCAACGGCAAGCCGATCCAGGACCTCGCAACATGGGACCGAATCGCTAACGGGCTCGGTATCATGCAAAGCCGCGACAACGTGTTCCCGAACCTCCTCGTCGACGAAGCGATCAAGTTGGCGGGCGTGGCCGAAGTGCCTGATCACATCCGGCCGTTTCTGGGTCGGCGCGTCGCGGCGCTTTCCGGCGGCGAACGCCAGAACGTAGCCGCGGCCTGTGCGCTATTCGCCCGTACCAATGCCGTCAATCTTCTCGACGAACCTTTTGGCATGCTCGATGCCAAGGCAATTGCACGCTTACAGGGCGAGATCCTCGCTCGCAACGGCGGCGCGACTTTAATGCTGCTGCCGGCGGCATCGAACTGAGGAACTTCCGGACACCGTCTTTGCGGCGGTGACGTTCGATTTTCCGTGCAGGACCCTTTCCGCACCCCTTGCGACGCGCCGCTAGCTATGGCATTGACACCCGTGCTGCTGGTGGGAACGGCAGCTCGTGCAACCAAATCGTAACCCCGAAGGGAGGCTCGTTCATGAAGCGTTCAACGTTAAAAAAAGTCCTAGCAGCGGCGGCTTTTGCCGTCGGCTTTGGGCTCGCGGCGGCAAGCGGCGATGCCGCGGCGCAAGCCGTTAAGATTGCCGGCAACATTCCGTTGACTGGCCCGGTCGCTGCCTTCTCCGGCGGCTTCTTCAAAGGCTTCGAACTTGGCTTGGAAGACGCCTGCAAAGACCTGCAAGTCGATTGCAAGCAGTTCAAGCTCGACGGCCAAGACAACGCCGAAAAACCGGAGCAGGCTCTTTCGGTCATCCAAAAACAATTGCTCGACAATCCGGCCGTCGTGATTTCGGGCACGAGCCCGAGTTCGAATGCGATTTCACCGACAGTCGATGCCAGAGGCATCCCGCACTTTGTGGTCGCGTTCGACGCCTTTATTACGCAAAAAGGCAAAGATCGGTTCCGCATCCTTCCGAACTTCAAGATCGCGCCGGCCGCCTACTTCAAGTACCTTGACCTCAAGAAGCCAAAAAAGGTGTTCAACCTCGCGCTGAACGTGTCCTCGATCCAGGACGAGTTCAAGCTCATCATCGAACCCGAACTCAAGAAGCGGGGCATCGAATTCCAGACCGAGATTTTCGATTTCGGCAACAAGGACTATTCAACGCTCGCGCTCAAGGCGAAGCAATATAATCCCGATCTAGTGATCGTCGAAGGCTTCTCCTTCCACGTCTATCCGGCACTCAAGGCGCTTCGCACCTACGGGCTCGTCGATAAGCCCGGCCGCGTCATCGCGGCGCTCGACATGGTTGACCTGATTTACAACAAAACCCCGCGCGATGAGCTCAAGGGTATCGCCTTCCTGATTCCCGATTTCGAGCTCCCTGGAAAGAACGCGAAGGCGCCTGAATGGCGTGCTCGCTTCAAGGCTAAGTACAACAGCGATCCGACCTATGTCGAAGCCTACGCCTATGACACCGCGCGCGTGATCGTTGCGGCCTACAAAAAGGCCGGAAAGGTCACGACCGAGTCGATCCTCTCGGTGATGCCGTTCGCCGGCCTGGTCGGGAAAATCGAACTCGACCAAGATCGCGACATCAAAGGAAGCGTATCGATCGCAATCTTCAACGACAAAGGCGAAGTCGAAGAAGTCAAAACCGGCATGTAACGCCTCGCTTCGTCTCACCCAAGGGCGCCGGAAGATCCCGGCGCCCTTTTTTTCTCGAACTATCGATTGACCTCGTCCATGAACGCTTGCGGGTAGCGTTCGCCAGCGGCGATTCCCGGTCGATTCAGGGCGTCGATGCGCTCGACATCGGCATCCGATAACTTGACCTTCACGGCACCTAGGTTCTCTTCGACATAAGCAACCCGATCAGCGCCTTGGATTGGAACGACGCCTTTTTGCTTGGTGATGATCCAAGCAAGCGCCAGCTGCGGCAACGTGCAGTGTTTCTCGTCGGCTAGTTTTTTCACTTCGGCCAAGATCCGTTGATTTTTCTGCACGTTCTCGCCCTGATAGCGCGGCAGCACGCCGCGGATATCGGTCGCATTGATATCGGAAGCCTTCTTGATCGCTCCGGTGAGAATGCCGCGACCGAGAGGACTATAGGCGACGAAGCCGATCCCGAGGTCGGCGCAGGCCTTGAAAATTTCGCCCTCGGGCTCACGCGACCACAAAGAGTACTCTGTTTGCAGGGCGGTCACCGGGTGCACCGCATGCGCCCGCTTCAAGGTCCTCGGGTTGACCTCGGAAACGCCGATGTAGCGGACCTTACCCTGCTCGACCAAGCGCTTCATGGCGCCGATCGACTCCTCAATGGGTACCGCTGGGTCGACCCGGTGAAGATAGTAGAGATCGATATGATCGAATCCGAGCCGTTTCAGACTATCGTCGCACGCCTGAGCGCAACGTTCAGGCGTGCCATTAACCCCGGCCGGCCAGCCGCGATCGTCCCAGATGTGCCCCCACTTGGTCGTGAAGAAGACCTCACCGCGCCGCGGCTTGATGATCGAGCCGACGAACCGCTCGTTATCGCCGCCGCCGTAGAGATCGGCGGTGTCAAACATGGTAACGCCTAAGTCGATGGCGCGATCGATCGCGCGGCGCGCTTCGGAATCGTCGCGCGCGCCGTACCAGCCGGCCATCGCCATGCAACCCATGCCGATGACGCCAACGGCAGGACCGCTCTTGCCTAATCGTCTTTGTTCCACGGCAGTTCTCCTCACCATCGCTCTTGTCGGATGAAGCCGTATACCGTTTCGTGTATTGCTCGCGCAACCGGGGCATGCCTTGCCTCGCGGCGCCGTAAGTCTTATAGCTCGCAGCCGCGAAATCGGTCAGAGAGTGACCCATGATGAAGTTCGGCGTCGGCCAATCCGTCGAGCGCAAGGAAGACAAGCGACTCGTCACCGGGCGCGGCCTCTACCCGACCGACGTGCGCGTGCCGGGGCAGACATACGCGGCTCTTCTGCGCTCACCGCACGCCCATGCCCGCCTGACGAAGATCGACGTTACTGCGGCGAGACAGCTGCTGGGCGTGCATATCGTCCTTACCGGCGCGGACGTCGCGGCTGACAAGTTCGGCTCACCACCGGCCTTCGGCCCCGACAAGAACCGAGACGGCACCGCCAGCGAGCGCCCACCGCATCCGCTCCTCGTTACTGACGTTGTCCGGCACGTCGGCGATCCCATCGCTTTCGTCGTCGCCGATAGCCTCGCGATCGCGCGCGAGGCTGCGGATATGATCGAACTCGAGTTCGAATCGCTTCCGGCGATCGTTGACACCGCGGCCGCGCTCGAGGATGGCGCCCCGCTTGTCTGGCCAAGCGCAGCAAAAAATCTGTGCCTTGATTGGGAGCAGGGCGACAAAGGCGCGACCGAGGCCGCTATAGCGAGCGCGTCGCATGTGGCGACGCTCGACCTCATTAACAACCGACTGGTGGTCAATTCGATGGAGCCGCGCGCAGCGGTCGGCGAATACGACGCCGCATCTGGGCGCTACAAACTCACCACGTGCACTCAGGGAACACGGGGTATTCGCGGCATCCTCGCGGCAGTTTTCAAACTGCCTGAGGAAAAATTTCGCGTCATCACGCCGCCCGACGTTGGTGGCGGGTTCGGCATGAAGGGCCAATTTTACGCAGAAATGGCCCTTGTGCTGTGGGCGGCACAGAAAATCGGCCGCGCCGTCAAATGGTCGAGCGACCGCAGCGAAGCGTTCTTGAGTGACATCCAGGGCCGGGATCACGTAACGACAGCACGGCTCGCGCTTGATCGCGACGGTAAGTTCCTTGGTCTCCACGTCCGCACCGTCGCCGCAATGGGAGCCTACCTCTCGACCGTTGGGCCACTCATTCCGACGATCGCCTGTGCCGGGATGCACACCGGCGTCTATGCAATTCCAGCGGCCTATAACGAAGTCAAATGCGTCTTTACCCACACCGTTCCCGTCGACGCTTATCGCGGCGCCGGGCGGCCGGAAGCAGCGTACATGATCGAGCGGCTGGTCGATGTCGCGGCACACCAACTCAAGATCGACCCCGGTGAACTCCGGCGGCGCAATTACATTACGCCGGCGCAGATGCCGTACAAGACCGCCTTGGGCCTCACCTACGACAGCGGCGAATTCGCCCGCAATATGGACGATGCGCGCGTGGCCGCCGACTGGAGCGGCTTCACGGCCCGGCGCACGGCTGCCGCAAGACGCGGTAAACTTCGGGGCATCGGCCTCGCCTACTACATCGAGACTTGCGCCGGCCCCCTACTCGGGGGCGAAAACGTGACGCTGCGTGTCGCCGACGGTAAGGTCGGCCTCGTCATCGGGACACAAGCCTCGGGTCAAGGGCACGAGACCGCGTTCGCGCAGTTTCTGAACGAAAAGTTGGAGGTGGGCCTCGAACGAATCGAACTGATTCAGGGCGACTCCGACATAGTCCCAGCGAGTTCAGGTACCGCGGGATCGCGCTCCATCACCACCGGCGGTCATGCAACTTTGGTCGCCGCCGATAATCTCATCGAAAAGGGCCGGAGTGCCGCGAGCGAACTTCTCGAAGTCGCCGGCGCCGACATCCGTTATGCGGACGGAACGTTTACCGTCGTCGGCACCGACCGCCGAGTCACGTTGTTTGATGTCGCACTCGCTGTTCGCGCTGGCAAAGTCAAAGGAGTTGAGGAGAAAGAGCTTTCCGGGGTCGGCACTTGGGCACCGACAAACGCGACCTACCCCAACGGCTGCCACATCTGCGAAGTCGAACTTGATCCCGAGACCGGAAAATTTGAGATCATCGCCTATTCGATCGTCGACGACGTCGGCAAGGTGCTCAACCCGATGCTGCTCGCCGGACAAATCCACGGCGGTGTCGTTCAAGGCGCCGGCCAAGCCATCATGGAGAACACGTTGTATGATGGCGAGTCGGGGCAGTTGTTGACAGCCTCGTTCATGGACTACGCCATGCCGCGCGCCGAGGATGTGCCGTTTTTCAACGTGAGCTACAACGAAGTCCTGTGCCGTACGAACCCGCTCGGCCTGAAAGGCGCCGGCGAAGCTGGAACCGTCGGCGCCTGTCCTTCAATCGTGAATGCCATTGTCGATGCGCTCTCGACGTTCGGCATCAAGCACCTCGACATGCCGCTGACGGCCGAACGGGTTTGGCGAGCGATCAAAGACGCCAGAGCGAGTCGCACCGCATAAGATCAACGGTTGGCTTGCCCATCCGCGAAGTGAGCAACTCTCCGCTGCGCTTCGTACCGGAGCAGTATTTCGTCGGGCGCCGGCGGGCGACCGGGTTTCTGCAGTACCGCTCTGGCGCGCCGCGGCGGAGCTTCGAAATCGACCTCGACGGACGGTTCGACCGCCGCACGCTTACGCTCGATGAAGTTTTCCGTTTCGGCGACGGTGCCGCCCTCAATCGAGCCTGGCGATTCACGCCGCTCGGCGAAGGCTCCTACGAAGCGACGGGCGACGATGTCGTTGGTAAGGCCCCCCGGCGAAGTTTACGGCAACGAATTTCACCTTGAGTACGATATCGCGCTTCGGGTGTAGGTAGAGCGCTAGTCGTACACTTCGACGATTGGCTGTACCTCCAATCGAACGGCATCCTCATCAACCTCGCCACGATCACGAAATTCGGCTTTCGCGTCGGCAGATTAACGGCGTTTTTTCAGCGTTCTTCCGCGTGAACCGGAGTCCGTTTCGCGACTAGCCTGCGCATGAGCGCGAAATAGACCGGGTACGGCAGTAGGCTCATCAACTTGACGAGCCGGGTGAAACGCTTGGGAAACGTCACCTCGAACCGATCCGAAACCAATCCGGCATAGAGTCGGCGCGCTGCATCATCGGGCTCGAGCAAGAACGGCATGCGGAATGCGTTTTTTTCGGTAAGCGGCGTGCGGACGAAGCCGGGATTGACGACCTGAATCTTGACGCCCGCTGCATCAAGTTCGACCTTCAGGCTTTCGCAAAGTGCGATAAGCGCCGCTTTTGACGCGCAGTACGGCGCCGCTGTGGGTAAGCCGCGATATCCGGCGACGGACGACACCACGGCGAGGTGTCCGGCTCGGCGTTGGACGAAGGACGGCACGACTGCTTCCAAAACATGAACGACGCCCATGACATTGACGTTGAACAAAGTGCGAAATTTCTTAGCGTCCACTAAAGTCCCTGCCATCGGGACGCTAATGCCGGCATTGGCGACCACCAAATCGAGCGGACCGATCGCCTGTTCGGTAGCGCCCGCCGCCAATTGGACGGCGGCTTGGTCGGTAACGTCGAGCGGAAGGGCGATGATTCGCCCCGGCTTTCCCTGCGCTTCGGCCGTGACCGCATCGAGTTGATCTGCGTGCCGCGCCGAAATGGCGACGTTCGTGCCGCGCTCGGCCAGCTCCAACGCCAACGCCCGCCCGATGCCCGTGCTTGCGCCGGTAATCCAAGCGGCGCGATAGACGGGCTTCGTCGGCGTCATCTATGCCCGCAATTCGTATTCGATCGTCGAATCACGATTCTCGAATGCTAGCCGAACTACTTCGTTCGCGGTGTCGTACCAGAGGTCGAGATTGAGTCCGCCCGTGATGCTGAACTTGCGGGCTTGAATGGTTGACGTGCGAAGTTTTACCGGCTCGTCGACGCGCGGGATAATTTTGACATTAAGATTTTCGCCGTTGGCCGTATTGAGGAGCGTCGTCTGTTCGACGGTTGCCGGATTCCAGTAACTCGTTGGAACGATGGTGCGCGGCAACATCCGCTCAATCGTCTTGTCACCGGATCGGATTGCGGCGCGGAAGCCGCCGTACACGCTTTCACCCTTGATGGTGTAGATTTTGCCGTTTTCGAGCGTGTTGGTGTCAATGGCCTTGAGTTCTCCGGCGCGCCAAGTCTCTCGATTGCGATGGGTCAGGGAGTAGAGCGTCACGAACGCGAGCGTTACCTTGAGCTCGACACCAACGTCGACAATGAAGTCATCGCCGTTGCGGGAGAAAGTAATCGTGTGGTGACCGATCTGGTTGCCGTCGCGCAGGACGGTGAAATTTCGGTCGGCCGGTCCTGCGGCCGCAAAGGCGGCGCAGGGACGAACAATCGACGCAGCGCCAATGACCGCGCCTCGCTTGAGAAGCTCTCTCCGGCTCAGCATGTTTTGTCTCCAATATCGTCGCTCGATGGATGCCGGTGGTGCAAATGGTGAATGAATCACCAACATTTTGCAAACCCGCGACACACCTCGTAATACTACCCCCATGGAAGCCTTTGTCCTCGAAGCAGTTGGCGGTCCTGAAACTCTCGCCCTCGTAGAACGTCCCGATCCACCGCCGCCGGGAGCCGGTGAGGTTCTCGTACGCCTCGGCGCTGCATCGCTTAACTACCGCGACCTCGTCATGCTGCAAGGTGGGTACGGATCGCGGCAGAAGAAGAGCGGGCTGGTTCCGTTGTCGGATGGTGCCGGCACCGTTGTCGCCGTGGGTGCCGGGGTCACTCGATTCAGGGCTGGCGATCGAGTGACGGTTTCGTTTTTCCAGCGTTGGCTCGCCGGTTACGCGAGTGTTTCGGCGCTTGCGAGCGATCTTGGTCGCGATACCGACGGCGTTCTTTGCGAGTACCGTATTTTTCACGAAGACGGACTGGTGCGCACACCGACCTTCCTGACCGACATCGAGGCAGCGTCGTTGCCCTGTGCAGCGGTGACGGCTTGGAGCGCTATCGTCGACTACGGTTGCGCCGCACCGGGCGACATCGTTCTCGTCCAGGGAACCGGCGGCGTGGCGTTGTTTGCGCTCCAGTTCGCGCGCCTCTGCGGCGCGGAGGTCATCGTTACATCGTCGAGCGACGAGAAACTCGGGCGCGCCGCTGTCCTTGGCGCGCACCATCTTATCAACTACCGGCAAGACACCGAGTGGGGGCGAACGGCGCTCACGCTCACCGAGGGTCGTGGCGTCGACAATGTCATCGAACTCGGTGGCGCCGACACGTTCAAGCAGTCGATTCGCGCGGTTCGACTGGGCGGCATGATCGCGCTGATCGGCGTCCTCGGCGGCGCTCGAGTCGATCTACTTGTGCCGCTCATCGGTTCGCGCAACGTCCGAGTGCAGGGAGTGACCGTTGGCACCCGCGCTGCACTGGAGGCGATGTTGCGGGCGATGGAACTTCATCGCGTCAAACCTGTGATCGATCGCGTTTTTCCCTTTGCCGACGCTCGTGCCGCCTTCGAGTACTTGGCCCTTGGGCGCCATTTCGGCAAGGTCTGTATCGCCATCGGCTGACCGGCGGACGAGCGAATCAAATGGCTAACCACGCCCGTCCCGGGCCCAATCGAAAATCTCCGAGCGCATCTTTTTGAAACGGGTGCGCTCTCTAACGTCCGACAAAGGGTTGTAGCGCGCCGTCTCGGCTCCAAGCTCGAGCCAATCTGTTGCCGTCAGACATATTTCGGCCGCCAGGAAGAAAAACTCTTCCTCCATTTCCATGTGACGGCAATAGGACGCGACGGAATCGAACACCACCGCATCGAAAGCATCGCGCGGGACTTCGGCTTCTCGTTCAATCGCCGTTATCGCTTCGGAAAAACGTCGGGTCCCCTCGGCTAACTTCGTGTGCTCAGCCACCAGCTTTTACGCTCCTTCCGCCCAGTCGCCGTTCCGCTTTGTCATTGCCGCGAGCACGGCATCTTCTTTCGGGTGGTGGTAAAGATCCGGATAGTCGAGAGAGTACGTGGCAATGTCGTCGATCAAGTCCCAATCAGGATGGCCACCGGTCGTAAAAATATCCCGCTGCCATTCCAGAATGTAGAGATTCTTGCGCATCGTCGCGTGATCCTCGATGAGGTCATTGAGCAGTCGAGTGGCCATGAGATCTCCCTTTGTGCATTTACCTTAGCACTCCACTTCTCCTCTGTTCGTTGACGCAGGTTAATCGGCGTCGAAGTAGGCACGTCGAAACGAGATCGGCGACGATAAGCTGCTGAATCCAGTCCGAAGGCCGATCAGTGCTTGAACTCGGGTCAGGTCTCGTGATTGGTTGCGCTCTGATTCCTTCGGTCAGCAGGTGGGTTCCATGCGTCTTTTGCGGTCATTCTTATTCGTTCCTGGCAATCACTCTCGTAAAGTCGAAAAGGTCTTCGGCGTCGGCGCCGATGCAGTGATTCTTGACCTCGAAGACGCGGTCGCGATCGCCGAAAAGCCAGCGACACGCGCGACCGTTGTCGAAGCGCTCAAGAAGCCGCACCGCAGCCTGGGCTATATCCGCGTGAACGCGCTCGATACCGAATATTGCTATGGCGACTTCCATGCCATCGTCGGGCCTTGGCTCGATGGCATTATGGTGCCGAAAGTCGAGGCGGCCGACCAGCTTAAGACGGTTGATTGGCTGTTGGCGCAGATCGAGCGCGAGCGCGGTCTCGCCATCGGCACGATCGACATCTTGCCGATCATCGAAACCGGACTTGGCCTGCATCGGATCGACGAGATTTGCGGCGGAAAGACTCGAGTGAAACGCGTCTCGTTCGGTGCCGGCGATTTCACCCGCGACATGGGACTGAAATGGACCGGTGAGGAACAGGAACTTACCCATGCCCGCGCCAGAATCGTCCTGGCCTCTCGCGTTGCTGGACTCGAACCACCGATCGACACCGTCTTCATCGATTTGAAGGATCGAGCGCATCTCGAGATGTCGACCCACACCGCCCTCAACATGGGCTTTCAAGGCAAGCTTTGTATCCATCCCGATCAGGTGCCATTGGTGAACGAGATATTTACCCCGACCGGCGCTGAAATCGCCAGGGCCGAAAAGATCATCGCCGCGTTCAAGAAGGCCGAGGCGGAGGGATCGGCGTCTATCCAGGTCGACGGCTATTTCGTCGACTACCCCATCGTGGTCAAAGCACAGCGCGTTCTTGACGTCATCGCCCGCATTCGAGCTGCGGCGGCACGGCCGTAAGTCGACGCCAATGGCGTCGAATCACCGATCGTCGCGAGGCGATTCAGACGACTTTCTTGGTCTTAAGCTCGGCGATCCGCTCGGCGGTCAGGCCGAGTAGATGCTTTAGCAATTCGTCGGTGTCGCGACCAAGCGCAGGTCCAAGCCAATCGATCCCGCCAGGCGTCGCAGTGAGGCGGGGAACAACATTCGGCACCGCGACGTCGCCGACGCCAGCAGATTTCATGACGACGATATTTTCGCGCGCCTGATATTGCGGGTCTTCGAAAATTTCGTCGATTGCGTACACCGGCCCGCATGGTACTTGCCCGCGATCACACAGCGCGAGTAGATCGGCGCGCGGCAGGGTTTTCGTCCACGCTCCGACGAACGCATCGACCTCTTCGCGGGCCGCGACGCGCCGGTCATACGTGCCGTAACTCCCGGCGCCGGCCACATCGGGCCGGCCCATGACCTCCGCCAGGCGCGCGAAAATCTTGTCGCTCGTGCAGGCAATGGCGACCCATCGCCTGTCCTTAGTCGGGTAGTGACTGTGCGGCACGGCATTCACGGTGCCCGGGCCCATCCGCTCGCGGATAAATCCGGTGCGCTGGTAGGCCGGTGCCAGTTCGTCCAAGATGCGAAAGACCGACTCATAGAGCCCGAGATCGACGACCTGACCGCGACCTGTCTTAGCCCGGCTTTGGAGCGCAAGCAGCGCGCCGGCGAATCCGTAGAGGCCGGACAGATAGTCGGCGAGGGTCGCCGAACCTGGCGTCACCGGCGGTCGGTCCGGATAGCCGGCCAGATACGAAATTCCCGAAAAAGCATTCGCAATACGGCCGAACCCAGGGCGGTCGCGATAGGGACCGGTTTGGCCATACGCCGAAACGCGCACCATCACGAGACCGGGATTGAGCGCCGCGAGTGCATCGTAGCCGACGCCCCAACGCTCGAGCGTCCCGGGCTGGAAATTCTCGCAAATCACGTCCGATTTCGCAGCTAGTTCGCGGAACAACGAAGCTCCCTCAGGCTTGCGCAAATCGAGCGTCAGTGATTTTTTATTGCGCCCCTCGGAGAGCCACACCAAAGAATCGCCGCTCTCGGTCGGCGTACCGAACTTGCGCACTGGATCACCGATGCCCGGCAGTTCGACCTTTATCACCTCGGCTCCAAACTCGGCCATCATCGTTGCGCAATAGGGCGCGGCGACGAACGTCGCCACGTCGAGCGCTCGAATACCGGACAGCGGCCTGTTTTGGCTCATCACGAGTCCTCCAGATTGAGTTGCAGCCTACCCGATCCGGCTTTGGTTCCAAGATCGATTCGCGCTTGCTTGCGGCGGTACAACGTGCCGACTATAAGTGGCGAGAAAAAAATGGAGCAAACGCCGTGTTGATGTCGGGCGCGGATTACCGCGAATCGCTGCGGGCGGCGAAGCCGATCGTATACGTCAACGGTGAGCGAATCGACTCGGTTCCGGATGCCCCCGCGTTAGCGCCGGGCCTCGCCGCGATCGCCCTCACGTACGACTTCGCGCTGGAAACTAAGTACCGGCCATTGATGCTTGCGACCGAGCAATCGACCGGACGCGAAGTCAACCGCTTCAACCACATCAACCGTTCGACACGCGACCTGCTGAACAAACTCGAGGCAGTGCGACTCGTGTGCCAATACACTGGCTGCGCGCAACGCTATCTCACCCAAGACGGACTCAACGCCGCATTTCAAGCGACTTATCGGATCGACGCCGACAAGGGGACCAACTACCACGAGCGCTTCGTCGAATACCTACATCGCGTTCAGGAGCAGGACCTCGTTCTCGGTATCGCAATGACCGATGCCAAGGGCGATCGCTCCAAGCGTCCACACGAGCAGAAAAACCCGGACACGTTTGTCCATATCAAGCAGCGTCGGCCCGACGGCATCGTGATCTCCGGGACCAAAGCGATCATCACCGCCGCGCCTTATGTGCACGAACTGCTGGTCATGCCGTCGCGTAACATGACCGAGGAGGACGCCGATTTCGCGGTCTGCTGTGCCGTACCGCTCGACGTCAAAGGACTCACGATCGTCGCGCGCCCGGCCGGCCGGCCCGGTGAAGCGGCGGCCCGGTTTTCAGCCAAATATGGTCAGTCAACCGGCGTGGCTTTGTTCGAGGATGTGTTCGTGCCGTGGGATCGTGTGTTCCTGAACCGCGAGTGGGACCATTCGCAGTTCTTGACTCAGTCCTACGCTACCCACCACCGCCAGACCTGCATCGGCGCCCGCGCCGGTTTTGGCGACCTCCTGATCGGCGCCGGCGTGTTGATGAGCGAGGCGAACGGCTTGGAGATTGCCAGCGTTTCGCATTTGCGCGAACGGATGGTCGAACTCATCAAGATCGTCGAGGGATTCTACGCGTGCGGCGTCGCGTCCTCGGTTTACGGCATCGCCGACCCCTCGGGCGCCTATGAGCCGGAGCGCGTGTTCGCCAACATCGGCAAGTTGTTGCTAGCGACGCAGATCTACGACATGCACCGAATCGCGCACGACGTGTCGGGCGGGCTTATCGTGGCGCTCCCCGGGCCAGACGAGGATCACAACCCGGCAACCGCCGGCAAACTCGCCGAGGTGCTGCGCGGCCGCGACGATATTCCCTACGAACGGCGCATCGATGTCGCGCGTTTTATCGAAGACTTGACTGCATCAAACACGAGCGGCTGGTACTCGACCATCAGTCTACACGGCGGCGGTTCCCCGGCCGCGATGGGACTCGAGATTTTTCGCAACTACCCGATCCAGGACAAAGTCGAACTGGTCGAGAAGTTACTCGACCGCGGCGTTCTCAGCGCGGAAAAAGGAGCGGTCGTCGGCGAAAAACAACCGGGCAAGTGCTGTCCGACCGGATGCGCGGCGCCCGAAGAGCTACCGGAACCGCCCCGACGCACCCGGCACTAACCGACCGCGATTGCGAAAGTCTTTGTGCAGCAACGAGCGGCCGATCAGGCCGGCGCGGCCGTGTGCTCATCGAGCCTGAACGCGAGGCCCACTTCGTTGGCCCGAGGCCATACTACCCGATCATTAACAAACGTATTGTCGGAAAGCCAAACCATCACGGTTTCGGGAGGATCGGCTTTGCACTCGTCCGCGACCGCCAGGACGCCGGTCGCGGAAATATCTTTCAAGTGCCCGGAGAACAGCCCTCCGTGACGTTCGATCGAATGTCGAAACTGTCCGGGGTTCTTAACGCAGCGCGCCGTTCTGGCACCGACTGATCCTACTCAACAACTAAAACGGGACCGAAAGTTCAGCCGGCGGCAGGATGGTCGTCCGCTTCATGAGGCGCTCGGATTTTTCATCGAACGGATCGCGACGGTGCATCGTGCAGGCATTATCCCACATGACCGCATCGCCATACTGCCAATCGTGGCGGTAAACGAATTCGGGCTGCACGCACCAGTCGAAGAGTGTTTTTAGGATCGTTCGACTTTCGTCCTCGGACAATCCGACGATTCGAGTCGTCATCCCGGGACAAATGTAGAGCGCCTTGCGTCCCGTCATCGGATGGGTTCGAACGATCGGATGCTCGACATCCGGCGTTTTTTTCTTCTGTTCACTGGAGGTCGCGACGCTGTTGTACTGATTGAAGTAATCGTACGACTGAACCGCTTTGCGACCATCGATCTTGTTCTTCATCTGCGCCGGCAATGTCTCGTAGGCACGGGACATGTCGGCAAAATAGGTCGAGCCGCCAGCGCTCGGCAATTTCACCGCGTATAGGCAGGAGCCAACCGCCGGCTGCGTCAGGTATATCTGGTCGTAATGCCAGCCGACTTCGTGATCCGACAGAATCCCGATCGCGCGGCCGCCTTTCTTGATATTCGATACGTACAATATTTCGGAATGTTCGGTCGAAAGGTACTCGGTGCGAACATGCGTTTCGAGCGCCCCAAACCGTTGGCTGAATTCAACAAGAGCTTCTTCCTCAAGATGCTGGCCCCGGAAAACGAGGATTTGGTTCTCGCGCCATGCCCGCTTAACGGCGGCGAACGTCGCGTCGTCCAATTTACGCATGTCGACGCCCGTCATCTCGCCGACGAAATGCGGCGTCAATTTCTTGATCCCGAAAGCCATCTCGGTAATATCCCTCGGTAGTCGCACCTTTCGGTACCTTTCGCGCATAGTCCATAACCCGGCGAAGATTGATCCGCAACGAGCTCCTCGTGCGCAGGCTTTTCCCTCGATCGACGTAACGATACGCAGCAGAGGGGGGCTTCCGTGGACGAGTCCGTTTTTTCACATGATTGCCGGCGCACTGGCTCCGGTCGCGCCATTTTCTCACGCGGTCGAGGTCGGTGAATGGATTTTTGTCACCTGGCAACTTCCGATCGATCCGGTCGATCCCAAGCGAGCCCTACCGAAGGGGATCGAAGCACAGACCCGCCTCGTTTTCGCCAATTTGACGACCGTTCTGGAAGCGTGCGGCACCACGCTGGCCAATGTCGTCATGGCCCGTGTCTATTTGACCCATTTCTATCGCGACTACCAACCGATGAATCGTGTCTACGCGAGCTATTTTCGTTCGACCCC